>CAXUEE010000073.1:12281-14507 GCA_964249905.1 uncultured Acidobacteriaceae bacterium
ATGCACCCAATGTTCTGGGCTGCGCTTACGCCATGCAGGATGCTTTTGAAAAGAGCGGAGCGCCGCGCGGGGTCCTGACTTCTATCAACATTGGAAATGATGAAGTCGACGTGCTGCTGCACGATCCCCGGGTTACCGCCGTGACTCTGACAGGCAGTGTCGGGGCTGGTTCGGCAGTTTCTGCCATCGCAGGCAAACTTGTGAAGAAGTCCCTGCTTGAGCTCGGCGGATCGGATGCCTTCATCGTGCTTGCCGATGCTGATCTCGATGCCGCCATCACAACGGGCGTGAAGGCGCGTTTCCAGAACACTGGCCAAGTCTGCCTCGCGGCCAAACGGTTCATCCTGGAAAAATCGATCGCTAAAGAATTCACTTCTCGGTTTGTGGAGGCCGCCGGCAAGCTCGTCATGGGTGATCCGATGCATTCCGACACCCAGATTGGCCCCATCGCGCGTGCCGATCTCCGCGAGGGACTCGACAAACAAGTGCAGGCTACGGTGGGCCAGGGAGCGAAACTGCTGCTCGGCGGCAACAAAAAGAACGGACCCGGATTTTTCTATGAGCCAACCGTATTCTCCGGGGTGCAGCCGGGCATGACTGCGTTTGACGAGGAAACCTTTGGGCCTGTTGCCGCCATTAGCATAGCCGACGATGCCAAGGACGCGATTCGCCTGGCGAACACCAGCGACTTCGGGCTGAGCGGCAATCTATGGACACGCGACGTTGACCGCGCTCGTTCTATCGCGCGGCAACTGGAAACTGGTGGCGTCTTCATCAACGGGTATTCCGTGTCAGATCCGCGCACTCCAGTTGGTGGTGTGAAGAAAAGCGGGTACGGCCGCGAACTGTCCCATTTCGGCGTCCGCGAGTTCGTCAACGCGCAAACAGTCTGGATCAAACAGTAGCTGTCACCGTGCAGGTCGCTGCGACGATTGCTTGTCTTCGGATTCCTGTTCCTTGCGGTTTAGTTTAGGTGAGCCCCGGAACCTCGCGTAAAGGCTACGGTTTCGCCTGGACCGGTACCGCAGCAAGAGAAAGCCACCCCTTATCGCCGCACCTGTATGCATCAACGCAGATAATCTTCCCGCACCGGGGTCCCACATGCTTGACCTACTCAGCCGAGCTTTAATACCGATTTTCTTTGTCATCGTGCTGGGCTATTTCGCCGGAGCCACCGGCAAAATCGATAACAAGCATGTGATGACGCTTAATACGCTAGTGATGGACTTTGCCCTCCCGGCGGCAATGTTCGGCTCCATCGTGCAGACCTCGAAAGCTGAACTGGTTGGACAATGGAAACTGGCCGCGATCCTTGCTGTGGGCTTAGTCATCCTCTGGTTGCTTGTCTACGTGCTGCAACGAAAGGTCTTCAAGCTTTCGCAAAGCGCGTCGGCTCTGCTCGCAATGTCCATCTCTCTGCCCAACTCCGCGGCCACCGCTATCGCGCTTATGACCACCGTTTTCGGAGCCGCAGGAAACATCCGCGCTGTCGTTGGTATCGCGGTAGGCTCCATCGTTCTGTCCCCCCTCACCCTTGTAATACTTGACCTCGAGAAGGCAAAGCGGGAAGGAAGCACGCAGTCTCAAGCAGCTTCAATCCTGGCCGCCCTGCGCCGGGTGGCCCTTTCACCGCTCATCCTGGCGCCGTTACTTGCGATCGTCATTGTTATGTTCGGTTGGCAGATACCAAAAGCCTTTTCGCAATCCTTCGACCTGCTCGGCAAGGCGGCCGGTGCTGTCGCCTTGATGCTGACCGGCTTGGTACTCAGTGATCAACGTCCCAACCTCAAACTGACTCTCAAAATCGCCGGAGCCGTCATCCTCGTCAATATCATTCACCCCCTGCTGAGCTGGGGGCTTTCGGCTAGGGCCGTGCCGCTCACCACCCGCTCGGCTATTCTGCTTTCTGCATTACCGGCCGGTTTTTTTGGGATTTTGTTTGCCATTCGCTACAAAGAGGATGTCGCCGAAAGCGCCTCGGTCGTGGCCTACAGCACCCTGTCGAGTATTGTGACTCTCAGCATCTTCATCGCCCTGGCAGAGCATCTGCGAGCTGCTGCAAATTGAACTGACCGCGCATGGCAACGTACGGAAAGGTGTCCGTTATTGCACAGAAATGTAACGACACCCTTGCGATACTGAACAGATTCCGCGCACGGGAGGAGTGGCGGCATTGGGACAGGCAGTTTCGTCCTAGCTTCATAGGCTTGCAGCCCGTTCAATGAA
>CAXUEE010000073.1:14517-14833 GCA_964249905.1 uncultured Acidobacteriaceae bacterium
GCTGCCTCTCCGGGCGTTCAGGCAAGAGCGCCTATCATCCAACGCTGCGCAAAAGTTTAGGCCGTAGTGCAGTGAAAGTGAACATTCATGAAAGGGTTCGACGCCCAGAAGGGTCAAGGTCGGCGAAGCGTGTTGGGTGTCTGCTTTGTCTTGATTGGCTCTGCCCTGGCCAGCGCGCAGGAGTTGCCACAAGCGCCGGGCGCACCCTGGATCTCTCCAAAAGGTCTGGGTTTGCCAAGGCCGGCCGACCCGCCTCCGCTCCAGCTTCCAGGTCAAGCCGAGCCGCTTTCTCTTGCCGTGCTCATCGACTTGGCGG
>CAXUEE010000073.1:14843-15158 GCA_964249905.1 uncultured Acidobacteriaceae bacterium
CACAGGCCGCGTGGCAGCAGTCCAAACAGGCTGCAGCGGAAAAAGGCGTGGCTAAGTCGGCGCTTTTCCCCGTTGTTAAAGGCCTAATACTGAGCCGCACGCTGAACGAGGAAACCATCTTCGGGCCTGTCTTTGTAGCGCAGAATCTAAGCCTCTTAGAGCCTACCCTGCAATTCGACTACTTGGTCTTCGACAATAATGCGCGGCTCGATGCGCTGCGCGCGGCGCGCGGTCGGCTATATGCGGCCGACTATGCATTCAACCTGGTCCATCTCACGCTGATGAGGCAGGTTGCTGATAGCTACTATGCTTTGT
>CAXUEE010000074.1:0-15019 GCA_964249905.1 uncultured Acidobacteriaceae bacterium
CGTTGGCGAAGACCTCGGCAGCCGTCAGGAACGAGACACGGTGCTTGGCGAGATTAGCTGCGGCCTTGTCTTCATCCCACTCGAACTCCAGCTCCACGCTTGCCTACTCTCACAGGCATAATACACAAATGTGTACACGCTACCTTTTTCCTGATTTCCTATTCCGTCGGCCTCATCGACTACAGGACATAAAGAACTACAGGTAAGAACTACAGGACCTTCCTTATAGCAGTCGAAAAAGCGTCACCGTTTCACCGTAGTGGCGTCACCGTTTCACCGTAGGAAAGTAAAAAACCGGCCAGTTCAAGCGTCACCGTTTCACCGTAGCGGTTTGCGGAAAATCAGCCCTTTTTCGCAATTGCGGGCCGGGACGGATGCACCACCAGGGCATCCTCGGTCGTTTCCACCTTCAGCGCCGGGTAGACCGTCTGGATGCGCCGGAGTGCTGCGACCACCTTGGCGCGGAACTGCCTGAGCAGGGCGTATTCGGCCCCCATCTGCGTGTGCAGGCCTTCCCATGGAATCGTCCTGGAGATTCCCTTCCGGCTCGCCGCGAACGCTGTGTGGGTCAACAGCGCGTAGAGATCCAAGGCCAGAGGCGACCGCTTCAAACCGCGCAGGGCTCGCATATCGACCGGGACGGGGGCGGCAGTGACGGCGGCAAAGAAGTCCTCGCCCAACTCCACCCAGCTCTCCCAAAGATTATCCTGGTGCGCCCGGGAGGGATCCCACCAGAACTGACCGCGTGGGGCGACCTGCATGTCCACGTAGCTCTTGCCCCACTCGCGCCGGTCCTCAAACGTGATGGTGGAGCGGAACAGCCGTTCCATCTGGTCGTGCAGGCGCTTGGCGTCTCCTCGCTTCCCTCCCCCGGTCCTCGGGTTCAGGCCGATCTCCCGCATGAAAGCGTCCAGGCTGTTCCCGAGCTGGATGCGGCGGTTCTTCTTCTGCGTCGCCTCTGTGACAATCCAGAAAAGTAGCAGCCGGGGGATGGAGCCGTAGGGGTACAGGGGCTTGCGGGTCCGTAGATCAACATTGGGGCGAATGGCGAGGGTGAGGTGGCCGTTGGTTCGCACCCATACGGATTGATCGCCAGGATCGCTATGCGGAAGCGTGCATTGCACCAGCTGCCGCGCCATGTATGCCCGCTCAACAGCGTCGGGGTTCTGCTGGATCTCAATGGCCGCATCCAGCAGCCGGTCCATGGGGGATGGCGCTGCGGGGCGTTTGCGGGCTGCAGGGGCAGGCTGCAGTTCCACGGCATCAAGCCGTAGCTGTTCGCCTTCCTTCGATTTTTTGCGCGTGGCCACGATCTACCAACCCTTCAGGTGCATGGGTACCTAGGTTCCTAGGAACCTAGGTACTTGGTTAAAAGGGTCTCGATGAGGCTGGAAAGATCGCGCCCACCTTCGTCCTCCCACTTCCGCTCTGCCTTACGCCGCTTTTCGGTATGCATAAACAGCTTTACGGGCTCGTAGGCGGGATTCCGGCTCTTGGCTAGACCTTGGGGTGCCTGAGCCTGTACGGGAGCCTTGTGGGGCGCTTTACGCCTCGTTATGGACGGTGCAGTTTCAGCCTGGGGCTGCTGTTGTTCCTTGCGGGCCTCCTGGATGCCTCCAAAGGCGGCGGCGAACTGATTCATCAGAGAATCTCCTTGCCAGCTGCGGCATAGGCTTGCCACGCCCTGGCTGCATTGCGGTCTGAGGTCTGGTTCACGATCTGCCCTGCTGAGGCTGCTTTCTTGAACGCCTTCAGCTCGGGCACCTCGGCCTGGAACATTGGGACGGAAAGCCCGGTCAGAAACTCGCGAAGCTCGGCGGCTTCCTTTTCGGGCGGGGGCGGCACCTTGGTGAGGAGCACCCTATAGGCTCCGGTCCCAATCTGCTGCAGGGCGCGGATGGTCTGCCCCAGCCCGTCCGTGTCCAGGCTGGCCGGCACTGCCGGGATAACAAGCAGGTCGCATCCGTCGGCGGCGGCTTTGAGGTCGTCAAGGCTGGGCCGCTGCCCGGTGTCGATCACGATGTGCTCGAAGTCGCGGGCGAGCTTGGCTGCCTGGTCGATGCCGGCGACGCGGAAGGGAAAGCCCTTGCCACGCTGACTCCAGGCCGTGGCGTTTTTGGTCTGGTCGCCATCGAGCAGGAGCGTGGGGGCAAGCGTCTGCAGGTAGGCCGCCAAATGAACGGCTGAGGTCGTCTTGCCGACGCCCCCTTTGTAGCTGGTGATGGTCAGAATCATGAGCACCTAGGAACCTAGGTGCTCAGGTACCTAAAGCACTCAGGTACCTAGGAACCTAAATGATAAGGTTATGCTGGTCAAACATTTAGAGCGGAGAGGTATCGATTGCGTAAAGCACTATTGGTCTTCGGGCTGCTTGGATGTGGCATTTTTTCTGATTGCAATTTGCGAGCTCAATCGAACGCACATGAGCTTCAGCGTTGTGTGGAGTACTCAAGTGCTGGCGATCTGTTAGAAGCCACCGTGACTGAGCAGTCGTTCAGCATCTCGATAGTGCGTCCGAGCGGTCAGACTGTGGAGCTTACGGGAAAGGCTCCGGTTGCGATCACACGTCCTCAGGGTCAGTCGTTCATCGTGCCGTGCCAACTAGCTGTTTCGACTTCTGCAAGCCAAGCGGCACTCGCCATAGCGACAGATGATGGTCTCAGCCTCCAACTGATCGATCTGAAACGCGGAACGCTCACCCAATCGGTTCTTGTGGCAAAGGAGTTCCCAATTCAGTTTTTAATACACCCGGTGGGGTATTCCGGGGACACCGATCAGCTGGAAGTCTCACAAGCGCACTACCTGCCCACTGGAGAGCCGGAAATAGCTACGAAACTAGTCAGCCCTGACGGGAAGGTAACAGCTACTCATAAAGCTTTCGGCGCTCGCTATACGGAAGTTTTCGGGTCATCATTTGATTTCCGAGACAGCCTCGTGTGGTTTCTCTGTCCCGTCTATTCCGCAAGATGGGATCGGCAGCCGCCCTGTACCCTAACATCGGCTTCCCTCAGTTCATCAGGGTCCGCGACGCCGACGATTCCTCCTCGTCCTGGCGATGCGCACGTAATCGGCAATGGTCAGCCAAACTTAGGCTTCCCGTCGTCACACAAGGTTGTAGTGCTCGCAACGGATAGCTTGTGGGTCTATGACCTCAGCGATCAATCATTTCGGCAGATGAGCTTACCGGAAACCCCGCAGCACACTCGATGGAATGAATCTCCTGGGCAGCCAAAATTCACTGCGGATGGACGTTTTGCTGCTGTCCCGGTTTACCTCTTCCATGCGCCGCTCTTTGAGGAAGGCTCGATCTCACATGGAACAAAACTGCTGATCATCGATATGGCACAGCTTAAAATCCTGCGGACAATCCAGCCACCGAACAAGAAGAATGTTGTTGATTTTGCTCTGAGCAGCGGGGGGAAGAGCCTTACGTTAGTTGCCAGTTGGGGCGGAAACTGGCAAAGCTTCGATGTCCCTCTGAGTTCTGAGGTGAAGTGAAGGCTCGTTCAGTCAGGCCAGGGATGTAATCGCCTTCCGCACGGTTCCGGCGTACCACTGCGACCCTTTAGGCGTCCGTAGTCCCAGCCCGTTGAGCTGAGCGGCGATGGCTCGTAGGGTCATGCCCTCGGCCCGGTGCCGGCGCATCATCTCGACCAGCTGCGGCGCGGGCGGGATGGGATCTTTGATCTGCCGCGCCTGAGCGATGGACTCAGCCCAGCGCGGATTGCCCAATCGGGTGCCACGCTTGCGGGCGGCCTGGAGCGCTCCCTTGGTGCGCTGTGAGATGGCCTCACGCTCATGCTCGGCAAAGGCCGCCAGGATGTGGATGGTGAGCCGGTTGGCCTGGGGCATGTCGGCGGCGACGAACTCGACGCCGGTCTCCATCAGCCCGGAGATAAAGTGGACGTTGCGGGCGAGCCGATCCAGCTTGGCGATGACCAGCGTAGCCTTCTGCCGGCGGCTCAGCTCTATGGCTCGCAGTAGCTCGGGCCGGTTGGTGTGGCGCTTGCCGGATTCGATCTCGGTGAACTCAGCGAGCAGGGAAGTGGAGCCCCGCCCAGCTCCAAGGAACCGGCTGACCGCCTCCCGCTGCGCGGCGAGCCCAAGGCCGCTCTCGCCCTGGCGCTCGGTCGAAACGCGGTAGTAGGCGACGAATTGGGCGTCTGCGGTGGCCATTTCAGGCCAGTGTACTCGTCTGAAACGCCCGTTTCAGTGAATACAAGCTGATGCGAGGGATGGGCAGTGGTCATCCAAAATGGTAAGGTGGCAAAACCACAGGAACGCCATGCGAACCGAAACACAACTCGATATCGTTTGGGCCGGAAGTGTTCGCGGCTTGAAGGAGCACCGCGTCTCCTTGACCGAGTTCGGTCCAGCAATGAATCAGCTGCTGCTGGCGACGCGAAGGATCACATCACAAATTCTTCTCAATGCTCATGAAGCAACAGAGGTGGGACGACTCGCCAACGCTGCAAAACACATGGATATAGAGTTGGTTGGCGTCAAGGAAGGATCTTCTGGATTCGAGAGCGTTCTAGCTTTTGAAGCTCCGGACAAACAGGACTCTCTGTTCGGAAGACTCGTAGAAGATGTCGGCTCAGAGCTGATGGAAGCTATTCGGCTTGAATCTGAGGGCGTATATCGCAACGCTGCCGTACGCAAGTACCTCGCGCTCCTCCCCAAGGGTTTGGAGCGCCAGTCCTACCGACTTCATGACAATGGTCGCGAGATCAAAAGAGTCGAGGTAGGAACGATGCGCCTACCAGCCATAGCCATTCCTTCTGCTTCTCTTCTGCAGGCAGTAGGAAGCGTCGTAGGCGTAGGCTTTGAACCTGGTAAACCGGAAGTTCGGGTAAAAGGAGAAGGAGTAGCTTTTTCCGCCACGGCCAACGAGCGGCAGATTGAGAAGGCGCTGAACAGCCGTGGTCATGAAGTATTTGCACTCGGACTTGCTTCTGAGGCAGGTACAAGGCTGGTTGCCCTAAAGACTGCTGAAGAGCGGGAAGCCAGAAGGGCTAAAGCTGCGGCTGCGATCTTCTCAAAGTGGCGGGGTGCATTTGAGGCCCTTGCCTAATGGCCTTGATTGAGGCAATGACTGCCGATGCGATTGTTGCGTTAAACCTACAAGCCGTTCAGACATTTGGCGGATCACACGGCATTCTTCAAGAAGGGTGCCCTGAACGCTGCACAAAGAATGCAGAGATGGCCGAGTATTACGAGGGCAACGGTGAGGCCGATGAACTCGGCCTCACGTATATCAGCGCTCTCATGTACTACCTGATTGAAAATCATTGCTTTCTAGACGGAAACAAGCGAACCGGGCTAGCTGTCGGGCTGCACCTTTTCTATGAAATGGGTGCGACGCTCAATGCGACAAACGAAGAACTCGTGAAGATGTGCGAGGACGTTGCTGAGGGGGTCATTCCAGATCGCCCGGCCTTAGCTGCATGGCTAGCGGAAAGGCTCATCGAAGACGAGTGAAATGGCGCACAGCGACTTCACCATCTCGATCACCGAGAAGTCGGTAGACGTTAGCTATACGCCATCAGTGAGTGAACCGCGTGGCAAGCTCTTTGGCTTCGTATTCACGATCTGCATGCTGATCGTGCTGGCGTGTGGCGTCCTATTCTTGCCAGGCAAACACGGTAATCCGAGCATGTGGCATGATCTGACCAGCGCGCCATCGGGTTCGCCCATAGTCGTTTTTATCCCCGTTGGACTTGTACTCTTCGTCGGCCTCTTTGGCTGGCAAACATTCCGCTACGCTCGTGCAGCGTGGGCGTCTGACGAAACATTCCATTGCGACCGCGAAGCGATCACCATATCGCGCATACCCTGGCTCGATTTCTCCAATCGTACTTGGCGCACATACACATACCCGCTTGCGGAGGTAAGCGCGATTCGCTTCGCAGTGATCGCATCCGCAAAGGGAAGGCAGTTCTGGGGTCTTCGCTTCCGAGCGCATGGTCGCCGGTGGGCACTTCCTGGCCTGGAGGCTCCAGAAGCTAAACCGATTCTTGCAGGACTTAGAGCACTTGGAGCTGATGTTCCCGAGGATCCAAAACTAGACAAACGAATTAAGCAAACTCTCGAGATGCGATTCGGGGACACCAGTTGGATGGACCGTAGCTGGATGGACCCCGACAAGCAATAAATTTGGCGAAACGCACGCTAAGCGGTGCCGGCCTCGTTAACAGCGGGAGCGCATAGCGGCGCAGGAGTGAACCATTCATAATGGCGACATGAAAATTACGCTTACCTGGGAAGACCTTATGAAACTTGGCGGCAACGCCAAGCTGGAAACTCCTGAATACTCAATCGCGGTCGAGCGTCCATTGCTGATTCACCTGACTCCTTACAACGGACAACAAGCCGTGGGTTTCACTCTGGACCCGTCAGACACTTTCAATGATCCAAAGCGGAAGGGCCTGACGATATCGGTAAAGGCTGACTGGCCCGGGGTTCTGACGGGCTACTGCGAGAAGAAATACGTGCCCAAAGCAAATCAGGGCTACCCTACTCGCCAAGCCATCACGATCCGCACAGATGGAAGGAATGTCGAAGTTCCAAAGGGCGGCATTCTGCGATTCGACAATCCCGGCATGTTGACGGTGTACGGCAAGGTCGTCGGCGGAACGGACCACGAAATCCTATTGGCTTCCATTACAGCAGTTGACGGACAGTAGTCCATGCGCACGATTGGGATCAGCCTGATTGTTTTGGCTTTGCTCTGGTACGCCAGCACCATTCAGGCGATTAGGGATTTGATCCAAGAGAGTCGCGTAATCAAACCTGAAGCGCGATTCAGCATTTTTTGGTGGCTTCCAGCATGGGGAGTACATCGTAGGGGCCTTCCGGCCAGTAAAGTTCGCAGCCGAATCGTGACCCGATTTTGCCTCACCTTTGCGTTCATGATCGCCGGTATGGCCTGCATCGCTGTCTCAATCCTCCAGCACACGCCTGGGAGTCGCTATAGCGATGTGGTGTGGCATAAGGAGGTGCAGTCACCTGATAAAGTTTGGACGGCAATCGCCGAAACGCACCAAGTCGGCGGCTTCGGGTCAGCATGGGTCGGAACGACCATAAGCCTCAAGAACCTGAACCGCACGGTTCTCCAGACTGAGCCCTTCGCGGTTCTTTCTTACCCCGGCGATGGCTCCATTAAGCATGCCTACGTCCTGAGTGATGAGAACGCAGATACGAAACTCGGGATCAAGTGGCTGGATACTGAGCACCTCGAGATCAAGTACACAGGTGGCACCGATCCCTACTTAGAAGTTGTGAAATATGGAGGCGTGGCGATCAGTCTGCATCTTGATCCAGATGTTACGGCTGTGGACTCGCATTAGTCCTATAAACAGCGCCGTTGTCGTCAATTTCACAATCGCCGCCGAGGCTGTGGGTTTGTGGGACGCGGCACGCGTTCCAAGCTCGCCCTAGCGGCGAGCGTCAAATCCATAGCCTTGCCTGGTGTGCCGAGGCTGTCGGCTGGCTACTTCTTCCCTTTATGAGTCGGGGCATGGGACGGCTCGGGCGTGGCCGGAGCTACTTGCTGCTGCTGGGTGGCCAGGTACTGCTCAATCCGGTCCTGCTGCTCCTGGAGATGGTTCAAGCTGCTTCGGAAGGGCAGCCAGCCAAGCGCCAGCCCGATGATCACCCCTCCAGCTAGGAGCAGGGTGTACATCAGCCAGCTCATCTCCTTGACGTTCTGGCGTACCTGAGCGGCGGCATGCCCGATGTCTCTTAGCGGGGAGGCCAGTGCCTGACTTGTCTGCCGCTCGATCTCATCGCTCTGGCTACGCACGGCGTTCTGGATGGCCTGGACGGCATTGCGTTCAAAGCCTGTCCGGCTCGCCTGCAGCTGCGCCCGCTCCGCTTCCAGGTTCTTGATCGCGGCGACCGCTTGCTTCTGCAGCTCCACGGCGGCTTTGACCGCCCATTCCTGCACCTGGCCGAGGTGCTGGATCTGCTCGGCCAAGTCCTGCTGGGTGGCCAGCGCGGACTTTCCGATGCGGTCGGCCTGCTCGATCAGACCGAAGACCATCATCTCGCCTGCACTGCCTGCTACCTGTTGCTCTGCCATGGCCCTGTACTCCTCTGCGAAGCCCTTCCGCTATCGGCTGATCCCGAAACCGCGGTCGATCTTGATTTCCTGTTCCTGCTTCTGCTCTTGAACCTGCTCTTGCTTGGGCTCCGGCTTCGCCTCTGGAACAACAGCCGGCGCACGCTCCCGCTGGTATGCCTCGTAGCGTTCCCGGAAAGCCTGCCGCCCTTGCTCGATCTGCGCGTTCATGGCCAGCTCCGGCCCCGCCCTCTGCTCCTGCTTGACGGCTTGCTCCTGGGCGGGAGAACGCGGTTGAGTGTCTAGCTTCTGCTCGGCGTTCTCGGTCCGTTGCTCCCGCCAGCGCTCGAAGCGATCGCGCAACTGCTCCACCCGCTCGGAGACGCTCTGGGCAACTTCAACAGTCTTCTCTTTGACCGCAGAAGCAAGCTCCTTGGCTGCGGCGATCAGCTTGTCCAACCGGGAGAGCTCCTGGGCCTCGCGCTCCCGCACCTCGGCGATCTGCCGCTCGGCCTGCTGCTCCCAATGGTCGATCACCTTGTCCGCGCTCAGGTGCGCGGCGGGCAGCTCGGCCCGTTGCTCCCGCAGCTGGTCCACCTGGGCATGCAAGGCCCGTGCCTCGGCCTCACTGCCGGCGAGCAACTTGGGCTCCACCAACTCCGCGAGATCGTGCCGTCCCTGGTCGGCCCAGGAGCGCGCATCCAGACGCTGCTCATGGCCATGCCGCTCCATGGCCGCGTTCATCATCTCGACCCACTTTTCGCGCACTTCCATGGGCTTCTCGCGGGCGTTCCACTCCGGGTCTTTCTTCGCTCCGTTGCGCTTGAAGAACTGCTCTTCGGAGAGCTCGCGGGTACGCTCGTCGATGGCGCGTTCGGAGAACATGAGGTGCATGTGCGGCTGCTCGATGTTGTCCTTGGCCAAGGGCGTATGCACGGCCAACGTGTAGGCGAAGCGGTCGCCCAATAGCTCCCGCGTGATTTCGCGGGCTAGTGCATTCCGTTCCTCGGGCGCAAGCTCACGAGGGAGGGCGATCTGGAGCTCCGTATAGGCGCGACCGTTCTTGCGCTCGAAATCGTCCGCTGCCTGCCAGAACGAATGCGGATCGTCGCGTGCGAACTCGGGCATGTTGCCCGACTCGACCAGCTCCAACCCACCGCGCTGTTGATACTGGCCATCGCGGGCGATGTACTCGGCGTGCGCCGCTGCCGGAGGCGCGGTGCTCGACGATTTCATCACGACGTGGACGATGGCCAAGGGGAGCGAGCCTTTGCTTTTGCGGTTGTCGCGGCAGTTGCTGTTGCCGCTGTTGTTGCTTTTGCTTCTAGCGATACGTTTGCGTAGCAAACTAGGTATCGCGCATTGGCTGTTTACGCCGTTTACGTTCCGGTAAGGGTGATTGTATGCTCAGGCACATGCCCAGGGCGAATCCGAAGAGTATCCAAGAGCTAGAGGCCCAGAAGAAAGCCATTCGCGACGCTGCTGCTGCCGAGGTTGCGGCCATCCGTAAAGCCACAGCCGCCAAAGTCGAGGCCCTCAAGGCCAGTGAGCGCCGGCTGCGGGCGCTGGATATCCGAGAACAGAAAAGGCGCGACAACCACGCCAAGATCCTCGTCGGCGTGGCCATGATTCATCAATGTCAGATTTCGGAGGCTTCAGCGACCAAGTTCAAGGGGATGCTCGAAGAGTTCTATTCTGATTCACCTGAGCGGCTCAAGAACGCCCTTTATGGGCTGTCGCTGGTGGTGAAGAAGCCGAATAGCGATCAGGAACAGGACTGAGGCTGGTGGGGCGAGAGGGATTGCGAGTAGTCCTTGCTGCGGCGGCAGTTCTTTTCTGCGTTGGAGTTGGTTACGCGATAGCCTCGGCAAGGCTCAGCATATCCATGCAAAAGGGTGCCTATCGGCTTCGGGCCAGTCTCTGCGTAGGAGCGGCCATTCTCTTGAGTGCTGTTGCCACTCTGCTGTATGAAGCTCATCTTCCTACGTATGAGGTTTTAGGGACTATAGAAAGCGCCCAGGTGCATGCGGAGGGTAAAGGCCATAGAACCTTCTTAAGAGTTCGGGTCGGTTCTCGTGCAGCGGTCGCTGTGAATGCTGACGGAATTAGTCCCTACTTCCATCCAGGACAGGTAGCCGATGTGCGGTATCAAGGAGAGAGTGGTCAAGTACTCCATGCCCGCTTTCTCTCGCCTTCAGGAACACAAGAAGGCGTTTTCAACGGAACTGACACTTGGCCGCCGTACTGGTGGATGCTAGGTGGGGTGCTGGTAATCGTGGCTGGTTTTCGGAAGAACAAACGCGATCCCGAAGGGGCAGAGAGATCCTAGGCAAGACGAGCTATGGAAAAGACGGCGGCCTGCAGCCGCCTTGGACGCCGCTCCGCTCCGCCCACTTTCCGTACAGCTCCGGCGACGACTCACGACTAGGAACGCGAGGGAGAATGCTTCTGGGCTTCGACGTAGGCCCGGAGCACGGCATTCATGCGGGTCAGATGCCCCTTCCCATTGGCTTTGAACCAGTCCACCACATCACTATCCAGACGCAGGTGAACCGAGGTCTTCCCTGCCGGCATGACGACGCGGGCGCTGCTCCAGAAGTCGGCTCCGAGGGATTCGGCTTCGGGAGCGTCGGGGCTAGTCTGGTCCTCACCGCGTTCGCGCATGGCCTTGATCTGGCTAAGGGAGTGCCGCACGGTAGTAGATTTCTCGTTCATCCTTGCTCGCTTTCTGGGCGCTGATGATGCGGATGAGTTTGTCGCCCCGCCAGGTAAACACCACACGGAAGACCTCTGCCTCCACCCTGCCGAGAGCGATCCAGCGAACCTCGCCATAGTCCTCCCGGTCGTCGATCCGCTCCAGGATTTCGTTGGCGAAGACCTCGGCAGCCGTCAGGAACGAGACACGGTGCTTGGCGAGATTAGCTGCGGCCTTGTCTTCATCCCACTCGAACTCCAGCTCCACGCTTGCCTACTCTCACAGGCATAATACACAAATGTGTACACGCTACCTTTTTCCTGATTTCCTATTCCGTCGGCCTCATCGACTACAGGACATAAAGAACTACAGGTAAGAACTACAGGACCTTCCTTATAGCAGTCGAAAAAGCGTCACCGTTTCACCGTAGTGGCGTCACCGTTTCACCGTAGGAAAGTAAAAAACCGGCCAGTTCAAGCGTCACCGTTTCACCGTAGCGGTTTGCGGAAAATCAGCCCTTTTTCGCAATTGCGGGCCGGGACGGATGCACCACCAGGGCATCCTCGGTCGTTTCCACCTTCAGCGCCGGGTAGACCGTCTGGATGCGCCGGAGTGCTGCGACCACCTTGGCGCGGAACTGCCTGAGCAGGGCGTATTCGGCCCCCATCTGCGTGTGCAGGCCTTCCCATGGAATCGTCCTGGAGATTCCCTTCCGGCTCGCCGCGAACGCTGTGTGGGTCAACAGCGCGTAGAGATCCAAGGCCAGAGGCGACCGCTTCAAACCGCGCAGGGCTCGCATATCGACCGGGACGGGGGCGGCAGTGACGGCGGCAAAGAAGTCCTCGCCCAACTCCACCCAGCTCTCCCAAAGATTATCCTGGTGCGCCCGGGAGGGATCCCACCAGAACTGACCGCGTGGGGCGACCTGCATGTCCACGTAGCTCTTGCCCCACTCGCGCCGGTCCTCAAACGTGATGGTGGAGCGGAACAGCCGTTCCATCTGGTCGTGCAGGCGCTTGGCGTCTCCTCGCTTCCCTCCCCCGGTCCTCGGGTTCAGGCCGATCTCCCGCATGAAAGCGTCCAGGCTGTTCCCGAGCTGGATGCGGCGGTTCTTCTTCTGCGTCGCCTCTGTGACAATCCAGAAAAGTAGCAGCCGGGGGATGGAGCCGTAGGGGTACAGGGGCTTGCGGGTCCGTAGATCAACATTGGGGCGAATGGCGAGGGTGAGGTGGCCGTTGGTTCGCACCCATACGGATTGATCGCCAGGATCGCTATGCGGAAGCGTGCATTGCACCAGCTGCCGCGCCATGTATGCCCGCTCAACAGCGTCGGGGTTCTGCTGGATCTCAATGGCCGCATCCAGCAGCCGGTCCATGGGGGATGGCGCTGCGGGGCGTTTGCGGGCTGCAGGGGCAGGCTGCAGTTCCACGGCATCAAGCCGTAGCTGTTCGCCTTCCTTCGATTTTTTGCGCGTGGCCACGATCTACCAACCCTTCAGGTGCATGGGTACCTAGGTTCCTAGGAACCTAGGTACTTGGTTAAAAGGGTCTCGATGAGGCTGGAAAGATCGCGCCCACCTTCGTCCTCCCACTTCCGCTCTGCCTTACGCCGCTTTTCGGTATGCATAAACAGCTTTACGGGCTCGTAGGCGGGATTCCGGCTCTTGGCTAGACCTTGGGGTGCCTGAGCCTGTACGGGAGCCTTGTGGGGCGCTTTACGCCTCGTTATGGACGGTGCAGTTTCAGCCTGGGGCTGCTGTTGTTCCTTGCGGGCCTCCTGGATGCCTCCAAAGGCGGCGGCGAACTGATTCATCAGAGAATCTCCTTGCCAGCTGCGGCATAGGCTTGCCACGCCCTGGCTGCATTGCGGTCTGAGGTCTGGTTCACGATCTGCCCTGCTGAGGCTGCTTTCTTGAACGCCTTCAGCTCGGGCACCTCGGCCTGGAACATTGGGACGGAAAGCCCGGTCAGAAACTCGCGAAGCTCGGCGGCTTCCTTTTCGGGCGGGGGCGGCACCTTGGTGAGGAGCACCCTATAGGCTCCGGTCCCAATCTGCTGCAGGGCGCGGATGGTCTGCCCCAGCCCGTCCGTGTCCAGGCTGGCCGGCACTGCCGGGATAACAAGCAGGTCGCATCCGTCGGCGGCGGCTTTGAGGTCGTCAAGGCTGGGCCGCTGCCCGGTGTCGATCACGATGTGCTCGAAGTCGCGGGCGAGCTTGGCTGCCTGGTCGATGCCGGCGACGCGGAAGGGAAAGCCCTTGCCACGCTGACTCCAGGCCGTGGCGTTTTTGGTCTGGTCGCCATCGAGCAGGAGCGTGGGGGCAAGCGTCTGCAGGTAGGCCGCCAAATGAACGGCTGAGGTCGTCTTGCCGACGCCCCCTTTGTAGCTGGTGATGGTCAGAATCATGAGCACCTAGGAACCTAGGTGCTCAGGTACCTAAAGCACTCAGGTACCTAGGAACCTAAATGATAAGGTTATGCTGGTCAAACATTTAGAGCGGAGAGGTATCGATTGCGTAAAGCACTATTGGTCTTCGGGCTGCTTGGATGTGGCATTTTTTCTGATTGCAATTTGCGAGCTCAATCGAACGCACATGAGCTTCAGCGTTGTGTGGAGTACTCAAGTGCTGGCGATCTGTTAGAAGCCACCGTGACTGAGCAGTCGTTCAGCATCTCGATAGTGCGTCCGAGCGGTCAGACTGTGGAGCTTACGGGAAAGGCTCCGGTTGCGATCACACGTCCTCAGGGTCAGTCGTTCATCGTGCCGTGCCAACTAGCTGTTTCGACTTCTGCAAGCCAAGCGGCACTCGCCATAGCGACAGATGATGGTCTCAGCCTCCAACTGATCGATCTGAAACGCGGAACGCTCACCCAATCGGTTCTTGTGGCAAAGGAGTTCCCAATTCAGTTTTTAATACACCCGGTGGGGTATTCCGGGGACACCGATCAGCTGGAAGTCTCACAAGCGCACTACCTGCCCACTGGAGAGCCGGAAATAGCTACGAAACTAGTCAGCCCTGACGGGAAGGTAACAGCTACTCATAAAGCTTTCGGCGCTCGCTATACGGAAGTTTTCGGGTCATCATTTGATTTCCGAGACAGCCTCGTGTGGTTTCTCTGTCCCGTCTATTCCGCAAGATGGGATCGGCAGCCGCCCTGTACCCTAACATCGGCTTCCCTCAGTTCATCAGGGTCCGCGACGCCGACGATTCCTCCTCGTCCTGGCGATGCGCACGTAATCGGCAATGGTCAGCCAAACTTAGGCTTCCCGTCGTCACACAAGGTTGTAGTGCTCGCAACGGATAGCTTGTGGGTCTATGACCTCAGCGATCAATCATTTCGGCAGATGAGCTTACCGGAAACCCCGCAGCACACTCGATGGAATGAATCTCCTGGGCAGCCAAAATTCACTGCGGATGGACGTTTTGCTGCTGTCCCGGTTTACCTCTTCCATGCGCCGCTCTTTGAGGAAGGCTCGATCTCACATGGAACAAAACTGCTGATCATCGATATGGCACAGCTTAAAATCCTGCGGACAATCCAGCCACCGAACAAGAAGAATGTTGTTGATTTTGCTCTGAGCAGCGGGGGGAAGAGCCTTACGTTAGTTGCCAGTTGGGGCGGAAACTGGCAAAGCTTCGATGTCCCTCTGAGTTCTGAGGTGAAGTGAAGGCTCGTTCAGTCAGGCCAGGGATGTAATCGCCTTCCGCACGGTTCCGGCGTACCACTGCGACCCTTTAGGCGTCCGTAGTCCCAGCCCGTTGAGCTGAGCGGCGATGGCTCGTAGGGTCATGCCCTCGGCCCGGTGCCGGCGCATCATCTCGACCAGCTGCGGCGCGGGCGGGATGGGATCTTTGATCTGCCGCGCCTGAGCGATGGACTCAGCCCAGCGCGGATTGCCCAATCGGGTGCCACGCTTGCGGGCGGCCTGGAGCGCTCCCTTGGTGCGCTGTGAGATGGCCTCACGCTCATGCTCGGCAAAGGCCGCCAGGATGTGGATGGTGAGCCGGTTGGCCTGGGGCATGTCGGCGGCGACGAACTCGACGCCGGTCTCCATCAGCCCGGAGATAAAGTGGACGTTGCGGGCGAGCCGATCCAGCTTGGCGATGACCAGCGTAGCCTTCTGCCGGCGGCTCAGCTCTATGGCTCGCAGTAGCTCGGGCCGGTTGGTGTGGCGCTTGCCGGATTCGATCTCGGTGAACTCAGCGAGCAGGGAAGTGGAGCCCCGCCCAGCTCCAAGGAACCGGCTGACCGCCTCCCGCTG
>CAXUEE010000075.1:0-1171 GCA_964249905.1 uncultured Acidobacteriaceae bacterium
AGCTCAAACCCCTCGCGCCGCATCATCTCGATCAGCACCGAAAGCTGCAGCTCCCCGCGGCCCAGCACCTTGAACGTATCCGCCGCGTCCGTCGGCTCCATGCGGATCGACACGTTGGTCAACAGCTCGCGGTCCAGCCGGTCCTTGATATTGCGCGACGTCACGAACTTGCCTTCGCGCCCCGCAAACGGCGAGTTGTTGACCGAGAAGTTGATCGCAATCGTCGGCTCGTCGATCGAAATCACCGGCAGCGGCTTCGGGTTCTCGAGCGCGCAAAAGCTCTCCCCGATCGTGATCCCGGGAATGCCCGCAATGGCCACAATATCGCCGACCGTCGTCTCGGTGATGTCCTCACGCTTCAGGCCGTTGAACGTAAACAGCTTCGTCACCTTCACCGGCATCATCGAGCCATCGATCTTCGAAACGTTGACCTCCTGACCCGTCTTCAGCGTGCCGTTGAACACCCGCGCAATCGCCAGCCGGCCCAGGTAGTCCGAGTAGTCGAGGTTCGTCACCAGCACCTGCAGGTCGCCGTCCGCCGTCCCCGGCGCCGCCGGAATCGTCTTGAAGATCAACTCGAACAAGGGTTGCAGATCGGTTCCCGGAACCGCCAGGTCGAGCGTCGCCGTACCCGCCTTACCGTTGGTATAGATCACCGGAAACTCGAGCACACTCTCATCCGCGTCAAGATCGATGAACAGGTCATAGACCTCGTTCAGCACCTCCTGCGGGCGCGCGTCCGGCCGGTCGATCTTATTCACCACCACGATCGGGGTCAGCTTCGCCTCGAGCGCCTTTGAGAGCACGTATCGCGTCTGCGGCAGCGGACCCTCGGACGCGTCGACCAGCAGAACCACGCCGTCGACCATCTTCAGCGCGCGCTCCACCTCGCCGCCGAAGTCGGCGTGCCCCGGAGTGTCGACGATGTTGATCTTCGAGTCTTTGTAGTGAATGGCTGTATTCTTCGCCAGAATGGTAATGCCACGCTCTTTTTCAAGATCGTTCGAGTCCATCACGCGTTCGGCTACAGCCTCGTTCGAGCGGAAGGTGCCGGACTGGCGGAGCATGGCGTCGACCAGCGTGG
Organism: uncultured Acidobacteriaceae bacterium; assembly: GCA_964249905.1. Classification (GTDB taxonomy): domain Bacteria; phylum Acidobacteriota; class Terriglobia; order Terriglobales; family Acidobacteriaceae; genus Edaphobacter. The sequence continues at coordinate 1,085 of CAXUEE010000075.1, forward strand.
TCTTGCCGTGGTCGACGTGGGCGATGATAGCGATATTGCGAATGGCTTCTGCGGTTGCGGAACTCACGGCGGGTCAACGTCCTATTC
>CAXUEE010000075.1:1181-4285 GCA_964249905.1 uncultured Acidobacteriaceae bacterium
TTGCCAATCTGGTCGAAGAGGCCGCCGCGGTTCTCTCCCACGTCGTACAGGTCGAAGTGAGTCTTGTTCGGCAGATAGGTGAAGTGAGGTTCTGCACCAAGCTTCAGCAGGCGCGCCTCCAGCTTGTGCGCCGCGCCGTCAAGGTAGAACGTATCGGCCGTGCCCACAAACAGGTGGATGCGTCCTTTGAGCGAACGCCCACGCTCCGCCCAGGTCGTCTCCACAAGGTTCGCAAGATCGAAGTGATCGTGCCAGTAGGCGACGACCGCGGGATCGATCACACCGGTCTCGCGATCGAAGAGCGGAATGGGAGGACCAGCCACGGACCTTGGCGAAAACACCCAATCGAACGAGCTGATCTGACCGCCCCACGGTCCCAGCACAGCTTCCAAACGGGAGAACTGTTCGAAGGTCGCCAGCACCTTCCCGTGGTCGCGCATAACCGGATACGGCCGGCCGTCGGCAGAGTGGTACGCGTTAGCTCCCGGCGCGTACAGGTCGATGCCGGTGAAGTCGTGAAAGTCTGAAGCATCGGGTGAGGTAGACCATGTGCCCCCGAAGATCTGCGGGTAGTTGATCTGAAGCTGCAGCGTTGCCCACCCCCCGAGGAGTGACCGTTCAGCAATCGCCCGGAGGGTTTCGCATCCATGCGGTAAATCTGTTCGAGGTGCGGAAGGAACTCGGTCGTCAAAGCTGTACCCCACGGCCCGTCGTTTACCGAATCGGCAAACTCGTGCGTTCCCTGCGGACAGGATTCATCCAGCATCACCCAGATCATGGGCGGCATGCTGCCCGCATCCATGCGTTGCCGGATCGCCAGTCCGCTCCGCAGCGCAGACGCGTGGTCGCCGCCGAAGCCGTGGGTCCAGTACGCCGCGGGATAGCGTCGCTCGGGGTGCGCGGCGTACTCCGGCGGCAGGATGATCCAGGCCTTGATCTGTGTCGGCCGTCCCCAGAACCGGGTAAGCACCGGGCTCAGAAAGAGCTGTTCTTCCACGATGCCGGGCTTTACCTTGGCGGCTGCGGCGGCCTCGGCGGCAAGCCTGCGCGGGTCCGGCTCGGGATGATGATCGAGGGTAAGAGACGGCTCTGGGCCGGTAAGTGGCTTCCACCCGGTAAGCGAGACGACCGGACTCATCCAGTCCTCGGCAGCACGCCCCTCATAGTTGTAAGTGTGGCCCGGGTCGAGCACGGCCTGCGCCTCATACTGGCCTTCGGCCATAGTCGCGAACGAGGCGGGAAACGCGATATCGGCGCCGTCCACCTCCACCGACGCCCCGGGCGCCAGATCATGCACCTCGCGAGCGATCACCCAGGTGTCTTCCGGCCTGAACTCCTCGGTATTGACCTCCTTGTCGCCGCTTCCACGTTTGACGAAGAGAAGTATGCGGCCGTTCAGCGAATGTGGTGCGGACGCCGACAAACTCACGCGAAAAAACACATGCGGAGCGGCCAGAGGCACGGTTTGCGCCGCCGTCCACGCGGCAAAGAGAAGAGAAAAGGCCAGGATCTGGCGGGTCATGGACGTACCGGGCATACCTCCCCGGATCATACCAGTTGCCGCCTGAAACACCCCCCAAGCGCTACCGTCTAACAACGCATGCGTTGTATACGATTTTTCCGGGAGAGAGCCGTCTGCGCTTTGCTCGCTGGGCCGCTCTCGCTCGCCTCCGCCCATAGCTGTGCCCAGACCCTGAAGCTGCCGCCGCCCAAGCCCGACACGGGCGCTCCTGACAAGACCCAGACGCTCTCGCTCGCAGCCAAACTCGTCAACCTGCCTGTAGTCGTCCGCGATAAGAAGGGCGCGCTGGTCCAGAACCTCTCCAAGGACGACTTCGTGCTCTCGGTCGACGGCAAGCCCCAGGTCATCCGCTACTTCGACAAAGACTCCAACCTGCCGCTCACCCTCGGCCTGCTCGTCGACGTCAGCCAGTCCCAGCGCAGCGTTCTCGACCAGGAAAGAACTGCCAGCAGCGCCTTTCTGGACAACATGCTCAAATCTCCGTCCGGCCAGGCTCCCGACCGCGCCTTTGTCATCCAGTTCGCGCGCGAAACCGAGCTGCTACAAGACCTGACCAACTCCACGCCCAAGCTGCAGGCCGCGCTCAAAGAGCTCGACACGCCCAGCCCCAACAGCAACAGCTCCAGCGGCTCCGACTCGAACGACTCAGGAGACAGCTCCGGCGGAAGCGTTCGCCGCCACGGAGGCACAGAGCTCTACGACGCTCTCTACCTGAGCGGCACCGAGCTGATGTCCAAGCAGACCGGGCGCAAGGCGGTGGTCATCCTCTCAGACGGCGTGGACAACGGCAGCCGCAAATCGCTGGCAGGCTCCATCGAGGCCGCCCAGCGCGCCAACGAAATCGTCTATTCTATCTACTTCAAAGGCGAAGAGCCCCACCAAGACAACCCCAACCGCGGCGGATACCCGGGCGGTGGCCGGCGCGGTGGCGGAGGCTATCCGGCCGGCGGCGGCGGCTACCCAGGCGGGGGCGGTGGAGGTTACCCCGGTGGAGGCGGCGGTTCGGGCGGCGGAGGCGGCGAGAACCGCGTCGACGGCAAAAAAATCCTCGAGCGCATCTCGGGCGAGACCGGCGGACGCATGTTCGAAGTAACAAAAAAACAGGACCTGCCCTCCATCTACAACCAGATCAGCGAGGAGCTTCGCTCGCAATACCGGCTCGGCTACACCCCGGACGAAGCCACGGCGTCGGACGGCTATCACCAGGTCGACCTGACCCTCCCCAAGCAGAACAAGCTGCTGGTGCAGACCCGCGACGGCTACTACACCGGCAAGTAGGTCAGCCCTGATGGAGTCCGCAGCCGCACTGCGAAGTTGACGCGCGAGGGGTCTCGTCCCCTTCGGGCGATGGTGCATCTGACGACGTATGCCTTCTTGCGCCTGTCAACGCTCAGGGACGAGTGATCTTCCAACGCTTGCCGGGGTGGTGCTCTATGGAATCCTGCTCCTCCCGTTTGCAGCTCGTGCCCAAGCTGTGGACGCGTTTCCGGAAGATCCGGCTGCTCAGCAGACCCCGGCCCAGCCGGCCGCGGCCCCGGCAGCCCAGCCGGTTTCGGCTCGGTCGTTCTTCGGCAGGTTGGCG
>CAXUEE010000075.1:4295-7345 GCA_964249905.1 uncultured Acidobacteriaceae bacterium
CGTTCTATCGTGAGGATTGGCACCCCACCGCACCGCCCGCGCCAGCACCGGCTCGCCGAGGGCCGCCGTCACCGCTCGACTCGCCCCCATTTCCAAGCGCGGACTGGTCGTACGGCGGATCACCTATCCTCGGTGAGGCCGACACCAACTCCTACCCGCTCATGACTGCACTCAATGGCGCCAAAAGTCGAACGAAGATCTACGGCTGGGTCGAGCCTTCAGTGAACGGCAGCACCTCCGCGCACAGCAACTCACCCGAAGCCAATGACGCCTACTCGAACCGGGTCGAACTCAATCAGGCTGTCATCTACATCGAGCGTCTCCCGGATTCCGTGCAGCGCGACCACATCGATGTCGGCTATCACCTGACCGCCTTCTACGGGACCGACTACCGCTACACGACCGACAAGGGCTACATCAGCTACCAGCTGATTCGCGATCATCACCAGTACGGCTTCGACCCTGTGCTCGAGTACATCGATATCTATGTGCCGCAGGTGGCGCACGGCATGAACGTCCGGATGGGCCGCTTCATCTCCATTCCCGGAATCGAGGCGCAGCTGAGCCCCAACAACTACATCTTCTCGCACTCGCTGCTCTATGCAATCGACCCCTTCACCGACACCGGCGTGCTCGCCACTATCCAGCTGAACGACCGGTGGACGGTCCAGGCCGGCATCACCGGCGGCCATGACGTGGCGCTCTGGACTCGGGACGCGCAGCCTTCCGCGAGCGCATGCGTAAGCTACACCACCCAATCCGTGAACGACAACATCTATCTCTGCGCCAACGGCATCAACGACGGTGAGTACGCCTACAACAACCTGCAACAGTACGACGGCACGTGGTACCACAAAATCGGCAAGAAGTGGCACATCGCCAGCGAAGCCTACTTGATGTACCAGCGCGATGTGCCGAGCAGTCATGGCACGCTGGCTCCGCAGCCCGGCACCAATGGCGCGACCTGCTTACCGGGCCAGCAGAAATGCTTTGCGCCGGAGTGGGCGGTAGACAACTACGTCAACCGCGAGCTCGGCCCGCACGACTTTCTTTCCTTCCGGAGCGACTACCTGAACGATAAAAAAGGCCAGCGCACGGGCTACAACACCAAGTACACGGAAAACACCTTCATGTGGAGCCACTGGATCGGCACCACCGTACAGATTCGCCCGGAAATCCGGTTCGATCATGCCTGGGACCGCAACGCCTACAACAACGGGACGAAGCAGAACCAGTTCACTGCGGCGAGCGACCTGGTGTTCCACTACTGAGCAGGAGTCTACCCGCTGCAAAACGGGCTCGCACTATACTCAAAGCTCCGATGCTCTCCAGCCAGGTACAGACCTTCGAGCGCAACACGTTGAAGAATTATTTGCTGGACCACGCCTACGACGAGATGTTCGAGGGGCCGGACCAGCTGCATGGGCATTATGAGCCGCTCTTGAACCATTTCGCCTCACTGCCAGAGGGCGAACTGCAGCGCCGCAAAGCCGCCGCCGACCTCAGCTTCCTCAACCAGGGCATCACCTTCACGGTCTACGGCCGCGACGACGGGAAGGAGCAGATCTTTCCTTACGATCTGCTGCCGCGCATCATCACCCAGGCCGAGTGGAACAAGGTCGAGCGCGGGTTAACGCAGCGCATCATGGCGCTGAACCTGTTTCTGCGCGACATCTACAACGAGGGACGGATTCTAGCCGACGGCGTCGTCCCCCGGGAAGTGGTCTACAGCTGCAAGCACTTTCGGCGGCAGATGATCGGACTGCAGGTGCCGCGCAACGTATACGTGGCCATCTGCGGAACGGACCTCATCCGCATGCAGGATGGCGAATTCGTCGTGCTTGAGGACAACCTGCGCGTGCCCTCCGGCGTGAGCTATATGCTGACCAACCGGCGCGTGATGAAGCGCATCTTTCCGCAGCTGTTTCGCAGCTATAACGTCAAGCCGATCGAGCAGTACACGCAGCTGCTGCTGGGCACGCTGCGATCGCTCGCGCCTGAAGGCCGGCCCGAGCCAAATATCGTGCTGCTCTCGCCCGGCGTGTTCAACTCCGCCTACTTCGAGCACGCCTACCTTGCACGACAGATGGGCATCGAGCTGGTCGAAGGTCGCGACCTGGTCACGCACGACAACGTGATCTACATGCGGACGACCTCCGGTCTCAGGCGCGTGGACGTGATCTATCGCCGCGTCGACGACGACTTCATCGACCCGCTCTCGTTCCGGGGAGACTCGATCCTCGGCGTCAGCGGCTTGTTCAACGCCTACCGGGCTGGCAACGTCACGCTCGCGAACGCCTTTGGCACGGGCGTTGCCGACGATAAGGCGCTCTATGCCTATGTGCCGGACATCATCCAGTACTACCTGTCCGAAGAGCCTGTGCTCCAGAACGTGAAGACGTACCTGCTCACCGAGCCGAAGTCTCGACAGCACGTTTTGCAGAATTTAGACAAGCTGGTGGTGAAGGCTGTGGGCGAGTCAGGCGGGTATGGCATGCTGATCGGGCCGCAGTCGACCAGAGCCGAGCAGGCCGAATTTGCGGAGAAGATCAAGGCCGACCCGCGCAACTACATCGCGCAGCCGACGATCTCGTTTTCGCGCGCGCCCTGCCTGATCGGCGACGGCCTCGAACCGCGGCACGTCGACCTGCGACCGTATGTGTTGTATGGAGACAAGGTTTCGGTAGTGCCGGGCGGGCTGACGCGGGTAGCGTTGAAGCAAGGGTCGCTGGTCGTGAACTCAAGCCAAGGCGGAGGGAGCAAAGATACGTGGGTGCTGAGCCAGTGATCGGGGCGAATAAATATGCCTCCAATGACAGACTACTTCCGCGAACAGGTCCTCCGGAAAACGGCCTTATCTTAGAATTGAGTGGTGTCTCGCGATTTTTGCTTCTCCTGTCCGTACTGAAATTCAGTCAGATGGACGCGTTCGCTTTTGGGCTATCCTCGCGACCTACCTGGAAAAGCACTCAGGGTAGTCACGTTGAGCGACGGCATGACGCTTCATAACGCATTTGCTGACCGCGGCTTCGCGAGGAGAAACTCATGAC
>CAXUEE010000075.1:7355-14819 GCA_964249905.1 uncultured Acidobacteriaceae bacterium
ACTACAGAGAAACCGATTCCCTATACATCGATCTTTCCGCAGAGGTCAGCAGTGACTCTCAGGAGATTGCCGATGGTCTCATTATTGATTTCGATGCTACCGGCAAGGTGGTCGGGATTGATATCCAACACGCCTCGGAGCGAATTGATCTTACGGAGCTAAAAGCGGAACACCTGCCCTTCGCAGGACAAGTTGCCTAAGCCAGATTCCTGAGGAGAACGCTTTGCTCTCACGTGTTGCCGACAGCCTGTACTGGATGAGCCGCTATCTGGAGCGTGCCGAGCACACCACGCGCCTGCTCGACGTCAACCTGAATCTGATGCTGGACGAATCGGCCGCAAGCGCGGAGCGGCGCTGGGTTCGTGTGCTGCAGGCGCTGGGCAATCCCAAGGAAATTCCGTGGAAGGGCGATCCGTATGAGCTGGTCCGCCGGCTCAGCTTCGACACGGATTCCCGCTCCTCGATCCTCTCGCTCATCATCATGGCGCGGGAGAACTCGCGCCATGTGCGCGAGCAGATCTCGACCGAGCAATGGCATCGGCTGAACAGCCTGTACCTCGCCGTCACGCTGCCTGGACTGAACAAGACACCCGAGCCGGGAACAATGTCGGTGGAACCGGAGCTGCCGACAGATTTCCTGACTCAGGTGATGGAAGCCGTGCACCAGTTCCAGGGCGTGACGGACTCGACCATGAGCCACGGCGAGGGCTGGCAGTTCATTCAAGTCGGGCGCTACATCGAGCGGGCGTCCGCAACGGCCTCGCTGCTTGAGGCCTACCACAAAGACCTTTGGGGCGAGGGTCCGACCGAGCGCGTCGAAGGCAATGAATACCTCGACTGGATGGGGCTGCTGCGCTCAGCGACGGCGTTCGAGGCGTACTGCAAGGTCTACACGGCGGACCTTACGCCAGAACGGATTCTTGAGTTTCTCCTGCTCGATGAGGATTTCCCGCACTCGCTGCGCTTTTCGATCGACTCGCTGCAGTGCTCGCTCGATAACATCCAGCGGGACTCGGGCAAGGTGCACGCAGACCAGCTGCGGCGGCTGGCGGGACGGCTGCAAGGCAGCCTCAGTTACTCGGGCGTCGAAGAGATCTTGGATGGCGATATCGTCGCCTATCTACGCACCATTCAGGTGCAATGCCGCGAGATCCACAATACGATCTATGAGCTCTATGTGGACTACTCGATCCAGGCTGCGCTGGCCAGCTAGACCCCTGCGGGACGACAACCAAGAGCTTGGAGACGTTATGTTCTACTCAATCCGCCATTTGACCAAGTTCCTCTATGACCATCCTGTTAGCGAGAGCATGATGGAGACGCGTATGCATCCGCGCAGCGACCAGAACCAGCGCTGCCTCACGTTTCATCTCTCGGTCAGCCCGCGTTGCCGGGTCTTCAGCTATCGCGACCACTTGGCTAACAACATCCATCATTTCGATATTCCCGGCCAGCACCGGCAACTAGTGATCGTGGCAGAGTCGCTAGTGGAGGTGCAGCCGGCGTTTGAGATCCCGTCTTTCCTGGCGCCGGATGCCTGGGCGGATCTCGATGCGATGGTCGAGCAGGGCGACTATTGGGAGTTCCTGTTCACCAGCGAGTTCTGTGTACCAACACCGCTGCTCGACACCTTGGCCGCGGACCTCGAGGTGACGCGCCGCGACGATCCGCTGATGCTCTTGCACGAGCTGAACGGGCGGCTTTTCAAATACTTCGACTATGTTCCACGATCCACCAAGGTCGACTCGCCGATCGACCATGCGCTTGAGTCGCGGCAGGGTGTCTGCCAGGACTTCGCCCACATCATGATCACGCTGATCCGGACCAAGCTGCGCATGCCCTGCCGCTATGTCAGCGGCTACCTCGCCCATCGCGGGGAGGAGACGGACCGGTCGGCGGCTTCGGCAACGCATGCGTGGATCGAGGTGCTGATGCCGCACTTCGGCTGGGTCGGATTCGATCCGACCAACTGGCTGGTCGCGGGCGAGCGGCACATCCGGACGGCGATCGGGCGCGATTACTCGGACGTGCCGCCGACGCATGGGATGTTTCGCGGCCGGGCGAAAAGCGAACTCACGGTAGCGGTGCGGGTAACGCCGAGCGAGGGTACGCCGTCGCTCGACCAGGAGATGCCGGTGCCGGAGGACTGGTCGATCCTGGTCGAGAAGGCGCAAGCGCAGCCGGATGCGCCGCCACCCCTGACCCGGCAACAGCAGATGGCGCAGCAGCAGCAGTAGCGACGGCTCCCTGCAAAACGCGCCTCGATAGGGTAGGCTTAAGGAAGTCCCACGACCAGGATTTCTCTATGATTGCTACCTCCAATGTCACGATGCGGTATGGCTCGAAGCTGCTGTTCGAGGATGTCTCCGTTACCTTCACCGACGGCCGCCGCTACGGCTTGACCGGACCCAACGGCGCCGGGAAGTCGACGTTTATGAAAGTGCTGACCGGCGAGATCGACCCGCAGAAGGGCAACGTGGTTCGACCCCGGAAGTTCGGCGTCTTGAAGCAGGACCAGTACGAGTTTGACGCGTACCGGGTGATCGACACGGTCATTATGGGCAACAAAGGCCTGTGGGCCGCGCTCGAAGAGCGGGAGATCATCTACAACAAGGCCGAGATGACCGACGAGGACGGCTCGCGGCTGGGCGAGCTCGAAGGCATCGTCGGCGATGAGGACGGCTATGAGGCCGAGGCCAACGCCGCCGTGCTGCTGCAGGGCCTCGACATTCCGGACGAGCTGCATGAGCGCACGATGAGCGAGCTGCAGGGCGGCCAAAAAGTGCGAGTGCTGCTGGCGCAGGCGCTGTTCGGCGACCCGGAAGCCCTGATGCTCGACGAGCCGACCAACTACCTCGACCTTGAATCGATTCACTGGCTGCAGGACTTCCTGATCCGGTACAGCGGCACGGTTATCACGATCTCGCACGATCGCCACTTTCTAAACGCGGTCTGCACGCATACAGCGGACATCGACTACCAGACGATCATCACCTACAACGGCGGCTATGACGACATGGTGCTGCAGAAGACGTCGATCCGGACGCGCATCGAGAGCCAGAACGAGCAGCGCGAGAAGAAGATTGCGCAGTTGAACGATTTCATCGCGCGCTTCTCGGCCGGTACGCGGTCGAGCCAGGTGAACTCGCGCAAGAAGGAGGTCGAGCGGCTGGCCACTTCCGAGTTGGCGCGGTCGAACATCGCGCGCCCGTTCATCCGCTTTGACATGCTGCGGCCTTCCGGCAAGAACGTGCTCGAGTTCGAGAACGTCAGCAAATCCTATCCGCAGAAGGATGGCAAGACCGAGCACGTGATCCGGAAGTTCTCGGCGTCCGTGATGCGCGGCGACAAGGTGATTCTGATGGGGCGCAACGGCCAGGGCAAGACGACCCTGTTCAAGGCGCTACTTTCCAACGCTCCCGGCGTCGACGAGTCGGAGACGCTCGCGATCGATGCGGGCGAGGTGAAGTGGGGGCACGAAGTCCAGATTGGCTACTTCGCGCAGGACCACACGGCGTCGATCCCGAAGGGGACGACGGCGGCGGAGTGGCTGCACAGCTTTGACCCGAAGGCGACCAAGGAGGACATTCGCGGCATTCTGGGGCAGATGCTGTTCCGCGGCGAAGAAGGCATGAAGAAGACCGAGGCGCTCAGCGGAGGCGAGGCGGCGCGGCTGCTCTTCTGCAAGATCATGCTGCAGAAGCCGAATGTGCTGATCTTTGACGAGCCGACCAATCACCTGGATCTCGAGAGCATCAACGCGCTCAACCAGGCGATCCAGAAGTATGAAGGAACCGTGTTTCTGGTGACGCATGACCAGGACCTGATCGAAGAGGCCGGGACGCGCATCTGGCACTTCGAGGGCGGGCCGTCGGATTTTCACATTACCGATCACAAGGGCCCGTACGAGGAGTACGAGCAGAAGATGGCGATGGCCAGCAAGTAAGGCCGTCGCCGGGAAGCCTACAATAAAGCCATGGCAGGAACGGAACCGATCGAAGCACGGGGAAAGAACGTGCTCGGACAGGCTCTTACAACGTGCGGCTGCGAGCCGATGACCGGGTTCTACCGGACGGGCTGCTGCGAGACGGGCCAGGACGACCTGGGCGTGCATACAGTCTGCTGCATCGTCAGCGCGGAGTTCCTGGCGACTTCGAAGTCGCTTGGAAACGATCTTTCGACGCCGATGCCGCAGTACGGCTTTCCGGGGCTGAAGCCGGGGGACCGCTGGTGTGTGTGCGCGGCGCGCTGGCTGCAGGCGATGAAGGCCGGCGCTGCGTGTCCGGTGGTGCTCGAGGCGACGCATGAGAACACGCTCAAGATTGTGCCGTTTGAGCTGCTGATCCAGTATGCCGTGATCCCCGAGCAGCTGCACTAAAGGCCATACACAGCCCCAGGTACTTTTCTTGCCTAAAGTCTCCAATCCAGGGCACTTAGGTCCGGACTTCCAGCGCACTAAGTCTCTCTGGAGGACTGACTTCAGAGCATTCCTTGGGTGTAGCTGTCCTACAGCAATTGCTTGCGGGTGTCCAAAAACAAAAGCAGATCCCTACGGGATGACAACCAAGATGTCAGAGTGATTGTCCCAGCGGCTTGCCTGGGAGAGAGGATGGTCCAGACATCGCAGTTTCTGCCCTATTTCTATTCTACAAGACTGGCAGAGGCAGATGTGCCAACTTTTTTTTCAGGCTAAAGCATTCTCCGAGAACGACTTAGCGGTCGGGAGCGCCGTTGCGGGGGTTGACAGTTGTGTGAGGGGAGGGACTTGCAGCGAAGACCCGCCCCCCCACTTGGTTACTGGACTACGAGCGTGAAGCTGGCGTAGTTGGTCGTGGTGTTGGTTACGGTATCCGTGCCGTGCACCACGATGGTGTACGGACCCTTGGCGACGTTGGTGGTGACGGTGGTGGTGGTGGACACCGGGGAGCTGGCTCCGCTACAGGCGGACAGGCCGAGAGCGACGACCGCGAGCAGCAGAACCGCCACCAGCGACTGGATCTTCCGCGAGCGGCGTCCGGCCAGGCCGACGGCAAGCAGACCCGCGAAGCTCAAGGCAAATGGAAGCGGGTGAGCGGGATTGGAGAGAGGCGGCCGGGTTTGCGCAACGCCACCGGCGGGGAGGAACTGCCGCTTGGCGCCGTTCTGCACCAGGGCAGTAGCCGAAGCCGTGGACGTACAGGTCGTCGCACTGGTGTAGATGGAAAGCGTCGCGGTAGCCGCGGCGGTGCCCGAGACGGTGGCATTGCCCAGGACGTAGCAGGCGTTGGCGATGGTCGGGCTGGCCGAGACGGTAAAGGCGACGGCGCCGGTGTAGCCGTTGACCGGAGTAACGGTTACGGTGGAGGTGGCGGTGCTGCCGTTGGTGACCGTCGTGTTCGCTGCGGAAAGATTGAACCCTCCGGCAGACCCTACCTGCACAAGCAGAGTGGAGGTAGAGGGTGCGTAGGTTCCGTCGCCTGAGTATTTGGCGACAATGGAGAACTGTCCGGTGGCGTTTCCGACGAAGCTGTAGGAGCCGGTGCCGCCGGCGAGCGTGACCGTGGCGCTGGTGGAATTGGTGGAATACACGGGGCTGCTCGTGGCGGTGGCGGTGGAGGTCGTCTGCGTGATGGTCAGGCTGACGCTTCCGGTGGGAGTGGCGGTCGAGGTGCCGCTTTGCGGAGCGACGCTGACCGTGATGGCGTCCGCGACCGCGATGCGAGGCACGGTGGTTGCCGCCGAGAGGGCGACCGCGGAGCTCTGCAGGGAGGAAGTGGTGGCGGACGGGACCGGCCAGGCGCTGAGCAGCTTGAACAGATCGACCGATCCGAGCCCGGTCGCTTCGTCGTAGCCGGTTGCGGTGACGTAGTTGGTCAGACCGGAGGCGGCGCAGGAAAGGGTAGCGGGAGAGGTGGTGCAGGCGTTGTTGCCGACGGTAACGTCATGGAAGACGGCCGCGTAGGTGGTGGGATTCGCCGCCAGCGGATAGAGGATGGGCCCAAGCTGACCCTGGCCCGTGGATTTGGTGGCCTGGTTGATGATCGCCAGCATGCCGGCGAAGATGGGCGCGGCAAAGCTGGTGCCCCCGGCGACGGTCAGGCTGACATTACTGCCATCGCGAAAGCTATTGCTGCAGCTTCCTTGAACGCCTGTTCCCTGCGAATCACTCGAGCAGTAAAGATATCCGGGCTCGTAGGGCGAGGCCATCAAGGAGACGTCCGGCACCAGACGGAAGCTGCCGGAGGGGATGGCCACGCCGCCGATGATGCCGGACTGCCAGATGGGCCGGGCGGTCAGGATGCTGACGCCGCCGCCGCCGGAGGACAGACCGGGATCACCTGAGACGGCGCTGGTCGCATCGTCGTTCCAGGCGAGCTCGGGGATGTAGCCGAGGGCCGAGCTGAGGACGTCCGTCGAGCCATTCGAGCTCCAGTAGGTGGAGCTGGTGGAGGTATTGTTGGAGGCGGAGATCTCGGTTCCCCCGCCGGAGGTGACGTAGGCGCTGCTTCCGGGAAAGTCCACGGCCAAGCTGATCTGGGTGGCAGCGGGTGTATTGCCCTCACCGTAGCAGTCGGTCGATCCGTCGTCTCCGGAGGCGGCGACGACCGTTTGCCCCTGCGCGGCGGCCTGCTGAAAATACTGGTTGTAGTAGAGGTATTTCGTGTTGCCCACGTTTACTTCGCACTCCCCGTAGCTGGAGCTGATGATGGGCGCGATGTCATTGATGATGGCGTAGACGAGCGCGTCAAAGGCGCCGTAGTTGGTGCTGGAGCCGGTGTAAACGAAGTAGACCGTGGCGCCGGGAGCGATGGTTCCGGAATATTCGAGGTCGAGGTCGGATTCAGATTCGTCCCCGGTATAGACGGTGGACGCGCCGGAGCCGGGATAAAGCACCGGGATGGGCGCGGGCGAGTTGATCCCGGCAGCGTTCTTGAAGTTCACTATGTCCGACAGGATGACGGCCGACTGCCCCACGATGGCAATGGACTGGCCGGCGCCGGTGTACCCGGCGGTGTAGGCCGGGTTGATGTCGTAGATGGTGGCGACGTCCTTAGGGGTGAGGAAATGACTGCCGCTTTGGCCGGAGGTGAAGGCGGGGGTCAGGGAGCGCACTCTGTGCGAGTGCGGCTTGAAGTCGGAAAGATTGCCGACGCTTTGGACGACGCCCGCAAGGCTGGCGGGGATGCTGAGGTCGCCGGCGGGTGCGAAGTGTGTTTCGGTGCCCACGGTAAAGTAGTGGAGCTGGGTTCCGAAGGCGGCTTCGACCTGGGCCTCTGTGCCGGTAAAGGTGACGCGATTGAGTCCGCGGGAGACGCCTTCGACTGTGAATCCCTGCGCGCTCAGCCAGTTCTGGACGGCCTGGAGGTCGGAGGCGGCGGCGCCGAACTGGGCGGCAAAGGCGTCCGGCGTGAGCCACTGGTGGTAGAGCGGCGAGGTGCGGTCCTGCTGGGCTGCGATCAGGGAGTCATGCGCTGCCTGCTGGGC
>CAXUEE010000076.1:0-11892 GCA_964249905.1 uncultured Acidobacteriaceae bacterium
GTGCGGCCCCAAGGAAGGCACCGCGGACACCAGCGCCCCCACGCCGGTGGAGATCCCCACCCCCACATCCAGCAGATAGTCGAGCATCAGCGCCGCGGCCGCCAGCAGGCCGACGCCCTCGCCCAAATTCTGGCTTGCCACCGTGTACGATCCCCCACCGTGCGGGTAAGCGGCGATCGTTTGGCGATAGGAAAAATACACAATTGCCAGCAGCGCGATGATCGTAAGGCTGATCGGCATCACGTACGCGATGCCGGCGGCCGCGGCCGGAATCAGAATCGTGAGCGCCGCCTCCGGGCCATAGGCGGCCGACCCGAGAGCATCGAGCCCAAAGGTTGGGACTCCTGCCAGCACACCCACGCGCTGCTCGCTGTCCTCCTCCGACGCGAGAGGTTTTCCCAGCACCACATCCACGATTGACATGCGCCCTAAGATGCACATTGCCCACCGCTCGGGGGAAGGAGCTCAAGTCCAAGGCACGGAAGATTCGGTTCTAAAGCGCGCGCACGACCATGGCGATACCCATGCCCCCACCCACGCAGAGGCTGGCGACGCCGAGCTCCTTTCCGCGTGCGTGTAAGCCATGGATCAGGCTGACCAGAACGCGGGCGCCGGAGCAGCCGATAGGGTGGCCGAGCGCAACGGCGCCTCCGGAAAGATTGACTTTTTCTTCGGAGAGATCGAGGTCACGGCAGACCGCGATGGACTGAGCGGCAAAGGCCTCGTTGAGCTCAAAAAGATCGATGTCGCTGATGCTCAGGCCCGCCCGCCTGAGTGCGGCGGGTACGGCGAAAGCAGGGCCGATGCCCATCAGTGCGGGGTCGACCCCCACCGTGGCATAGCTTACGACCTCCGCCAGAGCTGGCAATCCATGAGCTTGCGCATAGTCTTCCGTGCAAAGGGCCAGCATCGCCGCCCCATCGTTCAAACCGCTGGCATTGCCCGCGGTCACCGAGCCGTCGCTCTTAAAGGCAGGCTTTAGCTTGCTGAGAATTTCCATACTTGTATCGCGCCGAACAGCCTCGTCTTTGTCGACCACCACTGCGCCCTTGCGGCCTGGAACGCTGACCGCAACTACCTCCTTGTCGAAGCTTCCGCTATCCTGCGCGGCGGCGGCGCGGCGATGGCTTTCGAGCGCGAAAGCATCCTGCTCTTCGCGGCGGATGCCATACTTCGCGGCCACGTTTTCCGCAGTGATCCCCATGTGGTAGCGATGGGTCGGGTCGGTGAGACCGTCGTGGACCATGCTGTCGATCAACGCGACGTTGCCAAGCTTGTTCCCGCTGCGCAGCTCGGAGAGCAGGTAGGGCGAGCGGGACATGTTTTCCACGCCGCCGGCAAGATAGAGCTGGCCGTCACCCGAGCGGAGCGCCTGTACCGCGCTGACCACAGCCTGCATGCCACTGGCGCAGACACGGTTCACGGTCTGGCCGGGAACGGAGATCGGCAGGCCGCTGCTCAAAGCGATCTGGCGGGCAGGATTCATTCCCTGACCTGCCTGCAGAACATTACCCACGACTACGTCGGCGATGTCGTTGGGATCGAGAGCCTGCACGATCCCGGAGGCGACCGCGGCACCCAAAGCGACAGCGGAAACGTCTTTGAACGCGCCCAGGAAGGAGCCGATCGCGGTTCGCTTCGCCGCAACAATAAGAACTTTCACAGCATTGTCTCCTCAAGAAGGAACCGAAGCGGCGCGTCGAACTGGTTGCCAGGTGATGCTCGGTGCGATGGCAAACGACGGCCAGGCTGTCGAATGAACGTCCATTCTTCACGATGCATCGTCGTTCGCAGGCACCATCCTATGCCTGGTTTTCGCCGCCGGGAAACCCGTTTGTCGATAATAGAACGGCTCGGACGGCATCTCTCAGGCCGGCTCCCCAGGGAACGATCTCCGTTCAGGTCGGAGGCTCTGAAGCAACCGTGAGCGTCTCCATCGCCTGTTGCAGCCGCATCGATCCAGAAGCAGCTCAGATGGTTTGAGGAACCAGGGCCATCTGCTCATCGAGCGTCCGCAGAATCGCGTCGGCATTGGGGTCAAGCACGATGGGCGGCTTGCGCAACTGAGCCTGCTGCTCGCGGTCTCCATAGCTCAGGCCGGCTTCCTCGCCGGCGGTGAGCAGCTGGTGCTGATGAAAGGCGATCGTGTAGTCGGAGTCTTTGAGGGTATGCCCCGTCAGGATGAGCACGACGCGTTCCTCCGTGCCGACCCGGCCGTCCGCGACCATCTTTTTGAGTCCGGCGAGCGTGACGGCGGAGGCGGGCTCGCAGCCGATGCCCTCGGCGCCGATCTGTGCTTTGGCGAGCGCGATTTCGGCTTCCGAGACCTGCTCGCACCAGCCGCCGGTAGACTGCAGCGCATGCACGGCCTTGTGCCAGGAGGCGGGATTGCCGATGCGGATGGCCGAGGCACGGGTCTCGGCCACGACAGGGGAAAGATCGCGGCCGCCGTTGTCGCGCATCGCGGTGAAGAGCGGATTGGCGCCCTCGGCCTGCACAATCGAGATCCGCGGCACGCGCGAGATAAGGCCCAGCTGCCGCATTTCGGCAAAGCCCTTGGCGAGCGCGGACGAGTTGGCGAGGTTGCCGCCCGGGACGACCACGTGCTCGGGCACCAGCCAGTCCATCTGCTCGAGCATCTCGAACGCGGGGGTCTTCTGGCCTTCGAGGCGATACGGATTGACTGAGTTGAGCAGGTAAATGGGTTGTCTGCGGACGAGCTCTGTCACCAGGCGGACGCAGCCGTCAAAGTCGGTGCGAAGCTGCAGCGTCAGTGCACCGTAGTCCATGGCTTGCGAAAGTTTGCCCCAGGCGATCTTGCCTTCGGGGATAAAGACAATGGAGCGCAGCCCGGCCCGCGCAGCATAGGCGGCCATGGCAGCCGAGGTGTTGCCGGTGGAGGCACAAGCGACCCACTGGAAGCCCCGCTCGGCCGCGACAGAAAGCGCGGCAGTCATGCCGGTGTCTTTGAAGGAGCCCGTAGGATTCATGCCCTGGTGCTTGGCCAGAATCCAGGGAATGCCGAGGGCCTTGGCCGCGCGCGGCAGCTCATACAGCGGTGTATTGCCCTCGCGCAGGGTGATGACCTCGTTGAAGTCGCGGACGATGGGCAGCACATCGCGAAAGCGCCAGACGCCCGACTGGTCGATGGCGAGCGACGACGTGCGGCGTTCCTGCCACAGCCAGCGAAGCGCGGACGGATTGGGCACGCTGGCGGATCGCGTTTGAGGAGAGGGCGGAGCCTCTGCGCTAGTCGCCTCACTCTGGGTCTCGCTCCACGCATACACAACTTCAAAGAGCGAGCCGCAGGCTGCGCAGCGGAAGTCGGACGCAGCCTGGTCGCCGGGTATGCGCGAAGCGCAGCCGATGCATCGAAGCTGGTGAGTGGAGATCATCCTTGAACCTAGGTTATATGAACTGCGTACCCTTCTGTCGATCTGCTTTCGCGCTGCTCGGTCTTCTTGTCTGCGGTCCGATGCTGGTGGAGGCACAGCAAGCGCCGCCGGGAGCCACTCTCCGCATCGCAGCCGCGGCCGACCTTCAACCCGTCATGCCGGTCCTGGCCCGGGAATATGAACAGCAGACCGGGGTCAAGCTGGAGGTTACCTTTGGCTCTTCAAGCACGCTGGCCACCCAGGTCATCAACGGTGCGCCCTTCGACGTCTTTTTAAGCGCGGACTTCTCCTTCCCCGAAAAGGTGGTAGCCGCTGGTCTCGCGGCGGCCAAAGAGCCGACCGCGTACGCCACCGGCAAGCTGGTGCTCTGGGCACGCAAGGACTCGCCGATACAGCCGCTCAGTCTGGATCTGCTGACCGATGCACGCGTCACGCGGATCGCGATCGCCAACCCGGAGCACGCCCCTTACGGCTTTGCCGCGTCGCAGGCTTTAATCCACCTGAAGCTGGCCGACCAGGTAAAGCCGAAGCTCGTGACGGCGGAAAATATCGCGCAGACCGCGCAGTTTGTAGAGTCGGGCAACGCGCAGATCGGCTTCCTCTCCTTGACGCTGGCAAGGTCGGAGCACATGCAGCAAGTCGGCACTTACGTTCTCGTGCCTTTCCTCTATCCAAAGATCCGGCAATGTGGTGTGGTGGTGAGGAACTCGCATGCGCTGCCGGAGGCGAACCGATTCCTGCAATGGCTGGTCTCGCCCAAGGTGCAGGATAGCTTGCAGCGGTTCGGCCTCGACCCGGCGAGCTAAGCGGGAGGAGCGATCTCCGGCCGCGACCCTATAAAATTGCCGCATGGACACGCAAGCGTTGTGGCTGACGCTCCGGCTCGCCGCGGCGACGACTGCCGTGCTGCTGGCCCTCAGCGTGCCTCTGGCCTGGTGGCTCGTTCCGGCTGGGCAGAACGGCCGCGGGCTTGGGCGAGGGTTGGTCCAAGTGCTGGTGAGCCTGCCCCTGGTGCTTCCGCCGACTGTGCTTGGCTTTTATCTCCTGATGAGCTTCGGCCCATCCACACCTGTGGGACGAGCTCTGATCCGGACATTGGGTCATCCTCTGGCGTTCAGCTTCGAGGGACTTCTGGTGGGCTCGGTCCTGTACAGCTTGCCCTTCGCTGTGCAGCCTCTGGTCGCCGGCTTTCAGGCCATCGGCACGGAATACGCGGAGGCAGCCAGCCTGCTCGGAGCGGGACCGATGCGGGCCTTCCTGGAGATCACTCTGCCCCTTGCCAGACCGGCATTGCTGAGCGCCACCGTGCTCACCTTCCTGCACACCGTCGGCGAGTTCGGCGTGGTACTTATGCTGGGCGGAAACATCCCAGGCGAGACACGCACCCTCTCCATCTCCCTCTTCGACCAGGTCCAGGATGGCGACTACGCCGCAGCCAATCACACAGCGTTGCTGATGATCGGGCTGGCCGGGGCGGGCCTGCTGGCAATCTACCTGCGCACCCCCTGGAACATGGCCGGGAGGCAGCTTGGCCAGTCCCGGTAGCAGGAGCGCAGCATCCCGAGCCGTGGACCAAGCAGCTGGTGAGGAAGATTCTCCGAGGCGCATCTACGAGGTTGCGCTGAAGAAGGCAATCGGAGCGTTGACCCTGGATGTACGGTTTACGCTGACGGCGCCGTGGACCGTTCTGTTTGCGCCTTCGGCAGCCGGAAAGACAACGGTTCTGCGGATGATCGCGGGACTGGACCGCCCGGCTTCTGGACATGTCAGCAGCCGCGGCTTGCCGCACGGCGCCGATGAGCAGGAAGAGGTTCTTACCGACACCTCCCGGAGCTTGTTCCTGCCCGCACATCGACGCAGGATCCACATGGTGACCCAAACTCCAGCGTTGTTTCCACACCGGTCTGTCCTCGGCAATGTACGGTTCGGAATCGCCGCAGGGCCGGGGCTGCAAGAAGACCTGGAGCAGGCGCTTGCGCTCTGCCGAGTGGCGCACCTAAGCCGGAAAGCACCGGCGCAGCTCTCAGGCGGAGAAAGCCAGAGGGTCGCGGTCGCACGGGCGATTGCCGGATTCCGCTTCAGGCTGCTGCTGCTCGACGAGCCCTTTACAGGCTTGGATACCGATCTGCGCGACGCAATCGTGGCCGACCTGCGCGAAGCTTTGCAACGGCACGGCATCCCGGTGTTGCAGGTGACGCACGATGTAGGTGAGGTGTTCTCCGCTGACGCCGAGGTCTTGCGGATGGAGGCAGGCGAGATCGTAGCGCAGGGACCGGCGGAGGTGGTGCTGGCGCGGGAGCGGCAGGCGTTGCTCGCGCGGCTGCAGCGCTGAAGTTAGCTTAGAAACACTGGCTCCTGCTCCAGTGAGATGCCGAAGCGCCGTGCGGTCTCGGCGACGATCCGGTCGCGAAGCCGGAGCAGATCGGCGCACGTGGCAGTGCCTGTCCGGTTGACGAGCGCGAGCGTGTGGCGGGAGGAGATGCCGACAGGGCCAAGCTCGAAGCCGCGTGGGAAGCCGGCGCGTTCGATCAGCCAGGCTGCAGCGAGCTTGACCTGGCCGGCGGGCGCGGGCCAGTGCGGAATAGCGGCGGGTTCCAGCGCCACCTCCTCGACAACTCGCGCGAACAGTTCAGGATCCACAACAGGATTCTTGAAGAACGATCCGGCGCTCCGGGTGTCGGCGTCAGGACAGTTCGAGTCGATGAGCATGCCTTTACGTGCGCGGATGGAGCGGACGGCCGCGTAGACCTGCATGGGCGTCGGAGCGGGCTGCCCTGCAAAGGTTCGTTGCAGCTCGGCATAGGTTAGGTTTGGCCGCATGCCGCGGTCGAGACGGAAGGTGACCTCCGTGATCAGGAAGCGGCCGCGCGCGCTCGAGTTGAAGCGGCTGGACCGGTAGGCGAACTCGCACTCTGCCGCCGAGAGTGCATAGAAGCTGAGCGTTTCAAGGTCAAGGACACGTACATCCGAGATAGTCTGCGCGACTTCCTGACCGTAGGCTCCGATGTTCTGAACCGGGCTGCCGCCGACCATGCCCGGGATGCCGGCCAGACACTCGACGCCGCTGAGGCCCTGGTCGCAGGTCATCCGGACAAATGCGTCCCAGTCAACACCGGCAGGCACGGAGTAAAGGGCCGAGTTCCCTGCCCACTGCAGCTTCGGAGTGCCGGCCAGAGCCATCTGCAGAACCAGCCCTGCGAAGCCGGAATCGGAGACCAGCAGGTTAGAGCCGCCGCCGATCGCAAACAGCGGAAGTCGCCGGTCCCGCGCGTAACGCACTGCGTCCAGCAACTCCGGCTCCGTCGTTGCGCGAACGAAATAGCGTGCCGGACCGCCGATGTGGAAGGTGGTGAACGGCGCGAGCACCACCTCTTCCTGAAGGTTCACCGTTCCAGAGTAAGCCACCTCGACGCGCTTCCGGAAGGCAGCAGGGCGTTGCCCGTGGTTGCTTGGTACAATCGCGGAGGACGGGCGTTTTGGAGGAGAGCACACATGTATCCAGAGATTATGGTCATTCCGATGCGGGAAGAACTGACGCGCGCAGGCGTGAATGAAGCGCGGACCGCGGCCGAGGTGGACGCGGCGGTAGCACAGCCGGGCACAACGATGCTGATCGTGAATTCGATTTGCGGCTGCGCTGCCGGCAAGATGCGCCCTGGAGTGCGGATGGCGATGCAGCATACGACCAAGCCGGACCACGCGGTGACGGTATTTGCCGGGCAGGATCGGGAGGCGACGGAGAAAGCGCGGGGCTACTTTGGCGGGCATCCCCCGACGTCTCCGGCGATTGCCATCCTGCGCGACGGCCAGTTGGTGTACCTGATGCAGCGTTCAGCAATCGAGACCTCGACCGCGCCCGCGATCGCCCAGGAACTGGCACGGGCTTTTGACGCGTACTGCGCCAAGGTCTCCGCGTAGCGGGAAGCTCAGCAAAAGCGGATGGCCCGAAAGGGTCATCCGCTTTCGTGTGAGCCGGGCGACTCATCTTTGCCCGAGAAGTGCCGATAAGGGCTTCAGGTCAACGATGATGATTCCTCCTTCCTTCCCCTCCGAACCTTTTGCCGCATACGTCCTACTAGGCGAGAGCCTGGCGATCCGGCGCCTCCGGATGCAGGTATCGCGCATCGCCCCCCACTTCCGCCTGGCCCTGATTACAGGCGAGTCCGGCACGGGAAAGCTGACCGTCGCGCACGAGATGCATCGTCTCAGTCCGGTGGCGCAGTCTCCCCTCTGCACCCTTTCGATCGCAACCTTTGTCCAGCGATACGCTCCGGAGTCTGAGCTTGCGCGCGCCGGAACCCTGGTGCTGCGAGGACTCGGCTCCGCGGACGTACCGCTTCAAGACGCTCTCCTGCGCCACTTGCAGCTTGTTCCGCGCGAGACACGGATCGTGTTTACCAGTGGAGCTGGGCTCAAGGGCCTCTTAGCCGCAGGCCGGATAGAGCACGCCCTTGCGCAAAGGCTTGGAACCCTGGAGATCCGCATACCCGCGCTTCGCCAACGAATCGAGGATGTCGATCTGCTGGCGATGCAGATGCTAGGCGCTCGAGACGACAGCTTCTCTCCGGCCGCGCTCGAACGTCTCCACGAACACGGTTGGCGAGGCAATCTAACCGAGCTTTGGCAGCTTTGCCGGCAGCTGTCCGGCCGCGCGCTGCCTATCCAGCCCGAGGACCTGCCGGCTTTGGATGGAGGCTCGTCGATCGAGTCAGCGGCTTTGCGATTGGAAAATGTCATGCAGCGGCACGTGAAAGATGTTCTGGCGCGCTGCAGTGGGAACAAGCTGAAAGCCGCAGAGTTGCTTGGGATCAGCCGCTCGACCCTCTATCGCATGCTGGGCGCGGAGCTTTAGGTGTTTCGGTCCCTTGAACCATGCTGCGTTACCTTGATGCCTTGGGCGGACGTTATAGACTTTGACGATGCCCATGCTTGGTTGGATCGTCTTTCGCGTCCGGCTCGGAACGTGCGTTCGCGCTCTTTCCGGCTGCCTGCTCAGCATGACGATCGCCGCCGCCTCCCAGACAAGCGCCAGAAACGTGAGCACCGATTCCGCGGCCCTGAGTGCGCTCTTCAAGGAGATTTGGGAGGATGGCCTCAAGACCCACCCTGAATTTGCCTCTTCTCTGGGAGACCGCCGCTACAACGACCAGCTGACGGACCTTTCGCCCGCTGCGGTGAATCGCGAACTGGCCCGGCGAAGAGTTTTTCTTACGCGCCTTCTCACCATCGACACCACGGGACTGAGTGAGCAGGAGAAGCTTTCGTCGGAACTGATGCAGCGGGAGCTTATTCAGGAGGAAGAAGGCGCCAGGTTCAAGGAGTGGGAACTGCCGGTCAACCAGTTCCACGGCGTCCATACCGACCTTCCCAGCCAGATCGTCGACTGGCCGTTCCAGACCGTAAAGGACTATGACGACTACGTCACGCGGTTGAAGGCCATGCCGGTTGAGCTCCGGCAAGCGACCGAGAACCTGCTGGCAGGCATCGAGGACCATCGGGTACAGCCCGCGTACCTGATGGAGAAGGTGCTCAAGCAGACCGAGGAGATCGCGACGCAGACGCCGGAAACGAGCGCCTTTGCCACGCCGCTGAAGAGCTTTCCCGCTTCGATCGACGCCCCGACTCGCAAGCGCATTTCGGCTGACGTCTTCGACGCAATCAGTTCGTCGGTGCTTCCGGCGTACGTGCGCTTTGCCAACTTCCTGCGTGCGCAGGAGGTGCCGGCCGGGCGCGCGGACCCGGGCGTCTGGGCCATGGCGGATGGCGATGCGTACTATGCGTTCTGCATCCGCCGCTCGACGACCTTAGATAAAACGCCGAAGGAGATTCACCAGATCGGGCTCGACGAGGTGAAGCGCGACGAGGCGGAGATGCTGGCGATCGTCAAAAAGCTTGGTTACCCGGATATCAAGAGCTTCGGAGCGGCCATGGCCAAGGACCCGAAGCAGCACCCCACGTCCAAGGACGATTTGCTGGCGCGCTACCGTCACTATGAAGACCAGATGAAGCCAAGGCTGCCGGAGCTGTTCGGCCGGCTGCCGAAGGCTCCGCTCGAGGTGGTGGAGATGCCGGAGTATCTGGGCAAAGACCAGGCGGCTGCCTGGTACGCGCAGGGGACGCCCGATGGCTCGCGCCCTGGACGGGTCAACGTCAATGAGTACAACTTCGCCGAGCGCGCCGTTGCGCCGATTGAGGCGGTGGCCTACCACGAGGGCATTCCCGGACATCATCTGCAGATTTCTGTTGCGCAGGAGCTGACCAGCCTGCCGGAGTTTCGCCGCCACCTGGGCTATACCGCCTTCGTGGAGGGATGGGCGCTCTACAGCGAACGGCTCGGCAAGGAGATCGGCTTCTACCAGGACCCGGTGAGCGATTACGGGCGCCTGGAGGCGGATATATGGCGCGCCATCCGGCTGGTGGTGGACACGGGTGTACACAGCGAGCATTGGACTAGGCAGCAGATGGTCGACTACTTCCACGAGCACTCAGCCATCGACGAGACCAACGTGCAGGCCGAGGTGGATCGCTACATTGCCTGGCCGGGTCAGGCGCTCGGCTACAAGATGGGCCAGCTCAAGATCCTCGAACTCCGGACCCGCGCCAAGGACGCGCTGGGGGCGAAGTTCAACCTGAGCGCATTTCACGATGTCGTCGTTGACGCCGGAGCACTGCCGCTGGACGTGCTGGAGCAGCGAGTGAACGCGTGGATAGCAACACAGAAGCAGGAATCAGCGAGGCTGCGGGATGAATGAGTTGGACGTGGAAGCAGTGCCTTCCGTGCAGCAACAGGCGCCGATGATGCCTGGAGTGAAGGTGGCTGTGCTGGGCGCGGGAAAGATGGGCGGCATCCTGCTGCAGGGCTTTCTGAAAAATAATTTACTGGGGACAGACCAGGTCGTGGCCACGGTCCAGCACGCGGACCGGGCGATGGCTCTTTCAGCGCAGTTTGGCATGACGGTGACGACCGACAATCTGGAGGCGGCGCGATGGGCACATGTCATTCTGCTTGGGGTCAAGCCGATACAGGTGCCTGCGCTCATCGCCGAAATACGGCCAGCGCTGACTCCGGCGAAGATGGTGCTGTCGTTCGCGGCGTCGGTGACCACGGCCTCCATTGAGGAGGCGGCGGGATGCGATCTGGCCGTGATCCGGGCAATGCCGAATACCCCGGCGATGATCTCGGCGGGGGTGACCGCATTGTGCGCGGGTCGCTTCCCTTCCGCGCAGCAGATGGCGGTGGCCCAGCGAATCTTCGCGACGGTGGGTCGCACGGTCGTGGTCGACGAGAAGCACATGGATGCGGTGACCGGGTTGAGCGGATCGGGACCCGCCTTCCTATATATCGTCGTCGAAGCGCTGGCCGAGGCAGGCGTGAATGTCGGACTCCCGCGGGACGTGGCCACGCTGCTGGCGGCGCAGACCACCTTGGGCGCGGCCCGGATGGTGCTGGAGACCGGATACCACCCTGCGCTGCTGAAAGACCAGGTGACGACGCCGGCCGGATGCACCGTGGACGGCATTCTGGAGCTCGAAGAAGGTGGCTTGCGCGTCACGCTGATCAAGGCGGTAAAGCGGGCGACGGCTCGGGCAAAGGAGCTTGCCGGGGAAAGAAAGTAACGGTGTGTTCCCTCCTCCGGCGTTCCTCGAAGCCTCTGCCGAAAGCTACGCGCGAAGGCATAGAATCGTGATATGGCCGAGATGGGGAACAGACAAGGACGATTCCGGGACGCGCGCTGGGCGGAGCGGTTGGCCTGGGGGGTGGTGGCGTACAACGTCCTCGTGATCGTGTGGGGCGCGCTGGTACGGGCGACCGGGTCCGGCGCCGGCTGCGGCAATCATTGGCCGCTCTGCAATGGGCAGGTGGTTCCACTTTCGCCTACGCTGCACACGGTGATTGAATTTACCCATCGCATGATGGTGAGTGGGTCGCTGTTTGCGATGATCGCCCTTCTGGTCTTCACCTGGCGCGCGACTTGGACGGGCGCGGCAGCCCGCGTCTTCGTGGTGCTCTCTACGCTGCTGCTGTTGAATGAGGCGCTGCTGGGTGCGCTGCTGGTAAAGCTTGGATATGTAACCGGCAATCAGTCGCTCGGGCGGGTGGTGGTCCTTTCGGTGCATCTCAGCAATACGCTCTTGCTGCTGGCGGCGCTCACCTTGACAGCCCGGATGCTTGGCACGGGACAGCGCTGGCGAGAGCTGCGCGGCGAAGGTGTAGACAAGGTGCTGGCAGGTCTGGGCCTGCTTGCGACCCTGCTCGTCGGCGTAAGCGGGTCGCTGGCTGCGCTGGGCGACACACTGTTCCCTGCTACGTCGCTGCGGGCCGCATTCCTACAGGACTTCGATGCAGCGTCGCCCTGGCTGCTGCGGCTGCGCGGAATCCATCCTGCCAGTGCGCTGGCTGCGGCGGCTCTGGTTGGGTGGCTGCTGCTGCGGGCGCGGCGGGAGGGGCTCAGGCGCCAGGCGGGCGCGCTCCTTACACTTCTGGCCGCGCAGTTCG
>CAXUEE010000076.1:11902-14766 GCA_964249905.1 uncultured Acidobacteriaceae bacterium
CCAAGATCCTGGTCGGGACCTTCGCCTCGGCCGTCACGTCCTCCAGCGTGGGATTCGTGGTGTCCACGGATTCGGTGACGATCGAGGTGTCCCCGGTGGCCGTGCTGGCCCCGGTCTGGATGCAGTTGCTGCATCTGCTCGGCGCGGACTTGTACTGGGTGGCCCTGGTGGTCGTGTCAACAGCGGTCGTTTGGCCGGAACGTGCTGGGCAGCTCAGCTCAGTAAGCGCTCAGGTAGCACGGGCTGCTGCGTAGATCGAGTGGCTCCAAGCGAAAGTTGGGGCGGCATGTGCTCTGCTTCGCTGGAGGAACGGACTCCTTGGGAGAACAAAGGAGCACTGCCGCCGAGCCTATTCCTGAGGTGCGGGCTTCCCGGCAATCTTGTCGCCGACCTTCTTCGTCTCGTGCGCGGTATCATGTGCGGCAACGCTGGTGCCATGAGCGACGTCGTGGCCGGCAGTAACCGTGCCGTTTTTGGTTTTGCGGGCGGCCACCCTGGTTCCATGTGCTGTCTTATGCGCGACCCTTTTGGTGGCATGGCCGGTAGCGACGGCGGCGCCTTTGGTGTCCTGTCCAGCGGTATGCATGTCGCCCGAAGCACTACTTTGCGCGAAGGCCACGGGCAGAGATGCCCCAAGAACGAGCGCGGAAGCGAACACGGCCGAGCGGATGACAAGACGGGCAAGCGGAAAGGACATGGTGTCTCCTGAGGCGTATTTAGCGAACAATCTGCGATGCCAGATATGGATTCCGGTTTGAGCGTTTGCGTTGCTATCGGGGATTGGGTCGCCGAGCTAGAGAAGGCAGCTCATGTTTTCCCCTGGGTGTCCGATATAGTCTCTGGAGGCGCTGCATCGGTGAGCCTGGCCTAGGTCATGGCGCCGCGTCGCAGCTGGATCAGGGAGAGTCAATGGCAAAGCAGATGACATTGGGTGTGATTGTGGGCAATCGTGGTTTCTTCCCGAGCCACCTGGCTACCAGCGGAAGGCTCGAGATGGTCGCGGCCCTTGAGTCGATGGGGATCCGGCCGGTGGTCTTGACGCCGGAAGAGACGGCGCATGGCGCGGTGGAAACGTATGAGGACGCGAAGAAGTGCGCCGCGCTCTTCCAGCAGCATGCCGCCGACATCGACGGGATCATTCTCACACTGCCCAACTTCGGCGAGGAGCGCGGATTGGCGGACGCGCTGCGTTTGGCGAATCTGCGCGTTCCGGTGCTTATCCAGGCGACGCCGGATCATGCGGGCAAAATGTCAATTGCTTTTCGCCGCGACAGCTTTTGCGGAAAGATGTCCATCTGTAACAACCTGCGCCAGTATGGTATCCCGTACTCGCTGACGC
This sequence comes from uncultured Acidobacteriaceae bacterium, assembly GCA_964249905.1. Classification (GTDB taxonomy): domain Bacteria; phylum Acidobacteriota; class Terriglobia; order Terriglobales; family Acidobacteriaceae; genus Edaphobacter. The sequence continues at coordinate 13,242 of CAXUEE010000076.1, forward strand.
GCTTGCATACGGAGGCGCCAGACTCGGAGGAGTTCAAAGCGGATCTGCAGTGGTTCACGGCGATCTGCCGGGTGGTCAAGGGCTTCAAGAACTTGCGTCTGGGAGCCATCGGAGCCCGTCCAACCGCGTTCAATACGGTGCGCTACTCGGAGAAGCTGCTCGAGAAGAGCGGCATTACGGTCGAAACGCTCGACCTTTCGGAGGTATTTGGACGGATCGAGCGGCTGCAGGACGGCGATGACGCCGTGCAGGAAAAGCTGGCCACGATCAAGCGTTATATCCCGACCGGCAATGTGCCGGAGGAGGCGCTGGTAAAGATGTCGAAGCTTGGCGCGGTGATCGATAGCTGGATGAAGGCGTCGGAGCTGACGGTCAGCTCGGTGCAGTGCTGGACCTCCATGGAGGAGTACTTCGGCGTGGTGCCGTGCACGGTGATGAGCATGATGAGCGAAAATCTGCTTCCCTCGGCGTGCGAGGTGGATACGCTAGGCACGTTGAGCATGTATGCGCTGAGCCTGGCGAGCGAGACGCCGAGTGCGCTGCTGGACTGGAACAACAACTACGGCGACGACCCGGACAAGGCGGTCTGCTTTCATTGCTCCAACCTGCCGAAGCACTTCTTCAAAGAGGTAAAGATGGACTTCCAGCAGATCATCGCGGGGACGGTCGGCAAGGCGAACACGTTTGGAACGCTGGACGGGACCGTGAAAGCGGGAGCCATGACCTATGCTCGTTTCTCCACCGACGATTTCACGGGCCAGATTACGGGTTATACCGGTGAGGGACGGTTTACGGACGATCCGCTGCATACGTTCGGAGGCGCGGGGGTGGTCCAGATACCTCGCATGCAGGAGTTGCTGCGCTACATCTGTGAGAACGGCTTCGAGCACCATGTGGCTGCCAACTTCGCCGAGGTAAGCGGATCGGTGCACGAAGCAGCCAGCAAGTATCTCGGCTGGAAGATGCACAGGCATGCTTGAACGGCCGACCGGGCTCCGAAAGAGGTCGACTTCGCTGACAACCAAGCTACAAAGTCTCTCATCGTATTGAGATGCTGGACAGTTCCAGCCGCTGGGAGACCTGGGCATGGCGGACAAGATACAAATGATTCCACTCCGCGAAGCGGCTATGTGCTGCGACTGCGAAACAATCAGCAACGGAAAACAGCGCTGCCCGAAGTGTGGTTCTTCCGCTTTATGGCTTTTGGAAAAGTGGATCAACCGGGGGTTGGCAGCGGCTTAAGGCCGTGGCGGAGCATGGCAGTAGCTCGGCCTTCCTTGGTCGGCCATCGTTTTTGTTGTGCATTGTCGGTCTATTCACGAAGCCAAGTTAGGCTCTTGGCTGGCCTATGACGACCAAACGGACCGCAACCCGAGCAAGGAAAGCCGTCAAGCCCACGGCGCCGGCGATCGCAGATGTGGCCTCCAGTATGACGTTGACGGCGCAGATGGATGAGGCGCTCGGCAAGGTTCGGGGGCGATACTTTCATCGCGACGACAGCTGGCTGAGGTTCAATGAACGGGTG
>CAXUEE010000077.1:0-540 GCA_964249905.1 uncultured Acidobacteriaceae bacterium
GCAGAACGTCCTGCCGCTCGAGCAAACCTCCGGCATCGAGTTCCTCAAGGACGTCCTCAAGCCCAAGGATGAAGCCTTCCTGATCTCCTTCGACATCAACGTCGACCTGCTTGCCGACTACACCAACTCCCCACGCGAGCTGCAGCGCTCGATGGAGAAGGCCCGCATCAATACCGGCGCCAGCTCCGGCGGCGTAACCGGCAACTCCCGCGTCGGCGGCACGCACCTCTACGACGCCGTCTACCTGGCCGCGCATGACAAGCTGCGCCCCGAGGCCGGCCGCAAGGTGATCGTCATGCTGACCGATGGCGGTGAGCAGGGCTCGGAGGAGACGCTGAAGACTGCCACCGAGGCGGCACAGAAGGCGAACGCGATTATTTACGTGATCCTGATTGCCGACCGCGGCTTCTACTCCGGCCTGAGTCTCGGCTACTCCGGCGACCGCGAGATGCAGCAGCTCACGCACGATACCGGCGGCCGCGTCATCAACGTCGGCAACAACGGCAAGAAGCTGCAAGAGGCCTTCGACCAGATCCAGGA
>CAXUEE010000077.1:550-12477 GCA_964249905.1 uncultured Acidobacteriaceae bacterium
GATCCAGGACGAGCTGCGCACCCAGTACCTGCTGAGCTATACGCCAAAAAACCTCGACTTCAACGGCAAGTTCCGGGCCATCAACCTCGACTGCGGCAAGGGTCTGCAGATCCAGACCCGCAAAGGCTACTACGCGCTTCCCGAAGGCGACACCGGCGACCGCTAAGACCGGCCTCGGCACGCCGTTGAGCTACTCCACTCGATCCGCCATCGGGCTCTCCGCTGGCGGCAAAGGAGTAGCGAGAACGCCGAAGTTTGCTAGCATGCAACCAGTACGCAACCCTGGAGCCAGCCTATGCAGCGCAGACGCTTCCTCGCCACCTCCCTCGCCGCCTCGGCCGGCGCTCTGTCCCGGATCTCCGCACAGCAACCGGCCGCCGGCACCCGCTTCTTCTATGAGCTTCGCCGCTACTCTCTCATTACCGGCCCGCAGATGCCGAAGCTCACGGAGGCCTATCTTGAGAACGCACTCATCCCTGCCGCCAATCGATGTGGCGTGAAGCCGATCGGCGCGTTCCGGCTCGACTATGGCCCGGAAACCCCGGCCATCTATCTTCTGCTGCCCCACAGCTCTGCTGATGGAGTGGTGACTCTGCAGGCCAGTCTACGAAACGATGCGGCTTACCTGCAGGCCTCCGCACCCTTCCGGGACGTGGCGGCAGACCGGCCGGCCTTCGCGCGCGTCGACACGCAACTCCTGCAAGCGTTCGACAGCTTTCCCTCCCTTCACTCGCCGGCTGCCGGCAAAGCGCAACGGATTTTTCAGATGCGTACCTACGAAAGTCCTACGCCCAAAACCCACGATCTCAAGGTCGAGATGTTTGGCAAAGGCGGCGAACTCGACATCTTCCATGCCGCGGGCTTTGAACCGGTCTTCTTCGGCGAAGCTCTCGTCGGCCCCCGCATGCCCAATCTCACGTACATGCTCACCTTCAAGGATCTCGCCGACCTTACCGCCAAGTGGGACAAATTCCGTGTCGACCCGGCCTGGAAGAAGCTCTCAACGGGTGAGCGCTACGGCTCCGAAGCCCTCGTCAGCAACATCACGAATTTAGTGCTTACTCCCACAGCTTATTCCCAGATTTAGCGCGGCTCTGTGACTTACGACCTGTGGACTGATATTTTCATCTTGGGAGCACATCGTGAGCGCTGTCGATGATGTTCGGAAATCACTTCAGGATGTCGTCACGCCGGATCTGAAGGCGCTTACCGAGCGCGTTACGAGCCTGGAGAAGCGTCTCGACGCGAAGATCGACGGTTTAGAAAAGCGTCTCGACGCAAAGATCGACGGTTTAGAGAAGCGTCTCGAGGCGAAGATCGATGGCCTGGACGTCAAGATTGACGGTGTGGAAAGACATCTCGACGCAAAGATCGTCGGCCTGGACAGCAAGATCGACGGTGTCGAAAAACGGTTGGACGCGAAGATCGACTACACCCGCGATCTTCTGGTGGCGCAACTGCGGACACTCGAGACGATGATGACAGCGAATCAAACTACGCTCCTGCATGCGCTTGACATCGATCGCCGGATGGAGCGAATCGAAGCCGAGCGTGCGCAGGAGAAACGACTAGCCTCCTAGGCCTCCATCGCTCCTGAGTACACTGCCATCCCCGCCACTGCGTCCACCCCCATGGCATCGAGGTCGTCCACCTCGCGCCGTTCCCGGATTCCCCCGGCGACGATCAGCTGCTTGGCCGTACACGCCCGCAGAATCGCCGCTGTTTCGATCGGAAATCCCAGCATCGTGCCCTCCGTGTCGACGTGCGTATACAGGAAGGATGCGCAGTAGTCCTCAAGCCACGTGATGGCCTCCTCCGGTGTCAGCTCGACGGAGTCCTTCCACCCCTTAACCGCCACCTTGCCCCCTTTGGTGTCGACAGAAAAACACAGCGCCTCCTCCCCAAGCGCCTGCGTCAACCCTTCCGCAAACTCCAGGTGAATTACCTTATGCCGTCTCTTCTCAATATTCTGTGAGGGCCCAAACAGGCTCGATCCAAAGATCACCCGCTTCGCCCCCGCGTCGAGCAGTCTCCTCCCGTCTTCGGCCGTCTTCAATCCACCGCCCACCTGGCACGTCAGGCGTCCGCAGATCATCTCGATCAGCCGCGTGTTCTCGCCCTGCCGCATCGCCGCGTCGAGATCGATCAACTGCACCAGCGGATACTTCGCAAACCGCCCAATCCAGTACTCAAAATCGTCAAACGCCAGCTTCAGCGTCTCGCCCCGCACCAGCTGCACAATCCGTCCGCCCATCAAGTCACTCGAAGGAATCAACATAGCTTTTATTCTCTCCCGGCCTGGCTCCATCTCACGTCATCCTGAGCGGAAGCGAAGGACCCCTGTATTCCGTTTCGGAGACAGCACCTCATCAACAGGGCAGCCGAACGCTGACACCCGCCTGCTGCAACTCCTCTTTGAGCGCCCGCGAATTCGTCACTCCAAAGTGAAAGATACTGGCCGCCAATGCGGCATCCGCCTTGCCCTCCCCGAACACGGAGACGAAGTGCGCCGCCGATCCAGCGCCGCCGCTTGCAATGACGGGGATCCGCACCGCCTGACTCACTTCCGCAGTCAACTCGCAATCAAAGCCGCCGCGCATCCCGTCCGTATCCATACTCGTCAGCAGGATCTCCCCCGCTCCCCGCTGCTCCGCTTCCCGAGCCCATTCCACCACACGCAACCCGGTCGCCTTTCGTCCGCCGAACACGTATACCTCGGCATCGGCCACGCCCTCCTGTCCGCGCCGCGCGTCGATCGCCACAATCACCGCCTGCGCTCCAAAGCTTCCGCCAATCTCCCCAATCAGCTCCGGACGTGCAATCGCCGCAGAGTTGATCGACACCTTATCCGCCCCCGCATCGAACACCGCCGCCGCATCCTCCGCGCTGCGTACTCCGCCGCCCACCGTAAACGGCACAAACAGCTTTGCGGCAGTTCGCTTCACCGTATCGAGCAGCGTGCCGCGCCCTTCATGCGTCGCTGTAATATCCAGCAGCACAATCTCATCCGCGCCCGCTGCTGCATGCCGATGCGCAAGCTCCGCCGGATCGCCCGCATCGACGATGTCGACAAACTGCACACCCTTCACTACGCGCCCGTCCCGAACATCCAGGCAGGCGATAATTCTTTTTGTCAGCACAGACTCCGCCTTGATCCGTTTGGTTCGCGTTACTGCCTTTCCATCTCCACAAAATTCCGCAACACCTGCAATCCCACCTCTGCCGACTTCTCCGGATGGAACTGCACGCCCATCACATTCTCCTGCTCAACGACCCCCGTAAACTGCCCGCCGTAATTTGTAACCGAAGCAGTGGCGCTTACCACCGGGGCCCGCCAGGAATGCGTATAGTACACAAATCCACCCGGCCGGATCCCTCGCAGCAATCGTGAGTTCTCCCGCACCGTGTCAAGCGAATTCCAACCCACATGCGGCGACTTCAACTCCGCATCCTCATACAGGGCAGGGAAGTGCTCGCAGACACCCGCGAAATGTCCGAGCCCGGCAACCTCCGGAGCCTCCGTCGATCCCTCAAACAACCACTGTAATCCGACGCAGACCCCCAGAAACAGCGAGCCTCCACGCACCGCCTCGCGCACCGCCTCCGTAATGCCAAGCTCCGCAAGCAACGCCGTAGCCTGGAAGTGCCCGACTCCCGGCAGAACAATCTTCGAGGAGGTACGCACCAGCTCCGGGTCTTGGGTGACTGCGGTCTCCGCGCCAAGGAAGTTAAGTGTCTTCACGACGCTGGTCAGATTGCCCGCTTTGTAATCGATCACTACGATCATGAAGCCAACCTCAGAAGCCTCGTTGCTGCAACCAGGTCCAGATTGTAAAAGCGCCTCGCCGCGATCCACGGGGTGGCCATTGCGGCGAACAGAAACAGAGCCGTCCCAGCCAGCAGGAGCCTGGCGCGCAGGCGCGGAGCCGGGTTCGGCCAGCGTGCTTGCGAAGTTCTCCTCCATGTCGGAAGCATCAGGGTAAACGGCAGCAGGGGCAGATAGTAGCGCGACTGCAGCCCATTCACCACGGGTGCCCCGACCGGAGTCCAGATGAGGTACTCCGACAGGGACAGGAGCAGCACAGTCCCGAGCAGCATCGCCAGCAGCAGTCCCCGCGTGCGATCCCGCATCCCCTGCAGCCGCGGCGCAAGCCATAGGACCGAGACGAAACCGAGCGCCAGCAGCACATAAAGAAAGGCCGGCGCAAAGACATCGTTGGAGCCGAGAACCTCGAGTCCCATCCCCGCAAGAACGGGCACCACAGCCATCGTTCCCCGCGCAAGATTGAACGAAGCGTGCAGCGGTTGATGAAGAACAAGGGCGGTCTGCGATGCTGGGTCGGCACCAGGCCCCGGCAAAACGCCGAAATGGTGCACCAGGCCAGCCCAGCCGCCCACCAGCATCAGGATGGCGGCGAGAGCCACAGCATGCCGCCACACCGCTTTCGTGTCCGGCCGAGGAAGGTTCAACACCGGCAGCAGGATCGCAAACGCCATCGGTAGATAGGGCAGACGCGCCCCGATCCAGGAGACCAGCAGAAGGACGACGCAGGCGAGCTCAACCGGGGACGACGCTCGTCCGCACTGGATAGAGCGGGTCAGCAGAACCGCGGCCAGGCAAGCCGCCGGCAGCAGCAGGGCGTCTTGCGAGCAGGATGCGTTTAGACCCAGCTCCGTCGGCAGCAGAAGACAGACCAGCAGCGTCCAGCGGCCATCGTTGCCGCACAGCCGCAGGGCAAGCCAGCCCAGCAAGACCGCCGATAAGGCAGCAAGAGAACGGGCCAGCCAAAGGCTTTTCACCACCGGGGCACCGACCACCTCACCCAGGCGCCAGCCCAGGGCCTGGGGCAAATAAAAGAAAGGCGGGTACAACGCCGTGTTTTCAAACGTTGAAAAGCCACGCCCGCCCGCCCAGCGCACCTGTTGCATCTGGGCCAGCTGCGCTGCAGTGATTCGTCCATTCGGCCGCTGTCTCGCCCTGGGATAGCGCACGCTCAGCGCCGCTTGGATCGCGCTGCTCTGGTTCATCACTTCAAGAACGTTTGAATCTACTGCGCTGCCTATACCCTGGGGTGTCTTGTGTGCGAGCACTTCTCCACGACCGAGCTCCAGCTCGCGTTTCGCATGGTTCACCTCGTCCGGCACGAAGAACGGCGGAGTCAAAAAGCAGAGAAATCCGCAGACCAGCAAGGCCACGACCAGATACATCTCCGGAAGCCGGCATGAGAGCCTGCCGGCCAGGTCGCTCGGGTGCTCCTCCCGGAAGCCCAGGTCATCTACCTTCGCCAATAGCTGCGTCACAGCAGCCCTTTCGTACTTGGCAACATCTCACGCATCCGCTCGTCCCGGCTGCAGGCTCCGCGCATGGCCCGCGCAAACGCCTTGAAGATGGCCTCGATTTTGTGGTGGTTCGAGCGCCCGTACATCGTCTTCACATGCACATTGGCCTTTGCCCCACGAGCAAATCCATCGAAGAAGTCGCTTAGCAACTCACTTTGAAAATCGCCAACGACTGGGACTGTTACCTGGTCGTCCACCACATACGCGACGCGTCCACTCAGATCGACCGCCGCAACCGCGAGCGTCTCATCCATCGCCATCACAAAATATCCGGCGCGAAGAATACCTTTTTTGTCCCCGAGCGCCTCCAGGAACGCCTCGCCCAGCGCAATGCCCACATCTTCCACCGTATGGTGCTGATCGACATCGAGGTCGCCCGTGCACGTCAGCTCCAGGTCAAAGCCGCCGTGCCGGGTAAACAGCTCCAGCATGTGGTCGAAGAACCTGATACCGGTCGCGACCTGGTACCTGCCTTGTCCATCGATCGTCAGGCGCAAGGCAATCTGCGTCTCCGTCGTGTCCCGTTTCACCGTGCCGACGCGCGCCGCATCACTCATACTCGCGTCCTTGCGCCAGCATCGCCGCCTGATCCTGCGCCGGTACCCCAGGCGTCCAGCCGATCTCTGTAAGTGATGCTCGCAGCGCCTCGAGCCCCTGCGCTACCTGCGCACTTACTCCGATCGTGATCCGCACAAAGCCATCGCATCCCGGGTCGGCCGAGCGATCGCGCAGCAGCACGCCGCGCGTCCGCATCGCCCTGACCAACTCAGCGTGCGTGGCTCCGATTCGCATCAAGACAAAATTCGCTTCGCTTGGAAAATAGGGAACCTCGAGCTCGTCGAGCCCAGCCATCATCCGTGCTCGCCCTGCGCGGATCTGCTCCACATACCATTGCACGTAAGCCTCGTCTTCGAGCGCCGCCGGCAGACACGCCAGCGCTACCCCGTTGACGTTATACGGCGAGCTCACTTTTCTGAGGAAAGTAATCAGCCTCGCATCTCCAGCCACCATGCCCACCCGCAGATTCGCCAACCCGTAGGCCTTCGAAAAAGTCCGCGTTACCAGCAGATTCGGCACGGTCCGTACGTCCATCAGCGTAGTCTCACCGTGGAAGTGGTAGTACGCCTCATCCACCATCAGCACCGCTTGCGGAGCCGCTTCAGCAATTTGTAACAGTTTCTGTCGCTCCACCACCGCACCCGTCGGATTGTTCGGCGAAGCCACAATGATCAGCTTCGTCCGCTCATTGATCGCGTCGAGGAGTCGCTCGAACGGAAACTGCAGGGTCTCGTCCGACTGCACCTTCCGCAATCCACCTGTCGTCATCAGCGCAATCGACACGTCGTACATGAAGAAGCTCGGCGTCCACACCACCGCCTCATCCCCTTCCTCGAGGAACGCCACAGCGATGAGATGGATCGCCTCATCCACACCATTGGTCAAGAGCACCTGGTTGGACGCCAGGCCCAGGTGCGCGGCCACGATACGCTCCACCGGCTCGCGCTCCGGGTACTTCGTTAGATCCTCCGCCGTGATCGCCGCAATCCGCTCCATCACCTTCGGCGAAGGCGCAAATGTGTTTTCATTGAAGTCCAGGCGCAGCGCATCCCGTCCGGCCAGCGGCGGATGATACTCCGGCATCGCCAGCACAGCTTCTCGCGCCTGCACCATTTTTACGCTGGTCTCTACGCTCATCGCTCTCTCCCCATCTTGATGCGCACACTCTGCGCATGTGCCGTCAGGCCCTCAGCCTCGGCCATCGTAATCGCGTGCGGACCCAGGCTCGCCAGTCCCTTGCGGCTGTACTGCTGCACCGTAATCACTTTCAGGAAGTCCGTCACGCTGAGCCCCGCGCGCACCCGGCCGACGCGTCCTGTCGGCAGCACGTGATTCGGCCCGGAGACGTAATCCCCCATCGATTGCGGTGAAAACCGTCCGACGAACACCGAGCCTGCATTCTGAACCCAGGCTAGATCGCTTGCCGCATCCACCGAAAGATGTTCAAAGGCCAGCCGATTCGTCAGAGCACGGGATTCTGTAACAGAAGCAGTAACAAATATCGCACCCTGCGCTTTGAGAGATACCTTTGCTGTTGCATTCTTTCGAGCTTGGCTCTTGACTTCGCCCAGTACCTCAAGGCCTAATGTCTCGTTACTTGTGATCAGCACAGCCAGCGCCTCGGGATCGTGCTCCGCCTGAGCGACCAGATCAGCCGCAATCCCCGCAGCACTTCCCGCCTCGCTTGTGACCCCAATCTCAGTCGGCCCGGCCGGCATATCGATCCCGCACACGCCCTGAACCATTGTCTTTGCGGCCGTGACATACAGATTGCCCGGCCCGACAATCTTTTCTACCCTCGCCAGGCTTTCCGTACCGTATGCCATGGCCGCAACCGCCTGCGCACCTCCTACCCGGTAAAACTCCGTTACTCCCGCAAGCCAGGCTGCGGCCATAGTCTCCACCCCCGGCTTCGGCGAACACACCACAATGCGCTCGACACCCGCCACCTGTGCCGGAGTCACCGTCATCAGCAGCGTCGAAGGCAGCGGGTAGCGCCCCCCCGGCACGTAGCAGCCGACCGCTCCAAGAGCTCGGACAATCTGTCCGGTTTTCAAGCCCTCAGCAGGCGAGATCATCCATTCCTTCGGCTTTTGTGCCTCGGCGAACCCGCGGATGTTGGCCTGCGCGATCTCCATGGCGGCGCGCAGCTTGGGCGTCGTCTTCGCCCAGGCAGCCTCCATCTCTTGCGGTGAGACCAGCAGCGGAGCTGCTTCTGTCAACCCGTCGTACTTCTCCGCATAGTGCCGTAGACCGGAATCCCCCTGCTGCTGCACGTCGGCAACAATGGTCGAAACAACACTCTCCACCTTGGCGGTGTTCGCCGCGCCGCGTTGTTCCAGGGCCTCGATCAGCGCGTTCGCCGCCTTCGCGCTTCGGCCGTACGTCCTGACCAGCTTCATGCGAAACCTCCTGTAACCGCGTCGGTTACAAAACCACTTTGCTCAGCGGGTATTCCACAATGCCCGTCGCTCCCGCAGCCTTGAGCTTCGGAATGACCTCACGCACCACAGACTCGTCCAGAATCGTATTCAGCGCGAATCCCTCGCCATTCGACAGCTGCGACATAGTGGGTGAGTTCAGAGCGGGCAGCTCCGCCGTGACCTTATAGAGTAAATCGGAAGCCACGTTCATCATCAGTCCCACCCGCCCCTGGGCCGCTATCGCCGCGTTCAGCATCAAGGAGAGATTGTTGATCTTCTCGCGCTTCCACGCATCCGCGTAAGCATCTTTGTTGGCAATCAGCTGGGTTTCCGACTCCATCAGCGTCTCGAGGATCCGCAGCCGGTTTGCCCTCAGGCTCGAGCCTGTCTCCGTCACCTCGACGATGGCGTCAGCCAGCAGCGGCGGCTTCACTTCAGTTGCGCCCCAGCTGAACTCCACTTTGACCGGAATGTTCTTGCCCGCGAAATAACGCTTGGAAAACTCGACTAGCTCGGTCGCGATAATCTTTCCGGCAAGGTCCTCCGGCCGCTGGTAGGGCGAGTCCTCCGGCACCGCAAGCACCCACTTCACCGTGCCGCGGCTCACCTTGCTGTAGGTCAGGCTGGTGATCCTCTCCACATCCGATTCGTTTTCGAGAACCCAGTCATTGCCTGTCAGCCCGGCATCGAGCGCTCCGTGTTCGACGTAGCGCGCCATCTCCTGCGCCCGGACCAGCATGCACTCGATCTCTGCGTCGTCGATCTGCGGAAAGTAACTGCGGCCGTTCGCGAAGATGCGCCAGCCCGCCCGTTCAAACAGCGCAATGGTCGCGTCCTGCAGGCTTCCTTTGGGAATGCCCAGCTTCAGCTTAGACAACGCCCACCTCCGCCATGACCTCCGCCGTGATGTCCTTGGTAAAGCAGCTTACGGTGCCTTCGTGACATACCAGGCCATCGCCTTCCACCACCACCCGGAACAGCAGCGCATCGTGATCGCAATCGGTCGCGGCGGAGACAACGCGCAAACGGTTCCCGCTTGTTTCGCCCTTCCTCCACAGCTTTCCGCGGCTGCGCGACCAGAAGGTCACATACCCTGTCTCGAGCGTCTGGGCATAACTCTCCGCATTGACGAAGCCAAGCATCAGCATCTCGCCCGTCGTCGCGTCCTGCACCACGCCCGGGACCAGCCCGTCACCCTTCGCGAAATCGATCATCATCTTGCTCATCTCTTCCCCCCCAAACTTTGTTTTGCTCTCACACAGCAAAAAGCCCGCGCGCACTTCGCGTCGGCGGGCCTCTTCAAATCTTCAGATGCTTGCCTTACTCAGCGCATCGAAGACCGCCGCCTACATGCAGAAGCATGGTGGAAGTGGCAGTGGTCGCGATGCTCGAAAGAAAGATTCATCATTTCCAAGTTAGCCGCCTCCTTCACCGCTTGTCAAACCTGCCAATGTCCGGCCCACAGAGGGGGATGCCGCGCGAGTTGAGCGATTGTGCGCGACGAAGTCGAACTCCTTCGATACTCTTATTGCATCGCACAACGCACCCCTCACCGATCCCTGGAGTTGGTCTCATCATGAATCTCCTGTGTCGCCTTTCGACTTTTACGCTCGTCCTGGTGCTTGCCCTCGCACCCGTGCCGCAGTCTGCCTCGGGTCAGTCCAAGTCTGCTTCTGCCGCTTCTCAGAGCGAACCACTCGACCTCAACACGGCTACCCGCGACCAGCTTAAGGCGCTCCCGGGAATCGGGGATGCGTATGCGGACCGCATCATCAAAGGGCGCCCCTACGCCGCGAAGAACCAGCTTACGCAGAAGGGAATCATTCCCGATAACACGTACGCCAGGATCCAGAGCATGATTGTTGCGAGACGCGCCAGGTAGCAACGACTCGAGTGCCCCAAAAGACGCACGTGCTTCGAGTTGGATCCGGCTTTTCCTGCTGCTTCGACGGCTCACGATCGTTTAGCATAAGTTCATCATGCGCTTCCTCCAGCCAAATTGTGCGGAAGGTCCGATGAGCAATCTGTTCTGCGCGCGTCGCCTGTTCGCACTTTTTACGCTGCTTGTTTTTCTGCCCGGATGCCAGAGTGTCACGGGCACGCCAGTCATCTCGCAGGTACGGCTGATGGACGCCTCGCCAGATGCGCCCGGACTGGATGCATACCAGGGCACGGCCGTGCTGGCGTATAACCTGGGGCTCGGAACAATTACCTCGTACGTGCCGATTACTCCCGGCGCGTACAACATCAACGCGGACCAGGCTGGAACCCACTCGCAACTGGTCACGGCCACGGGTACCTTTGCTGCGGAAGCGCAATACACTGTGCTCATCGGGAACTACTCAAACGCTCTGCAGGAACAGATCCTTCAGGACCAGAACACAGCCGCACCGCTCGGCCAGGTCAATCTTCGTTTCATCGACCAATCCGTGCGCGCCGGACCGTTGGACCTCTACCTTGTTCCGAGCGGGTCGACCGTGGTCACGCAGAAACCCGTTGTGACAGCCATTAGTTTCAACACCAATACCGGGTATCTCAGTGTGCGTTCGGGCACCTACACACTCGTCGCCCTGCCCACAGGCGCTACGCCGACGGCAGCCGGCGGTACGTCCTACACCGGCGCGGCCGTGGCTTACGTCACCGGCAGCGCATCGACGATCGTGCTGATTGATCCGCAGCTTAGTACGACACCCGGCGTACAAATTGTGACTGCGGCAGACTACCAGCCGCCCGCTGCTCCCTAAACCAGCTCGCTCCTGCAAGTCCGGCCAGAAGCTTAGAGCATTCTCGTGCAACAGTTTACGACTGACGTGCAAAGGGCGTTTTCTCTAGGAGAAAACGCCCGGAAGCCCATGCACCTACTCCGTTTCAGGAAAAATGCTAGTACCGATAGATCTCTGACTTATAGGGACCTTCGACTGTAACTCCAAGATACTTCGCCTGCTTTTCTGACAGGGTAGTCAGCTTCACACCGATCTTCTCCAGGTGAAGACGGGCGACCTCTTCATCCAGCCGCTTGGGCAAAATGTAGATGCCGACCTTGTACTCATCTTTCTTTTCCCATAGATCGAGCTGCGCGAGTGTCTGGTTGGAGAAGCTGGCCGACATCACAAAGCTCGGATGCCCCGTCGCGCAGCCCAGGTTCACCAGCCGGCCCTCGGCGAGCACGAAGATGCTGGTGCCATTGTCGAACGTGTACTTATCCACCTGGGGCTTGATGTTGGTCCGTACGGCGCCGGAAGCGTTCAGCGGCTCCATCTGGATCTCATTGTCGAAGTGCCCGATGTTGCACACGATCGCCTGATCTTTCATCAGCTTCATGTGTTCCAGAGTGATGATGTCGACGTTGCCTGTGCAGGTAACGTAGATATCTCCGCGGCCGAGCGTCTCTTCAATCGTGGTGACCTCGTAGCCCTCAATGGCCGCCTGCAGCGCGTTGATTGGATCGATCTCCGTTACCACGACGCGCGCACCCAACCCGCGCAGACTCGCAGCGGAACCTTTGCCCACATCGCCGAACCCGCACACCACGGCGACCTTGCCCGCGATCATCACGTCCGTGGCGCGCTTGATGCCGTCGACAAGCGACTCACGGCAGCCGTACAG
>CAXUEE010000077.1:12487-13646 GCA_964249905.1 uncultured Acidobacteriaceae bacterium
ATCGATCACAAGCTGCGGCCCAAGCAGACCGCCCTTGCCATCCGGGAAGCTCAGCGAAGCGTTCGTGCACCACCAGAACTCCTCCAGCGTCTCGCCCTTCCAGGCAAACACCGGCACACCGGCCGCCGCGATCGCCGCCGCCGCATGGTCCTGCGTCGAGAAGATGTTGCAGCTTGCCCAGCGGACGTCGGCTCCCAGATCGACCATCGTCTCGATCAGCACAGCGGTCTGGATCGTCATGTGCAGGGAGCCTGTGACACGCACTCCCAGCAAAGGCTTGCCTGCGGCATATTTGCGCCGAATGGACATCAGCCCCGGCATCTCCTGCTCGGCGATCTCGATCTCCTTGCGCCCGAACTCGGCCAGCGAGAGATCCGCTACTTTGTACTCGTTCGCTACTGTTTTCTCTACCTGACCAATCGTCGCAGTCGCCATGCAGCCCTCAGAAATCCTGAAATAAATGCAGCCTTAGGATAGCATCGCAGCTTGGCCGTGCTCGAAAATTTGGCTAACCCGCAGCCGGGATACACAGAACCAAAGTGTGGTTTCTATCTCATAGTGGATCGTCCGCCGGCCTTTATGGCGCGAGAGGTGTCAGCTCTACTGTTTTGCCCGTCGCCGCGGACTGCCGCGCCGCATCGAGAATCTGCATGACGACCAGGTTTGTCGGCAGCGACGACAAGTCCGCATCCGGCTGGATCGTTCCCTGGAGTGCCGCGGCAAGGTAGGCGAGCGAACTGCGCCGAACCTCCGGCAACGGGGTCGCGGTGAGTGACGACTCGGCCGCTTGGCCCTGGTAGCGCACCCGCAGCTGGTCAGGCCCGACCGTGATAGCAGACCCGCGCACCCCGTATACCTCCATGTCCTTGCGCGCAAAGCTCCAGTCCCACGAGGGCATCAGCACGGCCTGCGTCTTCGGATAGCGCAGGATCACGGTCGCATCGTCGTCCACCTTGGGGTAGATCGCCGGCTTATCGGTCTGCGTTACCGCCGTCACGCTCAGCGGAGCTTCCCCGTGCATCAGCACCGTCATCAAATCCGCGCCATAGCAGCCGAAATCGAACAGAGCACCGGCGCCATTCTGCTTTGGATCCGTAAGCCACGGCAGCCACTCCGGCCCAACCCCAATCTCCTTCGGCCCCTCATGGCCATCGTGCAC
>CAXUEE010000077.1:13656-14559 GCA_964249905.1 uncultured Acidobacteriaceae bacterium
CACCACCACCTTGCGAACCTCGCCCAGCTTGCCTTCCGCGACCTCCGCCAGCGTCTCCGCATTGCTTGCGTACCAGGTGGTCTCGTAGTTCGTGAGCACCTGCACGTGGTGCTCGCGAGCGGCCGCACGGATCGCCAGCGCATCCTCCATCGTCGTCGCGAGCGGCTTCTCGACCATGGAGGCGATCCCATGCCGCGCGGCTTCCTCAATCACTCGCCGATGATCCTCGATGGTCGTATACACGAGCACCGCATCCGGATGCACCGCCTCCAGCATGCGTGGGAGGTCGGTGTAGAACAGCGCCTGATCCAGGTGGTACTGCGCCGCGTACTGCCGCGACAGCGCCACATCCGGCTCCGCAATCGCAACCAGCTGCACGTCCGTCTGCCTGGGCAGCGCCCCGAGCAGCCCGCGTACATGCCCATGCACCAGCCCCACAATGGCCACGCGCACCGGCTTCGCAGCTACCTGCGCCGAAGCGGAGCCAACCCATGCACCAAGAACGATTACAACCAGGCGATAAAGAGATCTCGTTGTCATATATCGACCAGAAGTTTACTCTTCTGCCGCTTATTCGACTCTAGCGGGATTCTTCGGCTTGCAGCTCCGGCCGCGCGCTGTTGCCTTTTGCACTCGCCGGCTTCAGCAGCAGACACATGCCCGCGCCCACGGCCGCCATGCCGCCGACGACCAGCAATCCCGCGGTGAAGTTGTGGGTCATGTCTTTCAGTTTTCCAGTCAGCGTCGGCCCTACAAAGCCGCCCAGGCTTCCGATCATGGTGATGATGGCCACGCCGCCGGCTGCCGCCTGCCCGCCCAGCACCCGCGTCGGCAGTGTCCAGAACGGCCCCATCAGGCTCCAATAACCCATGGCCGCCAGGGTCATCGCGCACAGCACGGTGA
>CAXUEE010000078.1:0-4614 GCA_964249905.1 uncultured Acidobacteriaceae bacterium
GCGCTCGACGCGCGCGATGCAGGGGTTGGGAAGGGCAAAGGGCTGGGTAAGGCTTGAGCATGGGACTCCGGAAAGGACGTCAGTTTTGCAGCGTCACTTCTTGTAGGGGGACATGACTTTCGTCGTGAGCAGCTGGAGCTCTCTCTAGGATGGCAGATGTGGTCCAACCAGTACTGCGATCACAGGACGCTTCGAGCAGGAGAGCTCTACGCACATTTTTGATCGCGCTCACGATTATTCCGGTCTCAGCGAACGCCTGTCAACTCCAGCGGGATCGATCTGCCCTTTGAGGAAGCAAAGTTGGGATGCATTTGGGTGTCGAGCTTTAGGAAACTGGTAGGACTTCTCGGACACGCCTGTACGTGTCTTAAGCGAGAAGAAAGGGAAGTGAGAGGATGCTGACGTCCTTCCGCCTGGACAGGCAAGGCGACCGAGGCAGCGCCGTGTACGGCGGGGCCGGAGCACGACTTCGCGGAGAAAAGTATGTCCCAACGCAGGCGAGAAAGCGGCGCCTGAGTTGGGACATAGAGAAGACAGCACCCTGTCTGGGATTGCCTAGTACAGGACCTTGAGCCCGAACTGGATCACCCGCGGCTCGAACGTGCTGCTGATCTGCCCTGTGTTCGGACTCGGACTGCCACCCAGAATGCTTCCCAAAGGAACGGTGCCGCCTGTGCCAAACGTCTGTCCTGCCGCCACCGTTCCCTGGGTGCCGGAGATGGCTCCGGGCAGGTAGAGGTTGGTGTGGTTGAACACGTTGTAGAACTCCGTCCGGAACTCCACCTTCAGGCTTTCGACCGGCGTCGAAAACTTCTTGTTGAGAGCCAGATTCGTCTCGTAAAAGGCCGGCGTACGCCCTGGATTCCGGCTTGCGTTTCCGAACGGGCTGAGCACATTGCCGGAAGCGTCCTTGATCGGCGGCAGCACGAATGCATTCAGGTTCACGTAGTTGACGTACCCGGTGTTCGGGGCGCGGTTGCCGCGGCCCTGCGTTACGGCCTGGCCCGGCACCTTGTTTGGCCGGTACTCGTTTGCTCCACGATAGGTTGCGGAGATCTGGGGCGAGAGTGCCTGCGCGCTGTTTGGGCCATAGGTGATGTTGAATGGCGTGCCCGCCTGCGCCGTGTTGATCGCGCTAACCTGCCACCCGCCCAGCACGCCATCCACCACTCCGTTTGTGCGGTCGAGGAAGTGACGTCCGCGGCCAACCGGAAGCTCGTAGACGAGGCTCGTGATATTCGCGATGGGCAGGTTGTAATCCGACTGTGCATAGTCCGCACGAATATTGTTGCCGTCCTGTGGGGAGGGCGTGTTGCCTTCGAGCGACGCGCTCGCATTATCCAGAGAGTGCTCCCAGGTAAAGCTGTTCAACAGCGTCAACCCACCGGTAAATCGCTGCTCGTATTTCACCTGCAGTGAATTGTAGTTTGAGTAAAACTCGTTTAGGGCCTCTGTAATGTCGGACGGCCAGTTCGCATAGGGACGCGCAAAACCCAGCGACGGATTTCTCTGGTTCGCATTCAGAAACCCTTGCAGCTTCAAACCATGGTTTCCAACGTAAGCAATATCCAGCAGCGAATTCTTAATGAGCGCTCGCTGCACACTGATGAAGTAACTCTCCACATAACTGTCGCGCGTATTTTTCGGAACATAGGTGATGTTGTCGGTCGCTGGGTTGAAGCTTGTTACCAGCCCGGTCGGGTAACCCTGATCTGCCGTTGCATAGCAGGAGGGCGTCGTCGTGCCTACCGCAATGATCTGTGCCGGAAGCGGTGTTGCGCAGTGATTGGTCGTGGTGGGCGCGATCTGGGTTACGGACGCAAACTGGGCCTGCGGGGCATTAATCGCCAGGATATCGCCCGAACCCGCGCGCGTGTAGTGCGAATAGCTGATGCCAAAGCCGCCCCGGAGGACCGTTTTTGTATCCGCTGAGTAGGCGAAACCCACCCGCGGTCCAAAGTCCCGGTAGTCCGGATTAACCAGCGTATGTCCGTAGGTTCCTCCGTAAGATACCGGTGTGATTCCATTGCCTGCTACCGCGCCCGGCGTTGTCGTAAATACCGTCTGCGAGGTTGGATCGAAGTTAGAAATATTGTTGTGTAACTCCGAGTAGGGCGATCCATATTCCCAGCGCAGGCCCAGGTTCAAAGTAAGACTCGGACTAACTCGCCAGTCGTCCTGTGCATAGATGTTCTGGAAGGTCTGGGTAAGATGCGCCACATAGAAGTTCGCCAGTGAGTATTGATTGGTCGTTCCAAATAAAAAATCCGCCCAGTACGTATCGGCGACTGGAGACGTAGGTGCTGTCTGGCCAAGCGAGTTCGTTGCGCACCCGGAGGATGTAGCCGCCGTACACAAGCTATAGCCGCCACCGAATGTAAACGAACCGTACAGCGGATTGTTATCATTGACCGCCATCCAGCTATGCTCAAATTCATAGCCGAACTTCAAGGAGTGTTGTCCCCGCACCCAGGTAAAGTTGACCTTTGGATCGAGAAAGGCCGGATCCTGCCACTGCGGATTCGTGCTTTGACGTCCAAAGCCCGTAAACCCTCCCGAGATGCCGATCGAGGGCAAGCCGCCGGCCACCACCGGATTGTTGGTCGGGAGGCCGGGAATGGAGTTGAATGCCGTGTTGCCGATGGAGAGATTGAACTTGCCGGCCTTGGTGCGATCGAGGCCGATGCGCGCATCGAGCACCTTATCCGCGCCGAACAGATGCGTCACTCCGAGCGCAATCTGCTGGTCCAGAACCCGGATCTTGCCGTTCGTCTGCCCATCAAGCGGGATCGGGATCGTCGGATCGTTAACGCCATCCTCTTTGCGATCGCTGATCCGCAGGAAGGATGATGTGGATGGATTCACCTGCCAGTCGAAGCGCAGGTCGCCCTTGTCCGAGTTGTCGGTAAACGGGACCTGGATGGAGTAGTCGCTGGTCGCGATGCCCGTGTTCTGCGCGGCCGTCAGGCTCGGGTTCGCCAACCCTGCATTCGGCAGCCCTGAGATTTGCTTGAAGAACGTGATGATCTGCGCCGAAAGCGGATTGATGGCGCTCTGCGGAATCGGGGTTCCCGCCGCATAGGTCGCGCCCGTGGTCGCGTTCCGAACGGGAACGACCAGGACGCCATTCAGCTCGTTTTGGCTCGGCAGCGTCAGGACGTTCAGCGGCTTCAGCACCTGGCGAAAGCCCTCATAGTCGAGGAAGAAGAACACCTTGTTCTTGACGATCGGTCCGCCGAAATTTACGCCGTATTGATTGCGGTTGAACACCGGCTTCTGGAACGGGATAGTCGTCCCGAGATTGCTGACCGTCAGCGGCTTGAAGAAGCCTGCCGCGTTCAGGTCCGTGTTGCGCAGGAATTCATAGATCGTGGCATGGAAGCGATTGGTTCCGCTCAGTGTGGCCACGTTGATGGTTGCTCCGGAGGCCCGTCCATACTCGGCGCTCTCGTTGTTCGTCACCACCTGAAACTGCTGTACCGAATCCGGCGGCACTGCAATGATCTGGTTGTCGAAGCCCTGGTTGCTTTCCCCGTAGGCGTTGTTGTCGATGCCGTCCAGCAGGAAGTTGTTGAACATGCTGCGCTGCCCGTTGACGTTGTACGATCCGGCTCGCGCGAGCGAGTTGATGGAACTGGTCGTAACCGTGGTGGGGGCCTGCCGCGACCCCGGGATCAGGGCCAGCAGGTCGGAATAGTTGCGCGTGACCAGAGGAAACGCTTCCGTTTGGTAGTTCGTGATGTTTTGTCCGCGTTCGCTGGTCTCGGTTTCAAGCTGCAGCGCCACGTCGCTGACCTCGACGGTCGCCGTTGCCGCGCCAACGCTCAAGGACAAATCGACGTGCTGTCGGTTTCCTACCGAGACCGTGATGTTCTGCGCCTCCGCGTCGGAGAACCCGGGCGCTGTGGCCGCGATGCTGTAGACGCCCACGCGCAAGGACGGAACATCATAGTTCCCCGAGCCGTCCGTCTTCGTCTGGGTCGCATTAGCCGTTGCCGTGTTGGTGATCGTCACCGTCGCGCCCGCAATTGGCGCACCGGTACCATCTTTGATCGTGCCCAGCAGACTGCCGTTCTCATATTGGGCGTGCAGCGCGACACAGGCGAAGGGAAGAAGGCAAGCAGACAGGGGCCTGACAAGAGAACCGCTCGATTTTCTGGACATGCTGAAACGCTACAAGCCGAACCGTTAACATTCGCTAAACAGACGATGAACGTCCGTTGAATCACCGGGAGACTGCTCAGGGAAAAGGGCGAATTGATGATCGTCTATGGGGTGTCGATCGCGGCTGGATCGTTTCCCTTTTCGAATGCCGAGCCCTTGGAGCGAGAGATACCTTAGAAGCACTCGCCATGTCCCAGGTTCATCTCCGCGACGCAACGTCCGCCGACCTCGAAGCCATGCATCAGCTTGACCAGCTCTGCTTTGCCGAGCCCTTCCGCTTTGACCGGCCCACCATGCGCCGCTACGCCTCCGAGCCGGGAGCGATCGTGCTGCTCGCCTGTGCGAGCCTGAACGAAGGGGAAGCTCTCCTCGGTTTCGTTCTGGTCAATCTTCTGCGCCGGCGCAACCTCCACCTCGCCTACGTCACTACCCTCGATGTCCACCCCGGCC
>CAXUEE010000078.1:4689-10076 GCA_964249905.1 uncultured Acidobacteriaceae bacterium
GCTTTTACGAGCAGACCGGCTTCACTCGCCATTCCTTCGTCCCGCACTTCTACGGAGAAGACCTGGACGCCCGCATCTACAGCAAACCCATCTTCTGAGTCACGCGTTCGCCGTACTCGCCTGTCAAGTCCCCTGATCGAGAATATGTTCCAACTCTTTTGTCTGCTTCACTTAGCACAGAAGAAAGTTGGCACAATGTCCCTGCTCATCAGCGTAAAATAGAGGTAGAAGTGCAGAAGGATCACGTCATCCGAGGATCTCTCGGACAGGACGGGCAAGTCCAGACCGAAGTACCCCTTAGGGCCATAGCTAAGTCCCATGATTGCAAGACTTTAAGCAATTAAAGTATGGGGGAGGTAGACCTACTTCTTCCCGAACACGTCCCCCATGCGGCGAATCTGCGCACCCACTCCACGCAGCTTTTCCTCGATGCGCTCATAGCCGCGGTCGATGTGGTACACGCGGTCGAGGATCGTCTCGCCCTCCGCTACCAGCGCCGCCAAAACCAGGGACGCCGAGGCGCGCAGGTCGGAGCACATCACCGCCGCCGACTGCAGCGGACTGCCGCCGCGAATGGTCGCGGTGCGCCCCTGCACCGTGATGTTTGCGCCCATCCGGTTCAGCTCCTGCACATGCATGAAGCGGTTCTCGAAGATGTTTTCGGTGACGTTGGTGGTACCCGCGGTTTGTGTCGCCAGCGCCATGTACTGCGCCTGCATGTCGGTCGGAAAGCCGGGATACTCCTCGGTCGAGATGTCCGCCGCCTTTAGCTCGCCACCGGAGCGCACCCGGATGTGGTCTTTGGCCACGTCAATGCGCACGCCGCATTGTTCAAGTTTTGCAATCAGCGCCCTGAGGTGACTCGGGTCGCAGCAGTCGATGTTAAGATCTCCACCCGTGATCGCTCCGGCGATCAGAAAGGTTCCCGCCTCGATCCGGTCGGGATTGATCTTGTGCCGCGCGCCGTGCAGTTTGCTTACTCCTTGCACCTTGATGGTGGAGGTGCCGGCGCCCGTAATCTGCGCGCCCATGGCGACGAGCAAAGCCGCGAGGTCGGTCACCTCCGGCTCTCTCGCGCAGTTTTCGAGCACGGTTTCGCCCTCGGCGAGCACCGCCGCCATCAGGATGTCCTCGGTGCCCGTCACCGTGATCTTGTCGAAGACGATGTGCGCGCCGCGCAGCCGGTCCGTTTTGGCTTCGAGATATCCGTGGTCCTGAGTGATTACCGCACCCATGGCCTCAAGCGCCTTCAGGTGCAGGTCGATGGGCCGGCCGCCGATGGCGCAACCGCCCGGCATCGCCACCCGAGCCATGCCGGTACGGGCGATGAGCGGACCTAAGACGAGCGAGCTCGCCCGCATGGTCTTGACGATCTCGTACTTGGCCACCGGATCGCTCAGCACGGCGCAGCGGATATGGGTCCGGTGCTGGGCGCGTCCGTAGCCCAGCTGTACCTCGGCGCCCATGCTCTCGAGCAGCCGCCGCTCAGTCTCGATATCCCGCACCTGCGGGATATTCTCGAGGATCAACTCATCCTCGGTCAGAATGGCGGCCGCCATGCAGGGCAGCGCGGAGTTCTTGGCTCCGGAAACCTTGATCGTACCCAGCAGGGGATTGCCCCCGCGCACTACAAACTTATCCATTCCACGATTCTACGAAGGATGCCTGAGCAAATGGGTGCCGATCTATATGCAAGCATCCCAAGCGAAAGGCCACCGGCCTGGAAGCTCGGTGGCCTGTTCCGCTGCTTGGAGGTTACAGAGACGGCGACGGAGCAGCCGGCTGCTGGCCGTTTCCGTGCCGCTCATGAGCATGGTGCATCTGCGTCAGTTCCTGCTGCTGCGCTGGAGTGAGGACGGCATCAAGCTTCTGCTTGGTGTCCTCCATGATGGCGCGGCGCTGCGCCCGCGTGGACGCCGGATCACTTTGGGCGGAGCTGAGAGCCGCCATGCGCTGCGCACGGTCCGCCAGAATCGGCTCGACCTGGGCAGCTTGGTCGGCTGACAAGCCCAGCCGCTTGGTCAGCATCTTGGTCTCGCGCTGCGGATTCGGTGCGTGCCTCTGGCCATACCAGTTGCCTTGCGGAGCAGCCTGCTGTGTCTGGTCCGGCTGCTGCGTGGCCGTTTGCGCCTGGGCTGTGAGGACCCCTGCGCCGAGGGCGAGCGATAGAGTGAGTACCGAGTGTGTGACGAGGGTTTTCATTTCTGTGTCTCCTGATTCCGCCTGTTTCGAGCTCTTGCTTCTTCCTTGCGAGCTCACATATGTGTAAACCCCGAAAGATCGCAAACAGTTTCGCCTAGAGCTCCAGCCGCGAATCGTCGATCGCCAGCCGTACGTTCCCGTCCGACTTTGCCAGACGCCGAACGGCCTCCATCTTATCCACGTTCGCCTTCAGCATGACGACGGCGATGGGAATGGATTTCCCGGCGGACTTGATGGTGCGGATAGCGGTATCGCGATCGATCTCGCAAAGATGCATCAGGACACGAATGCCACGCTCGACCAGCTTGGCATTTTTCATGTGCACGTTCACCATCAGGTTGTCATAGACGTAGCCCAGCCGCGTCATGGCTCCCGTGGTGATCATGTTCAGGATCATTTTCTGCGCGGTCGACGCCTTCATCCGGGTGGACCCGGAGATAACCTCCGGACCCACGTCCGCGACGACGGCGACGTCTGAGACATCGGCCAGCGGAGTGCCGTCATTGCAGGTGATGCAGGCCGTCTTTGCTCCACGGGCCCGGGCGTATTCGACCGCGCCGACCACGTAGGGGGTGCGTCCGCTGGCGGAAACGCCGACCACAATATCCTTGCGTGTGGGCCGCCGCCGGGCGATGTCGCGCTGGCCGATCTCCGGCGAGTCCTCGTTCACATCCGAGGCCGAAGCGAGCGCCTTGGGACCGCCCGCCATGATGTACTGCACCTGCGAAGGCGCGGTCGAAAAGGTGGGCGGACATTCGCTTGCGTCAAGCGAAGAGATGCGTCCGCTGGAGCCTGCGCCGACATAGATGAGCCGGCCACCGTCGCGCAGCGAGCGCGCCACAGTGTCGATCACGATGGCAATCTCCGGCAGCGCCTTCTTGACGGCGGCGGCGACCCGGGCATCTTCATGGTTGATGATGCGGGCAATCTCGAGTGCGCTCTTGGTATCGAGTCCATGCGAGGCCGAGTTCGGACTTTCGGTGATAAGTGCGGAGAGATCATGGTGCCCGCGGCCGTTCGAGACTTTTTCGGGCTTTTCAGACGGGGTCTGCTCTGACATGGTGAGAGTTGCCATAGTGTTTTCGACGTACTTGGCTATTCTAGTCCTGCACATCGCCTGATGCATACCCAAGAAGTGGACGGCGAACCCTCTGTTCGGGGCAGGCGGTGCACGGCGGGGAAAGCTGTGCCGGTGCCTCAAGCGCGGGAAAGCAGCAGGATGCCACTAACTCCTGCGAGCGTCTAAAATGAGAGGGCTGCTCTGGTAGAGCAGCTACGCATTCATCGCATGAACATCCCTCTCTCGCAGACTTCCGATGCTTCCGGCCAGGACACTCCGGTTCCCGTGCGCCGATGGAACGTGCTGGCGTGGATGCGCGATTTGGCGTTATCGGTTGCGGTGTCCGGCTTCATCATCATCTTTTTGTACCAGCCGGTGCGCGTCGAAGGGACATCTATGCTGCCGATGCTGGAAGATCAGGATCGTCTCTTCATCAACAAGCTGGCGTTCCGCGTGGGCGAGATCCATCGCGGGGATGTGGTTGTTTTTTTGTATCCGCATGATCAGAGCAAGAGTTATATCAAGCGGGTGATCGGGCTTCCGGGCGACCGGGTCCGCGTGGAGCATGGCCGGGTGATGGTCAACGGACGCCCGCTGCTGGAACCGTATGTTCCGACACGCTTCGCAGATGAGCGCTCGCAGGCCGAGATGACCATTCCGCAGGATGAGTATTTTGTCATGGGCGACCATCGGTCGATCTCAAGCGACAGCCGCGATTTCGGTCCGGTCGCGCGCAAGCTGATCTACGGGAAGGCTGCGTTCGTTTACTGGCCCATGGACCAGGCCGGGGTCGTGCACTAGCAGGTCGACGTAAAGACAACGACCGAAGCAGATTCCTTACGGGAATAATACAAAGTAAACAGAAGCAGACCCCCTGCGGCAAGGAAGACAAAGTGGGACGTTTACTGGGGCGCCGCGTATTTCACGATCCGCGAGAAGGTCTCCGGATCCAGGCTGGCCTGGCCGACCAGGGCGCCATCGATATCCGGCTGCGCCATGAGCATGGCGGCATTCTCCGGTTTGACCGAACCACCGTAGAGGATGCGGGTCTGCGCGGCGCGCTCGGGGCCCAGCCGTTCGGCGACCTCGTTGCGGATCATGCGATGCGCGTCCTGCACCTGCGTCGGGGTGGCGGTGGAACCGGTGCCGATGGCCCACACGGGCTCATAGGCGATGATGAGCGACTCGGAGCCGACGGGCTCGATGCCGTTCAGGGCGCAGGCGACCTGCCAACGGAGCACGGCGTCGGTCAGCCCCGACTGGCGTTTATCAAGAGTTTCGCCGACGCAGACGACAGGAGTAAGGGCGTGGGCGAGCGCGGCTTTGAGCTTCCAATTGACCATGTCGTCGGTCTCATGCGCGTAGATACGGCGCTCGGAGTGACCGAGCAGGACGTGCGTGCAGTGGATGCTGGCGAGCATGGTCGGGGAAGTCTGGCCGGTGTAGGGTCCTTCGTTGAGCCAGTGCATGGTCTGCGCACCGGCCCTGACGTTTGAGCCGCGGATGGCGTCCAGTACGTATCCGAGTGACGACATGGTCGGGAACAAGACGATCTCATCCCGGGTGTGATCCTGGACGAGGGGAAGGAAATGTTCAAGAAACGAGAGCGACTCCTTGGGTGTCTTGTACATTTTCCAGTTGCCGGCAATGACAGGTGTACGCATGGGTTCCCCAGTATTGCACTCCGCGAGACGAGGTGGGAAGCGCGCCGGGCGTGACGCGGGAGGAAGCGCCTAAGGGTTGTTTGACAGGGCCTCGACGCCGGGAAGCGCCTTGCCCTCGAGGAACTCGAGCGAGGCCCCACCGCCGGTGGAGATGTGGGTGATCTGATCGGCGAAGCCGGACTGATGGATAGCGGAGACGGAGTCGCCTCCGCCGACGATGGTGGTTGCATCCACGTTGCCGGCGACCGCTTTGGCGATGGCGTTGGTGCCCACCGCGAAAGCCGGGAATTCAAAGACGCCCATGGGTCCGTTCCAAAGAACGGTGCGGGCGTTGGAGATCTCATCCGAAAAGAGCTGAATCGTTTTAGGGCCGATATCGAGTGCCATCTTGTCTTCCGGGAAGGCTTCGGAACCCTCAAACGGCACGGGTTCGGCTTTAGCGTTGAAGCGGTCCGCGAGGA
>CAXUEE010000078.1:10086-14469 GCA_964249905.1 uncultured Acidobacteriaceae bacterium
TTGCTTTCTGGAGAGCGGCTCGGGCGACGTCGATCTTGTCTTCTTCGACGAGCGACTTACCGGTGGCCTGGCCTTCCGCGCGCAGAAAGGTGTAGGCCATGCCGCCGCCGATCAGGATGGCGTCCGCTTTTTCCATGAGGCTCTCGATGACGCTGATTTTGTCGGAGACTTTGGCACCGCCGATGATGGCGACGAAGGGCTTGTCCGGGGCGTTGAGGGCCTTGCCGAGGAACTTGAGTTCCTTCTCCATGAGCAGACCGGCGGCCACTTGCCGGACGAAGTGGGTGATGCCCTCGGTGGAGGCGTGGGCGCGGTGGGCGCTGCCGAACGCGTCATTAATGTAGACGTCGCAGAGCCGGGCGAGCTGCTGGGCGAAGGCGGGGTCGTTGCTCTCCTCTTCGGGGTGAAAGCGGAGATTTTCAAGCAGGAGGGTTTGGCCGGAGCCGAGCTGGGTGACGAGCTCGGTGGCGATTTCGCCGACGCAGTCCGGGCTGAAGCCGACGTTTTCCTGCGGGCCGAGCAGGTGGTCGAGGAGCTCGCGAAGACGGTCGACGATGGGACGGAGGCTGAGCGCTGGGACGACCTTGCCTTTGGGCCGGCCAAGGTGTGAGCAAAGGATGACCTTGGCGCGGCGGCGGAGCGCGTACTCGAGAGTGGGTATGGTTTCGCGGATGCGGGTGTCGTCGAGGATGCGGGGGACGGCGTCCTTCGAGAGCGGCACGTTGAAGTCGACGCGGATGAGGACGCGCTTACCGTGAAGTTCATTGTCGTCGAGGTCGCGGAGGGAGAGCTTTGCCATGTCGTTCCTTGCTTGCGGGGAGTGTTATTCGGGGAGGAGTGCGTCGACTTCGATTTCGACCTTCCAGCGCGGGTCAAGCAGGCCGGCGACGATGACCATGGTAGCAGCGGGCCGGATAAGCGAGAAGAACTTGCCGTGGATGCGGGCGGCGGCCTCCCAGTCTTCGCGGCTGGTGAGATAGATGCGGGTGCGGACAATGTGCTCGAAGCTGGTGCCTGCTTCTTTAAGGATGGAGGCGATCAGGGTAAGGCACTGGTCTGTCTGCCCGGCGATGTCGGCGTTGTCACAGCCGACAGGGCCGGTTCCGGAGACCATGACGTGACGACCGACGCGGACGGCGCGGGAAAAGCCGATCACGTCTTCGTAGGGGGAGGTTCCGGGAATGTTCTGGCGTTGGGTCATTGATCTCTCGGCTACGATGCTGCGTGAGGTGGGAACGGCGTCTACGTTGGCGGATTTGTCCGGACGATCGGAGGTTTATTTTGTGCGAGCGTAGCTTCCCCGCGGAGCAAGCCGTCGTGTATAGGCAGAAAGCAGTTCGCGGCGGTAAACCCGACCCTCAACTTAGCGCAAAAATTACGTCGCGATGGAGCACGGAAGGCGTTGCACCGGCGAATGCCCGTGTCGAGTCACAGAGCTGCACGCTGAGGCAGTTCGCTAAGGGCGGAGTCGAAAGCTCATCGCAGGCACAACAAATGTTATTCGGGGAAAGCATCAATCCGAAGGCCTAGGATTGATGGCGGGGACGACGGGGCTCGAACCCGCGACCTCTGCCGTGACAGTGAACTTGCAAGTCGTAACTAATTGAAAATAGGCGCGACGGATGGCCCCTTTTAGCGCCCTGAGGTACCCTGAGGAACGCTTATTGTGCCCTTATTGTGCCCACGACCAAAACGATGCCGAGCTCTGCTTTTGGGCAGAGGTCGCACGCGTTGTAAGGCTCCAACGAGGGCACAAAAATCCTTGATGTGGCACGCGCTCTCTACTTGTTGTGCTACACCAATATCGAGGAGTCATCATGGATGGCCAAGCCCCAGCAGCCACCGAGACGATCACGGCTCGCGCCGGCCGGCCCCCGAAGAAGGGTGCCTTCGCGACTGACTCTGACAGACAGAACAGATTCCGGACGCGCTTGCACTAGCCGAGCGCCAGGGGCTTCTTAAAGGCCCGCGCACCACTGTACTTCGGGGATGCATGCCAGAGGAGTTGGTCGCGGCAGCCAACAAAGGACCGGCATCAATTCCGACTCGAAGCTGCTGGAAGCTGTCCTAGCCAACCCGGGTGTTGCCGACCCCGCGGAGTGGCTGTATGCACAGCGCGGGACAGTCGACCCGGATCTGGACCTCGAGTTCTGACGTTACGGTTCGACGATCGCTACGCCGCCTGTAACCGGAGCGTCACAAAAGGGCGCTCGTAGCCCGCGACCGTCGTTCTCTCACTTCTCTAAGTCAGTTGGACTACCCGCTCCGCAAGCTCCTTCTTGACACGACCGTGTAAATCGACGAACTCAGGGTCGCCTGCCAAGAGACGTCGAGGTTACGCTACGCCTCACAGGGGTCTGGCACTCTGCCGTGACGGAAGCGGGGCTTATGGCCCTTTCAGGGCTACTTGACTTTCTCATCCAGGTACGAAAACGGTCGTTCAGCAGGTCGTAGCAACGGTCGAACGCCGTCCAAAACATCGCATCCTGTTCCCGGATCGCGGAGGTCTGGCGAGAGGCTGGCATCCTAGCGGGAGTGCTGGCGCGATTGCAGCTTCATGGCAAATCCGAACAACGGGCGGACGCTCATGAATGGGTTATTCTGTTGTGTGCCGAGAAGCATGGATACAGCGTCCTAACCAAAAACATCTCCGATTACGATCTCCTGATGCAGCTTCGGCCATCGGCTCGAATCGTTTTCTATGAATGAGCTTTTAATCGTCCGTCCGCGGATTTAAGCGCCATCAACGATGGTAGTGCATCCGTGCCGCTAAAGCGGGGTTCGAGCGGTTACATCGACCGCCTGTTCTCGTCAATCAACTCTCGAAGACAGCAGCATGGCTCTGACAGGGCGTTGGTGGACCGAGGCAGCGCCGGGAAGGAATCACAGGACGGCTTTATTCCATCTCAGAAAAGAGAAGGCGACTTGCCTCGAATCCGTGTGCGGTGAACATCGAAAGTTAAGGCAGCGCGGGCGATAGATTTGCCGTATTGGTTATCAACGCGAATACATCTTCGTTCCAAAAGCCACTGTGTTTGTGGACGATCTCGTACGAGACGTTCGCAAACCAATACGGCGTATCGTTCCACACATCCTGTTCTTTGATGTCACGGTCGAGCCTAAAGTCAGAAATGCCAGAGCACAAGGATCCCGTAGCGGATCTCTTCCAACTCCCGTGAACACATTGCAAGTCCCGACGCTTATAGAGATTGAGTAGAAGGTTCAATCGGTCTGTAGGCCCGATGCTAGTTACGGCGAAGTAGGGAGACAAGAGTGCTACGATCTGCACCGTTAAGTCTTTCCTCTTCTGAAGAAGCGACGAGTCGGAAGAGCAATACGGAGCGCTGTATTCGGAATCAGAAGGCAGTTCGTCCGCTTCTCGGCACACTGACAAGATCAGTTCGTATGCACCATGATAGAAGGGATCGGCACCTCCGAGACTCGGCTGTGTCGGAGCGTCTATGTGCGCATTTGCGAATGCCTCGCTCTTAAGTCGATGGAGCACATCGTTCAGATGATCGCAGAGGATGTCACCATTGTTTTCTTGGTCAAAGTAGCAAGTATTATGTAAAGCATTGAGCTGGTTGATCGGCTCCTTTTTGAGTACCGCAAAGCCCGGATTGACCTCCGACGCGCCGCTATCGAACTTGATTGAGTCGAGTAAAGCTCGATTCGGATAGTGGTCGTCATCGTGCGAAAGCGCCAACGCAGCCGATCCAGCTTCACCCGTTGCTTCGTCGGAAGCCGTATGAAGGGATAGAACAATCGGTCTAACGATTTGTGCCGCTCCAACTTTAGACGCTTTGCAGAAGTAGTCAGGTGAAGTCGCCTGATCGTTCTTCATCACTCTGATGAGGTCAGCAGCTCTAACGCTATCGTCTGCGGCATTCACCAGCACGATAAGATCGGCAAAACTATGATGCGCGATGCCGGTATCACCGCCGCAAGCCGATGCGGTGGAGGTATCAGCGTATAAGAAACGACTCAGCAAATCTTTCGCCGTCAGCCGTCCTGCGATCAGGCCTCCGAATGAGTGCCCGATTATAATGAATTTCGCTGGGTTGGTGCCTGTCTTGGACGCTGCAGCCAAAGCCTCAAGCGTTCCTCCGAGATCGCTGTGACCGATCCTGACCGCCGCTGCGTGCCGATTTGGGAGAGATGCGTTGGTGAGTACTTTCAAACCAGGTTGCATGCTCTCTCCGCGCCAACCGATGTAAATGCCGACGTATCGAGTCTCGCTGTCCGGAGACTCATGGCCGCATGAGACTGAGGTCGGGGACTCATCAACAGGCTCTGGGTACAGGACGGAATACTCTGGTGCTCCCCAGTTTAGGAGTTTGTTGAACTATCTGGAGCTTGCGTCGCGTTCATGGGTTTTCGGGT
>CAXUEE010000079.1:0-554 GCA_964249905.1 uncultured Acidobacteriaceae bacterium
GAGGGAGGAGGTCCGGGGTCCGCGCGGCCGTCGATGTCCGCCCCGGCTCTCGCCAGGAAAACTTCGCTCGGCTGGGCGATCGCACTGCTCAGCACGCTTCTTGGCGCGGCGATCTTGGTTTCGGTGTCCCTCGGCGCGTATCGGCTGCCTGTCGCGGCGATGCTGGGCGCCATCGTTCGCAGCCGGCCCCTGAGCCCTATGCAGCACGCCATCCTGTTCCAGGTCCGGCTGCCGCGCGTGCTGGCCTCGGCGCTGGTCGGGGCCGCCTTGTCCGTCTCCGGACTCATGTTTCAGGGCCTTTTCCGCAATCCCATGGCCGATCCTTACATCATCGGCGCCTCGGGGGGAGCAGCCGTGGGCGCCTGCATCGGCATCGTCTTTCTCGCGCAGTGGTCCCTGCTTGGCTTCAGCGCGACGGCGCTCCTGGCCTTTGCGGGCGCGGTGCTCACGATGTTCGTTGTCTACGGCCTGGCGCGGGCCCGCGGACGCACCAGCGGCGTGACGCTCCTGCTTGCGGGTTTCGCCGTCGGCACCATGCTCAGCAACTCCACCTA
>CAXUEE010000079.1:564-927 GCA_964249905.1 uncultured Acidobacteriaceae bacterium
CGTTCGTCCTCTCCTACCCACTCATGCGCCGGCTCAACACTCTCGCCCTTGGCGATGAATACGCCGAGCAGCTCGGCATCCGGGTCGAGCGGGCACGCGTCGGCATCGTGCTCG
Source organism: uncultured Acidobacteriaceae bacterium (assembly GCA_964249905.1). Taxonomy (GTDB): domain Bacteria; phylum Acidobacteriota; class Terriglobia; order Terriglobales; family Acidobacteriaceae; genus Edaphobacter. Next base: position 679 of record CAXUEE010000079.1, read on the forward strand.
CGGGCTCGTTGCTGACGGCGATTGCGGTGTCGCTTGGCGGCCTGATCAGCTTTGCCGGGCTCATCGTTCCGCACGTCACACGTCTGTGGCTCGGGCCGGACCACGTGCGGCTGCTGCCGGTCACCGCACTTGCCGGCGCCGTTTTTCTCGTCGTCACGGATACCGCCGCGCGCACGCTGTTCGCACCTGCGGAAGTGCCGGTCGGCATCGTGATGGTCTTTCTGGGAGGCCCGTTCTTCCTCTATTTAC
>CAXUEE010000079.1:937-7346 GCA_964249905.1 uncultured Acidobacteriaceae bacterium
AGCAAGCGGGAGTATGCGCTGTGATCCCCATGCTCGAGCTGCGCGGGGTCGGGTTCCGTTATGGCGAGCGAACGGTGTTCGCAGACCTCAGCCTGCGGACGGAGTGCGGCGAGGCGGCCGCCTTGATCGGGCCGAACGGCGCGGGCAAGACTACGCTTCTGCGGGTGATCGCGGGAGGTCTCGAGCCGAGCACGGGCCAGGTGCTGCTCAAAGGAGAGCCGCTTCACACCCTGCCACGCAGAGAGCGCGCCCAGCGTGTCGCGTTGGTTCCCCAGGGATTTGAGGTGCCCTTTGAGTTCACCGTCGAACAGATTGTTGAGCAGGGACGCAGCCCGTATCTGGGACTGCTCCGTGGTCTCGAACGCAAGGACCGGATGGCGGTCGACCGGGCTCTCGCCCTCACGGACGCGACCAGCCTGCGCCACCGCATCTTCAACGAGCTGAGCGGCGGCGAACGGCAGCGCGTGAAGATCGCGCTCGGCCTGGCCCAGGAGCCGAAGCTGCTGCTGCTCGACGAGCCTACCCAGAACCTGGACATCGGGCGGCAAGTCGAGCTCCTCGATCTTCTTGATCATCTCCGCCACGAAGGTCTGACCATTCTCGCGTCCATTCACGACCTGCATCTGGTGCAGGGAAACTTCAGCGCGGTGCATCTGCTCTCGCCGGGAGGAGCGCTGATCAGCGGCCGGCCCGAAGAGGTGATGACTGCGCGGCAGCTGGCGGACGCGTTTCACTGCCCTCCAGGACGCCATCCGCTGCTGGCCGGCGAACGCGCCGCACCTCGACCAGCGTCGAGTAAAACGTAGGGCCGCCCCCTATATCGGTCAGCCGCTCCGACGTCAGCGCGTTCACGTTCGCCTGCCGGCCGGAAGCATCGACGTTCAGCTTCGACCAGTCCAGCCGCGCCGCAACGACGCCGCGCCCCACCTTTTCGCTGAGGCTTGCGCGCAGCGTAATCGTCCCGCGCCCGTTGAAGACCTCGACCGGATCGTTCTGCGCCACGCCGCGTGCCTTGGCGTCGTCCTCATGCATCTCCAGAGTTCCGTCCGTCGCGGACTCCATGCGCTGATGCGTCACCTGGTTAGAGAAGGTGGAGTTCATGTAGTGGTCCGCTTTGCGCGGCAGAAACTCGAGCGGGTATGCCCCACCGGCATGGGCGCGCGATTCTTCAGGCGCCACAAAGCGCGGCACTGGCAGCAGTTCCGCCTTGCCGCTTGCCGTGCCGAACCACTCGGGCGAGGAAAACGGCAGCACCTGCCCGTCCCGATCGGCCGGCAGCGCGAGCGGCACGTGCCCTTCGCGCTCCAGGCGCTCGCGCGTGATGCCGGCAAACCACGGGTGATCGGTGTCGAGCGCCGCGTCGATCAATTCGTCGTCCGTATCCTGAAAACACGGCTCAGTGAAGCCCATTGCGCGCGCCAGCCCGCGAAAGAGCGAGGTGTTGTTCCGCGTCTCGCCCAGCGGCGCAATCGCCTGTTGACTCACCTGGGCAAACAGGTGCCCATACGCGCCCTGGACATCCTTGGTCTCGAGGAAAGTCGGCGCGGGCAACAGCACGTCGGCGTAATCGGCCGTGTCGGTAAAGAACTGGTCGTGCACCACCGTGAACAGGTCCGCCCGCCGCAGCCCCGCCAGCACCGCATTCTGGTTTGGCGCGATCGTCGCGGGATTCGAGTTGTACACAAATAAAGCCTTGATCGCAGGGCCATTCTCGGCAGCTTTCTCCTCGCGGTCCTGTGTTAGCGCCTGCCCCAGCAGGCTCATGTTGACCGTCCGCGCCGGCCGCCCCAACGGGCTTTCCAGCATCAGGTCAGGCCTCTGCAGCGCCGCCGCATTGAACGGAAACGCTCCGCTGGTCGAGAGCTGCAGCCCTCCACCGCGCCGCGTCCAGGAGCCCGTAATCAGGGGCAGCATGGCAATCGCGCGCACCGCCGTGCCGCCGCCTTCCGACCGCTGCACGCCGTAGTTGAGCCGGATCACCGGCGGCCGAGCGGAATGCGCCGCCTCGCCATAGTCCCGCGCCAGCCGGACGATGCTCTCCGCGTCGATCCCCGTGACCGCTGCCGCCTCCTCCGGGCTGTGCTCGGGCCGCAGCGCATGGGCGCACAGCTCGTCCGCGCCGTTCGTAGAGGCTCGGAGATACGTCCAGTCCGCATAGCCCTCGCGGAACAGCACATGCATCATGGCCAGTGCCAGCAGCCCGTCCGTTCCGGGACGAATCGCCAGATGCTCCTCCGCCAGCGCCGCTGTCCGGGTCCGGTACGGGTCGATCACTACCAGACGCGCGCCCTGTCGCCGGGCCTGCTCAATAAATGGCCACAGATGAATATTGTTGCCGTGGATGTTTGCGCCCCACGCCACGATCAGCCCGGCATGCGCAAAGTCCTGCGGAGCCGTGCCGAGCTTCACGCCGTACACGCTCAGCAGCGCCGCTCCGCCCGCCGACGCGCAGATTGTCCGGTCGAGCTGTGAGGCGCCCAGCCGATGGAAAAAGCGGCGATCCATCGATCCATACCCCAGCTGCCCGATCGTGCCCGCGTAGCTGTACGGCAGAATCGACTCCGGGCCATACTGGCGTGCAATCGCCGCCAGCCGCGCGGCGATCTCGCCCAGCGCCTCATCCCAGGAGATGCGCTCAAATGCCTCGGCCTCCCGCCCATGCACCAGCGGTCCCTTGGCCACTCCGGTCCGCCGCCGCATCGGGTACAGCAGCCGGTCCGGCGCGTAGACCCGGTCGAGAAATTTCGCTACCTTGCCGCACAGAAATCCCCGCGTCACCGGATGCGCCGGGTCGCCCTGCAGCTTGATCGCGCGTTCCGTCCCATCGACGGCCGTCGCGACCGTCACCAGCACACCGCAAGAGTCGGGGCAGTCCAGCGAGCAAACGGCATGAACAGTGCGGATCGGGCTCATACATCATCGTATCGGCCAGTCAGCCCGTAGACTGTAGCCGTTTCGGCATTTTTTTGGCCAGGCATCTGAACCGTCGTTCTTTTCGTCCTTCAGCATCAGAGGGACTATGTGCGAAGCTGCGGCCGGCCGTGTCGCTTTTTCAGATTCTGAAAGGTACGGAGGATCGATGATGCTGCGCAGACTTTCTTTTTTGCTTCTCTTGGCGGCTTTCCTGCTCTTGCCGCCGGCGGTGCTGACGGCTCAAAACCCCGATAAGCGACCGGACCAGCTGCGCACTCTTTCGCGCGAAGAGCTCGATGTCATTAAGGTACTTACTGCGCAGGAACGCGACTGGAACCGCGGCGACCTGGACGGGTACGCCAAAGGCTACAAGGACTCGCCTGACATCCTCTTCGTCGGCCGCCAGATCAGCCGCGGCTACCAGCAGATGCTGCTCGATTATCACGGCAATTATCCGACCCGGGAAGCCATGGGCACGCTCTCCTTCTCCGAGCTGGAGCCGCACGTGCTGGACGAACATTTTGTCATTGTCCTGGGTAAATACCATCTGGATCGCAGCAAGAAGGTAGGCGGTTCCGCGGATGGCGTCTTCTCGCTCGTGATGGAGAAAACAGATAAGGGCTGGAAGATTATTGTCGATCACACGACCTAGAGGCTCTGGCGAGCTCCTGCCCAACGGCGGCGCAGCGAGCCAAGAAGGCCAAGCGCCCCGGTCCCGAGTAGAAAAAGGCTCGCCGGCTCCGGTGTGACGGAGGAAGCAGCACCGAAACTGAAAGCAAAGGACTCGGTTGCCGGACTCGCGTTGCTGAGGAACAAGCCTTCCATCTGCGGAGTCGCCGTAAGGGTAAAGGTGACCCCGATCGAGGAGAGAAGGTTGCTGTCGAGGTCGGTGTAGTCGGCGGTATAGGCGCCGGACCTGACGGAGAAGATATCGACGTCGAAGTTAGTGTCGCCTTCGGTGTAGGTAAAGGCAAATCCCTGGCCGTCTACCAGGCTGGGGGCGCCGGGAAAGAGCTGGTTGTCATTCTGCTGATAGCCGCCAGGGGCGAAGAGCGTGCCGAAACCGGAGCCGGAAACGTCCGTGATCGTGTATGAGCCGTCTCCATTGCCGGTGCCAGTCAAGGTTCCCGATCCCGAGAAGCCGCCGCCGGAGCCGGAGAAGTTGTCCGCGTAGGCGTTTGAAACAAGGGGGAGGGCAAGCAAGAGCGAAAGAACCGGGGTGATGGCGCGCATAGGGACAACCTCAACAGGGGTCGGTTCTACGCTTCCGCGTAGGTTACTAATGTTACCAAAGTAGGAGCAGACGCTGTGGGTGGGCATACCACTTTTGTGGGAGTGACGTTGCAAGGCGGGCGTGGCAGTCCTTCCGCCTCAATCGCTATACTTTCTCAGACAGATCTGGGGGAGGCGAGTGGATGCAGAAACGAAGGGTGCTGGGTGCGCTTGTGCTCGGGGTTGCCGTCAGTGGGGCAGGTGCGCAGCAGGCCGGCACAAACAAGGACACCAGGGACCAGAAGGTTGTGGTGGAAGGAAAGCCGGCGGAGACGACCCCCGCGCCCGCCCCGGATGCGAGCACCGACCATGTGCTCACGCTGGCCGGACAGCGAATCGCATACACTGCCGTTGCCGGTACGATCACCGTCGGCTCGAGCGACAGCTTGGACGCGATGCTGGGTTTGGACGGCAAGCTGCTGCCGAACTCAGGGATGAACCCACCCGACGCGGCCAAACCGGAGGACGCGCCGGCGACCGCGCAGATGTTTTACACGGCGTACTTTAGGAAAGACAGCGCACCCGGCACCCGGCCGGTAATGTTTTTGTACAACGGAGGCCCGGGGTCCGCGACGATGTGGCTGCACATGGGCTCCTTCGGGCCGCGGCGCGTCGTCACGCCGGACACCGAGCACAAGGTAGCCGCGCCGTACACGATGGTGGACAACCAGTACAGCCTGCTGGATGTAACGGACCTGGTGTTCATCGACGCGCCGGGTACGGGCTTCAGCCGCATCTTCGGCAAGGATAAGGAGAAGGCCTTCTGGGGCACGGACCCGGATGCGCACGCTTTTGAGCGCTTCATTCGCAGGTTTCTGACCAAGTACGATCGCTGGAACTCGCCCAAATACCTCTTCGGCGAGAGCTACGGCACACCCCGGTCCGCGGTGCTCAGTGCGGATCTCCAGAATGTCGACCTGAACGGCATCGTGCTGCTGTCCGCCATCCTGAGCTTCGACAACTCCATCGACTCGCCACGCTGGAATCCAGGGGTCGACCAGGCGTACGCGATCGGCCTTCCGACCTTTGCCGCGACCGCCTTCTACCATCACAAGCTACCCAATCAGCCGGCGGCGCTTGAGCCGTTCCTGAAGGAGGTGGAGACGTTCGCGATGGGCGAGTACATGCCGGCCCTGCTGCAGGGGTCGGATCTGCCGGCGGCGCAGCGCCAGGCCATTGCCGAAAAGCTGCACACCTACACCGGCCTGCCCGTGGCCTACCTTCTGAAAGACAATCTGCGGGTCGATGGCGGGCAGTTCGCCAAGGAGCTGCAGGACAGCGAGGGCGTGACGACCGGGCGGCTGGACGCGCGCTACAAGGGGCCTGACCTGAACCCGATGAGCGAGACCAGTGACTATGATCCGCAATCGAACGCGATCTCGTCTGCGTACACGACGGCGATCAACCAGTATCTGCGGACGGAGCTCAAGTACGGCCGCAACGATACCTACAAGCCGGGGGCGTACACGGAGGCGAATTTTACCTGGGATCTGCGCCACCAGGCGCCCGGCGGCCCGCCGATCGGGCAGGGTGAGGGGGGCACCAATGTCATGCCCGACCTGGCCTTCGCCATGAAGAACAATCCCGGTATGCGCGTGCTGCTGGCTGGCGGCTACTTCGATCTGGCGACGCCGTTCTACGAAGGCTTGTACGAGATGCACCATCTGCCGATGCCGCAGAAGCTGCAGTCGAACATCTCCTACCGCTACTACGAGTCGGGGCACATGGTGTACGTGAATGAGGGCGTGCTGGCGAAGTTTCACAACGACGTAGCAGAATTTGTGCGCGATACGCAATCCGGAAAATAGCTGGGGCGCAGGGATTGCGCTGGCGCGACAGTTCATCTTCCTGTTACTTTCGTAAGCTTGAATGACCTTGCTCGGCGGTCGCCAGGAGATCGGCTCCGCTGCCGGAGGTTTTTGTCATGGATCGTCGTCTCTTTCTCAAGTCCACTTCGGCTGCCGGCGCTCTTGCCTGGATCCTGCCGCACGCGCTGAAAGGTCAATCGTCCCCCGTGTCCGACTCCTATTTTGGCTCCGTACCGTTTGTGCTCGATCCCAGTCTGACGGGTTTGTCCGTAGCGGACCGCAACGTTCTCTTTCAGGTGAACTCCGCGGCGACTCCGGCGCAGCAGGCGGCGCTCTACCCTCAGTCGGTTGCGTCGGGCGATACGCGTCCGGACGGCGTCGTGCTCTGGACGCGCGTGGAACCGACGCTGCAGGCC
>CAXUEE010000079.1:7356-14465 GCA_964249905.1 uncultured Acidobacteriaceae bacterium
AGATCGGCACCGACCCCGGATTTGCGAGTGCGACGGTGCTGATCGAAGGCGTGGCTATCGTCTCCAGCACGGCAGATTCGACAGTGAAGTTCTCGGTGGCGAACAACGTGCTGCAGCCGTTTACGCAGTACTTCTACCGCTTTCTCTACAATCAGGTTCCTTCGCGGACGGGCCGGTTCAAGACGTTGCCGCTCGCGACCGCGTCGCTGGCCCAGCTGAAGCTCGGGTACGTCGTGTGCCAGGACTACGGCAACGGCTACTACAACGCGCTGACCTATCTGGCGCAGGAGAACGTGGACTATGTCGTGCACCTGGGCGACTACATCTACGAGACGATCGGCGACCCATCGTTCCAGGCCAGCCCGGTAAGAACGGTTCCTCCGTTTGCGTCCGGGGGCACGATTCCGCAGAATGTTGACGATTACCGGCACCTCTACAAGGTGTATCGGTCCGATGTGCATCAGCAGGCGGTGCACGAGAACTTCGCGTACATCCTCTTATGGGACGATCACGAGTTTGCCAACGACTGCCACCAGGACTTCCATCCGGACAACGACACCGCGCCCGTAAGTGCGACCACTCCGCAGCCGGCGCTGCGGCAGGCGGCCAACCAGGCCTGGAGCGAATATGGGCTGGCGAACACCCCGTTTACCCCGGCGACGCTGCCGGACGGCACGCTGAACTGGGAGAGCTCCATCCAGGTCTATCGCACGTTTTCCTTCGGAACATTGGCGGAGATGATCGTTACCGATGAGCGGCTTTACCGCGATGCGCCGCCCTGCGGATCGAACGAGATCGGGCAGCGGTACTTCTCGCTGGGCTGCTCAGAGATGGGGGATCCGACGCGTTCCATGCTCGGCGCGACCCAGCATGCGTGGTTCGTGAATCAGCTCTCGACGACCACGGCGACCTGGAAGCTGTGGGCCAACGAAGTTATGCTGATGCAGTTGAAGTTCGGTCCGCTCTACATCGATCTGGACCAGTGGGACGGGTACCAGCAGGAGCGCAACGCGATCCTGAACGTGATCAAGCACAGCAGTATCAAGAACGTCGTTGCGCTTACGGGCGACCTGCATACGTTTTTGGCGGGCTATCTGAAGACGGATTTCGATAATCCGTTCGAGTCGCATGTCGGGATCGAGTTGATGGTGGGCTCTCTTACTTCGGCCAACTTTTCCGAGGAGATCGACTCCGAGCTTGGTCTCTCCAGCCGGCCTGTTCCGGCGAAGGTGATGGGGATCGAACCGGCCCTGATCTCGGACACCTTGCGGGTGGCCAATCCCTGGATTGAGTTCTTCGATTCGTCGACGCACGGATACGGGGTGCTGACCATTACGCCGAGTGAAATGGTGTGTCAGTTCAAGGCGGTGAGCACCATTACACAGCCGACGGCAACTCTGCTTCCACTCGCCACATTCACCATTCCGGTAAACCAGGTGAAGCTCAACCAGAGTTGAGTCGCCTTCCGCGGGCGCGCCGCTGCACCTAGTGGGTCATGGCATACACCACGTAGTTAACGCCGATCTTGAGACCAAGCTGGGAGTACTTGAGGGGATAAGCGGAAGTATCGGCCCACTCCCAGGAGTCGCCGAGGTCGGAGTTGAGCGAGATGGCGACCAGGATGCGGCCTTTATCGTCGTAGATCCCCTCCCAACGTGCGACGCGCCCATCTTTTTTGTAACCGGTTCGCAGGTGCTCGGCGCCCGGAACCTGGAAGCGGTCGTCTAGGTCGAAGACGGTATGAAAGATCGCGTCTCCGTTGGGAATATCGACGATAGGACGCTCGGGGAAGACCTTGTGCATGGTGGCCTCAAAGAAGGCTTGCTCCTCATGGCCGTGGAAGTCATCCGCCATGAAGAAGCCGCCGCGGAGGAGATAATCGCGCAGCTTCGCGCACTCGGCGTCGGTCAGGCCCCATTCGCCGACCTGGACGGCATAGAGCCAGGGCCAGTTGTAGATCTCGTCTCCATCGTCGAGGGAGACGTCCTGTTCGATGGATCGGCCGTCCACGCGGGTAAGCCGGTGGACGGCTGCGGCGAGCATGCGATCGGCTTTTGGGCCGTCCTGCGTCCAGAGCGAGAGCCCCTGATGCCAGTCTCCGTCGAAGCGTCCGGCGTAGCCATCGAGCGGGCCGGGCGGGTACATCAGGCGAGCGAACGTCCATTCCCCTTTACGCTGCCAGTCGGACGGCATGGGCTCGGTTTCGTAGCCTTCGACCGAGGGATATTCCCGGTAAGCTTTCTGAGCGTAGAGCACGCCAAGAGCGCCGAGCAGAAACCCGGCGAGAACCAAAGCCCAGCCGGAACGCGGACTGCTGTGCATAGGGCGTTGGACGCCCGTTTTCGGCTGCGGGGTAGCACGCCGGCGCCCGGACCGGTGACCTGCTTCCGGCGGCGCTCAGGTATCTCGTCTGTAATGCTCCCAAGCAACGTAGAACCGGGCAATGCCACCTAAGAAAGCAACGGTTCTTCGCACAGACTCCCATGAGCTGATTGCGGAGCGAATTTCCTCTCTGTATCTCCCTTTCTCCCATCTGCATCTTTTCTGTCCTGCATTCTCCTTTCGTAGGAGGATGTAAACCTCAGTCGCGCCGATGGTATGGGTATGGGTATGGTGATGCTATGAACAGGCGCTTGTTTTCCTCTTTCCGGCGTTGGACCGGCGTTGTATGTGCCCCGGCGTTGCTGGTCGCCGCTCTTACTCCACTTGCGCTGGCACAGGGAACTGGGTACTGGCATACCAGCGGAAACAAGGTGCTCGACGCAAACGCGACGCCCGTGAAGATCGCCGGGATTAATTGGTACGGGTTCGAGACCAGCACTGCCGTCGCCAATGGGCTGACCGCGCAGGATTACAAAACGATCTTGAATACGGTGAAGTCGCTTGGGTACAACACGATCCGGCTCCCGTTCTCAAACCAGGCGGTAGAAACGCCGTCCTACCCGAACATCAGCTACAGCAATGCAAGTGGGGCAATCAATACGGATCTGCAAGGCCTGAACTCGCTGCAGATTATGGACAAGATCGTGGCCTATGCGGGAACGATCGGGTTGAAGATCATTCTGGACAATCATCGGTCGGAGGCGGGCAATTCCGCCGAGGGAAGCGGCCTTTGGTACACGAGCAGCTACCCGGAGAGCGCGTGGATCAACGATTGGACGAGCCTGGCCAATCGCTACCTCAATAACCCAACCGTTGTCGGCTTCGATCTGCGCAACGAGCCGCACAATGCCTTCTCCGGAGGCGCCTGCTGGGATTGCGGCGGGGCCAACGATTGGCATCTGGCGGCTGAGCGGGCAGGCAACGCCGTCCTTGGGGTCAATCCGAAGCTGCTCCTCTTCGTTGAGGGCGTGGACGCCTATACGAGCAGCGATTATTACTGGTGGGGCGGCAATCTGGAAGGCGTAAGTCACTCGCCGGTGACGTTCTCGGTGGCGAACCAGCTGGTGTACTCCGCTCATGATTATGGCCCGGCCGTCTATGGGCAGTCGTGGTTCAACGGGTCGACGACAGCGGCGTCGCTCGACAGTGTATGGACCACGCACTGGGGCTTCGTCGCCAAAAACGGGATCGCGCCGGTGTGGCTTGGGGAGTTTGGAACGCCAAACGATGCGGCCAGCGTACAAAGTTCGGCTGCCGGCAACGAGGGTCAGTGGTTTCAAAGCTTGGTGAGCTACCTGGCGGCCGACAGTACGCTGAACTGGACCTATTGGGCCTTGAACGGCGAAGATCAACTCGCGCTGCTCGATTCAAACTATGACGCGACGCCGGTCAATCCCACCAAGCAGAGTATGCTCGCAAGCATTCAGTTCCCGCTCAATCCAGGATCGAGCACGCCACCGGTCGCGCCAGCCGCCCCGAGTAACCTGGCCGCGACACCATCTTCGGCCAGCGCGATCAACCTCAGCTGGAGTGCAAGTGCAACAGCGGGTGTGAGCTACACCGTCTACTTCGGGACGGCTTCCGGGGCGACGACGTCGGCGCTGGCGAGTGGCATCACGGGTACGAGCTACACGGCCTCCGGGCTGAATGCGTCCACCACCTACTACTTCACCGTAAAGGCCGTGTCATCAAGCGGCGGCGCTTCGGCGTTCTCCAATCAGGCAAGCGCAGCGACGCAGGCGGCTGCTGCCCCGGCGGCTCCCTCCGGCCTGACCGCGGCCGCGACGTCCAGCAGCCAGATCAACCTGAGCTGGGCCGCAAGCTCGACGAGCGGAGTGACCTACAGCGTGTTCTCCGGCACGAGTGCGGGCGCGCTGAACCAGATTGCGAGCGGCCTTGGCGGAACCAGCTACTCGGCGATTGGACTGACTGCCTCGACGACGTATTCCTTCACGGTGAAGGCGGTATCCTCCGCGGGCGGCGTTTCAGCGGCTTCCAATACCGCAAGCGCAGCCACCCAGGCCGCGGCTGCGGCGGGCGCATGCCACATCACGTATGTGGATCAGAACGACTGGGGCTCGGGATTTACGGGAAATCTGTCGATCACCAACTCCGGATCGACCGCCATCACCAGCTGGACAGTAGCCTGGACCTATGCGGGCAACCAGGCGATCAACCAGTCCTGGAATGGAAACTATACGCAGTCGGGCAAGGCCGTGACGATCACGAATGCAAGCTGGAACGGCTCCATCGCTGCCGGAGCGACCTTGACAGGAATCGGCTGGAATGCAAACTACTCCGGGACGAACGCGAGTCCAACAGCGTTTTACCTCAATGGCGTCCTATGCCGATAGGGGAGGCACGTCTGTATCTCTCCGCGAAGAGGAGGTGCGTGGAGGGATTGACCTGCGGGAGGGGGAGTCTTACCCTTAAGAGGTGCTGATTACGCCGTTTGACTTGCAGAAAGAGCCGCTGGTTTTTGCCGAAGACATCCAGCCGGGCACAATCGACTACGCCCTGGATACCCGGCAGATGGGACCTTTGCCGGTAAAAGGCAAAGCCGACCTGATTGTGGAACATCGCGGGCCCGAGGATCAGGTGGAAGATATCCGCGTCCGCGCCGAATACCAGGGAGCGTTCGAGGTTTTGTGCGCGCGTTGTGTAGATCCTGTGGCGGTGCCTCTCACCGGAAGCTTTGACCTGCTGTTTCGTCCGGAGAACGCGGACGCCGAAGCAGGCGAGCGAGCCATTACCGAAGACGAGACCGAGATAGGGTATTATGATCGAGGCGGCCTCCTGCTTGAGGATGTGGTGCGTGAGCAGGTGCTGCTCTCCCTTCCTGGACGTACGCTGTGCACTCCCGAGTGCAAGGGACTGTGCGCTCACTGCGGGCAGAATCTGAATGAAGGCACGTGCCGGTGCGCACAAACGGCAACCGATCCGCGTTGGAACGCCTTAGCCGGCCTTGCCACGCTCAAAAGCTAGCTGTACACGATTCATTCGTTCATCGAGTTTTCGCGCTGAACGGTATCTTGATAGGGGAACTACGATGCCTAATCCGAAACGGCGCCATTCCAAGCAACGGACCGCAAAGCGCCGCAGCCATGACTTTCTCACGCCGGTAAACTCGGGCGCCTGCCCCAACTGCGGGGAGCGCAAGCAGTCTCACCGGGCCTGCCCGAAATGTGGCGAGTACAAAGGGCGCGCGGTTCTTACGGTAGCGCAGCCAGCCAGCTAGCCTGCGCTTCCCGCGTATGCAGGCTCTCTGTCGCGGGAATGAAACGTTCTTGATCGCGGTCAGGTTTGAGTGTGACGAACCCAAGTACCCCAAGAGACCCTGAAGCTCTCAGCCGTGGACACGCTCAGAGGCCGGATGCCGGTTGAGATCGTCGTGGACGCTATGGGATCAGACAGTGCCCCCGAATCGGAGATTCTGGGGGCGCTTCTCGCGTCGCGTCTGCTGGATGTTCATGTGACGCTGGTCGGTCCTGAGGACCAGATCGCTCCTGCTCTCGAACACGCCCAGCACACGCACGGCCCCCTGTTCGAGCGGCTTACGGGTGGAGCTGGCCTGCCGGTTTCCGTGTTGCACGCGAGCGAATGGATCACCATGGAAGACAAAGCCGCGCAGGCCGTGCGCTCGAAAAAAGATGCGACCATGCGTGTCGGTCTGAAGCGGGTGAAGCAGGGCACAGCGTCTGGCTTCTTCACCGCGGGAAACACGGGTGCGGCGATGGCCACGGCCAAGATGGTGTTGGGTGCGTTGTCCAGCGTCCAGCGGCCGGCGCTGGCGACGCTGCTGCCGACCATGAATGGAGGGCCAACGCTGCTGCTCGATGTCGGAGCCAACGTGGACTCGGATGCGGAGAACCTGGTGCAATTTGCGCTGATGGGTTCCATGTACATGCGCAACGTGATCAAGGTGGCACATCCCCGGGTAGGCCTGCTGTCCATCGGGGAAGAAGATGCAAAAGGCAATAGCCTGACGCGGGATACCTTTCCCCTGCTGCGCGCGTTGCCCGGCATCAACTTCATCGGAAATGTGGAAGGTCGGGACCTGTATGCGGGAACCGTGGACGTGGTGGTCTGCGACGGGTTTGTCGGCAACGTGGCGTTGAAAACAAGTGAGGGCATTGCCAAGCTTGTCAGCGTATCGTTGCGTGAATCGCTGAAGCTGACCGTGACTTCGCAGCTGGGGGCCTTGCTGTCGCAGGGAGCTTTCAAGGCATTTCGTAAGCGGCTGGACTACTCGGAGTATGGCGGCGCGCCGCTGCTCGGAGTTCGAGGGGTCTGCATCGTGGGGCATGGCTCCTCAAACGAGAAAGCTGTCATGAATGGGATCCGGGTGGCGGCGGAGTTTGCGCAGGCGGATGTCAATGGAGACATCGAAGCAGCGCTGCTCCAGCAAACGATCTAAGTCATTGCGCCGCTCATCCCCTAAAATGTGCCCATGAGCGAGTGGAGTTTGGCGGAGATCCCGTCGCAGGCAGGCAGGCGCTTCTTTGTCACGGGAGCAAACAGTGGGGTCGGCTATGCCGCGGCGGTCGAGCTGGCCCGGCATGGCGCGATGGTAATTTTGGCGTGCCGGGATCGAATGCGGGGGGAGGCCGCTCTGAAGCGGCTGCAGGCAGAAGCCGCAGGCCCAAGCTCTGCCGCAGACGACGCGAAGGTGGTAGAGCTCGACTTGGCGTCGCTTCAGTCGATTCGCGAGGTGGCTGAGGCAGAGG
>CAXUEE010000080.1:0-8521 GCA_964249905.1 uncultured Acidobacteriaceae bacterium
AAACAACCCCCAGTTCAGACGAAAAGGAAAACCTATTTCAACAAGCTCCTAAAGCTGCAATGGGACATGTCAGGCCAAGTCGAAGGCGTTCACGTAACTAACGAGCTTACCCTCGTCTCGAAGGAAAACAGCGTACCGCTCTCTCTCAATCTCCACACCTTGAAGTCCTCTCTCCAACGTACGCGTGATCAGGTACCGAGCTCACGGCACGGACACGGCTGGCCCAGTAAGCTTCCAAGTTCCCCTTTTCAGAAGAATTCGGGCAAATTGCCGGCTGAGCTTCTAAAGCCTACGGGGCTGAACGGACGGCTTCCAGAGCGCTGGAACCAGACGTACCATTTTCTAATCCACTATTATGCGGGCGGGCTTATTATGAGCGGTCGCGCTGACTTGGGAACGTTCATGCTCTACATGCCGGTCGGAATGAAACTAGCCCCCCGGCGCTGCATAGCCTCATCGCTCACGAATGGTCCATGCCTTAACCAAGGATCTCGACGATGCGCCGGGAGACGAAGGCGACTGGTATACGGAAGACACGGCTGACTATTTTGCAATTGTGCTTCCCAACAAGGCGGGTCTGTTTAGACCATGAGACTATGCCACGGTCATCAACCAAGAAGCGGCCATGTATTACACCAATGCCTTGCGAAACTTACCTAAGAAACCTCTTACAAGAAGCATGTGGTCTGGGCGGAACGCCCGGATGGTCCCGTATGCTCGCGGAGCGCTTTACTTTGCCAATCTCGATGCGAAACTCAAGCGTCACCACACACACGTGGATGTACCGGGTCTCGTAAATGTAACCAGCAAGTGGATAGGCTTAGGCGCCCCGGCGAACAACCAGACATGGAAAGACGTTTTGGCGAGCCACGCAGGGGTATGGGCTTTATCGGATTGGTCGGATATGCTGCAAGGAAGGTTGTTGCTTCCAGTTGACGCATTCGGCGAAACCGTGGAGAGCCACACCATTGAGAGCGGATTCTTCGACGTGGGATTTGCCAAGCCTGAGCGCTTGAACGCTGATGCTAAAGTTGACGGAGTTAAGTCGGGTTTCCCTGCCGCAATAGCGGGCCTGCGCGACGACGATATCGTCACAGAGAGCCTTGATCTTAACCCCTCCTACAGAAGCTTCGGGATTGCAATCACTTTGCACGTATTGCGCGACAACATACTGCAATCCATCACTTACAATCCTCTGCGTGCGGGCTTGGCCTAAGGACGGAGATGACAAAGGCCGCAGCCCGTGAGGTGCTACGGAGTGAGATCGCCAGAAGAACCGGTCAGCTTGCAGATGGCAGAATTCAGAAAGACTCTGTCACTTTCGAGTGGTTCGTCCGGCACCGCTATTTCCGCTGCGACAGGAGACTGGCGTCCGGAGACGGCGAGGGAGAAAACGGCTCAGATCGAGTTCGATCTGATCTCCAAGTTCGGCACGCGCAACCTGGAGTCGATCGATAAGTTCGAGCTACAAACGCATGTGAACCACTTGGCAAGGACGTACTGCCAGGACCGGGTGAAGCAGGCGCGCTCCTATCTCAAGTCTATCTTCGATGAAGCAATGGAGCAGGAGTTTCTCGTCAAGGATCCGACCCGAACGCTCAAGATTCCCAGGAATCTGCGGCTAAGGATAAACAGATTCTGACCTGGGAGCAGATGGGAGCCATTCTGGCGAAAGCCAAGCGGCGCGACCAGCTAATTCTCATGCTGGACATGACGGATGCCCTGCGCCCCAGCGAACTCTTCGCTCTACGCTGGCGGCCCTTCGACAACGTGAATACGTTGTCGCTGACAGAAACGGTCTACCGGCGGCAGTTGCGGCCATTCGGGAAGACCACAAAGAGCCGGGGCAAGATGCATCTTCCCGATGGTCTTGCGGCCAAACTCAACCTCTGGAAGCGGCAGTGCCCCGATCCATCACCGGAAGCGTTCATCTTTGCGAACGCGGACGGTGGCGCCATCGACACCGCCAATTACCGGAGCTGGATTCTAAGACCTTTGGCAGAGGGGCTGGGCATTCCCAAGCTGAACTTCCAGGTGCTGCGTCGCACGATGGCAACACGGGCTCAGAACCTGGGATCGGTGAAGGACATTCAGTCCCACCTGCGGCACTCGCGAGCGGACACCACGGCGAACGAGTACATGCAGAAACTGCCGGAGAGTGTGCAGCAGATGGTCGGTTCGGTCTACCAGATGCTCACCACAGCAGCGACACAGCAGCGGGCAATGTAGGGAGGATGCAGCCGGTACACCGGCGCACTTGATGTCAGCCGGTGCAGTTTGGCATCCAATGGCATCAACTTACCTCTGCCAACGCCGCTAAGTTGTTGATTTGATGGTGGGCACAGCAGGATTCGAACCTACGACTTCCACCGTGTGAAGGTGGCACTCTACCGCTGAGTTATGCGCCCCATTTCCCTTATTCAATCAGTTGCGACCTGCAACGTCAACTGCCCGGAGACGTCTGGGTTCAAGCGAATGCCTCGGTCCACGTTTCTCGTCTCGCCTTCCTCCAAGTACCCGCAGTAAGGCCGCAGAACGAGAGAACACATCAGTTAACCTGCATCAACTGTCCGATGTTGCGCTTCCGGCAGAAGCGAATTCCACCTCTGGGTCGACAAAAAGTCCGTCATCCGCAAGAGCGAGATGACGGTCCAGCACCTCGATGCCGCGATCAATCTCGGCTGTCGTGATGATGAGCGGTGGCGCGATCACAAAGTGGGACACCCAAGCCTGCACAATTACGCCGTCGGCCATGCATCTGGCGGCAATCTGGTCGACCAGCAGAGGAATCCCGGAAACCTTGTCCATGTAGGTGTTGAAGGGCTGCTTGGTCGTGCGATTCTTCACGAGTTCAACTGCCCAGAACAAACCCTTGCCGCGAATATCGCCGATGGAGGGATGTCTTGCCTGCAGCGCTCGCAGCTTCTCCTCGAGGTAAGGAGCAAGTTCGGCGGAACGCTCCACCAAGCCGAGTCGCTGCATCTCGTGGATGGCGGCAACCGCGGGAGCAAGCGTCATCGGATGCGCCTCGTAGGTGTGCCCGTGCGAGAAGTAGTGGTCTTGAAAGTATGCGGCAATCATTTCGCTGGTCGCACACAGACCAAGCGGAACATACGCTCCGGTGATTCCCTTGGCGGTGGTCAGGATGTCGGGCGTCACGCCCCAATGCTCCATGGCGAACCACTTGCCGGAGCGGCCCCACCCGGACATTACTTCGTCCGCTATCAGGAGCACACCCGTGTCGTCGCAGATCCGGCGCAGCTTGGGCATGTATTCGTCCGGCGGCACAATCACACCGTTGGTCCCGACAATCGGCTCGACAATGATGGCGGCAACATCCGACTCATTGCGGATCATGTGTTCGAGGTAATCGGCGCAGGCGATGTTGCAGCCCGGGTAGGTATGCCGAAGGGGACAGCGATAGCAGTTTACCTCCGGCCCGAAGATCGTACCCTGCTGCTTGCCGCCGACCGGCTCCATGGCCCACCGGCGCGGGTCGCCGGTCGCTGCAATGCTTCCGGAGGTCGATCCGTGATAGCTCCGGTAGCGCGAGAGGATCTTGGATTTGCCCGTGTACATGCGAGCGATCTTGAAGGCGGCTTCGTTGGCATCGGTACCGCTGGTCGTAAAGAAGAATCGATTCAAGCCGGCCGGAAGAACTTCCAGCAGGAGCTGCGACAGCTCGGCACGGGCCGTAGTCGCATACCCGGGCATTGCGTAGGCGAGTTGCTCCGCCTGCGCGGCGATGGACGCTATAACAGCCGCGTTCTTGTGACCAAGATTCGAGCACATCAGCTGCGAACTGAAGTCGAGGTATTGCTTGCCGTTTCCGTCGGTGATGGTACAGTCCTGGGCGTCGACGATGTGGATGGGATTCCAGTTTCGCTGAAAACGCCAGGTGCCGTAATTGGTCGTGCGAGTCAGGTCGACGACTTCAGCGGAGGTAAGGGACATGGGCGCCTTTCTACTCGAATCGGGTCTAAGCGTAACTTGCAGGTGAAGAAGTTGCGGGTAAATACTCGTGGAAAGATCAGAACTCGTTCGGCTTTCGGATGCTCCTTACGTGGTCTGCGCGGGCAGCGAAATTGCATCCTTGGCATCGCCCAGAACTACTTTAAGCGTTATGCGCCGCTGCCCGCGGAAGACCGTCACATTTACCGTTTCACCCGCTCGATGCGCGGTAAGCGCGGCGCTTAGATCCTGAGCCGACTCAATCGGCTGTCCATCCAGCGCCACAATTAGATCTCCGCCGAGCATCACCGGCGTATTGCCCTGATACAACCGTTGATTGCCTCCATGCAATCCAGCTTTGTCCGCTGCACCCCCGGGAACAACCCGCTCGATCAAGATGCCGTAGTCCGCCGGCAGCCCGATCTGCTCGGCGATGTCCGGCCCAATCGGCAAGGTCACCACATCGAGCGACGGCCGGCGCACACGCCCGTATTTGGCAAAATCATCGAGCACCGCCTTCGCCGTATTGATCGGAATCGCAAATCCGATCCCTGCCGACTGGTCCGCGCCCGCGCTCGCAATCAGCGTCGTAATCCCGATCACCTCGCCGCGCGAGTTCAGCAGCGGTCCGCCGGAGTTGCCCGGATTCACCGCCGCATCGGTCTGGATCGCGTCCTCGATCTGCGAGCCACTCTGTACGCCGATCGACCGGATTGCCGAAATGATCCCCCGCGTCATCGTTCCGCTCAGCCCAAAGGGATTGCCGATCGCATACACCCGCTGTCCTACCACCAGCCCGTTCGACTCGGAAAGCGTCGCCGGGACCAGGTCCGGCGCACTGATCTGGAGCAGCGCGAGGTCGTGCTGTTTGTCCACGCCCACGACCGTGGCCTTGTATTTGTGCTTGTCCGCCAGCGTTACTTCCACGCGTTGCGCGTTGTCGATCACATGGTTGTTCGTCAGGATGTGGCCTTGTTTGTCCAGCACAAACCCTGAGCCCTGACCCTGCTGCGGCACCGGCCGGTTGAAGAAGTCAAAAGCGACCGCGGTGGAAGTAATGTTCACCACGGAATTGATCGCTTTATGGTAGACGGCAATATTCTGCTGCTCTTCTGTGTCAAAGGCCGGAGCCGCCGCCGCCTCCTTCAATTGGAACTGCCCCATTGGCCCGGTCAACGCTGCGAGCTTCGTCCTGGGGCCGTCCGCGGAGATCTCGTGCAGCGACGGAAACATCCTTCCCGCCGCCGTACCGCGCGTGGTGAGGTAATAGAACGCTAAAAGCAGAAGCAGCACGAGCACCACAGGACGCAACTTCATCGGTCCATCCCTGTCCGGACAAAATCCGCGGGTGCACATTGACCCGCTTCTTCCTATTGTAACGAGGCGCCCCTACAAACGTCGCACCGGCCCTTTGTTCCGGGAAACCAAAGTCACTCCTTCAGATTCGCCAGCCCGCGTTCCAACACCTCGTTCATGCCGCGCAGATCCTGGATCCTCACTCCCGCCCATGCCTCTGCCTCCAGCTCTGCCAGGACCGCGTCGGCATTTGCCAGCAGCTGTTCCCCTGCGGGAGTCAGACTGGCCGTCACCAGACGATCGTTTTCGGCATCTTTGCCCCGTACCACCCAGCCATGCCTTACCGCGCGCACCAGCATCGCCTGCGCACTCTGCGGCGTCACGTAGCAGGCTCGTGCCATCTTCGCGCCCGAACTGCCGGGATGTTCCTTAATTTCGGTCAACAGGCGCAGCTGGGCTGTTGTCACATGACTCGCCCGCAGTTCCTCATCCAGCCGCGCTTTCAGGCCGAGCAGAACCCTCCGCATTAACGTAGCGCTGCGGCGCATCTCCGCAGCCCTCAATCCGGCTCGCCCGCGATGTTTTTTAGCATCCATATCAGCGTACTGATACTCTATCAGCTAGCTGATATGAGCGACTCCCCGCACGAAGCCGAGTGGCGGCCGAAACACAACCCCTGGGCCATCGCGCTCACCGTGACCCTGGCCACGTTTATGGAGGTCCTCGACACCTCCATCGCGAACGTCGCCCTGCCGCACATCGCCGGGTCGCTCGGAGCCTCGCAGGACGAAGCTACCTGGGTACTCACCAGCTATCTCGTCAGCTCCGCCATCATCCTGCCCATCTCCGGCTGGCTCTCCAACCGCATCGGCCGTAAGCGCTTCTATATGACCTGCGTTGCGCTGTTTACCGGCTGCTCGCTGCTCTGCGGTCTGGCTCCCAATCTGCCGCTGCTGATCCTCGCCCGTATTCTGCAGGGAATCGGCGGCGGAGGTCTCGCACCTTCCGAGCAGGCCATCCTAGCCGACACCTTTGCCGTTGAAAAACGTGGTCAGGCCTTCGCCCTCTATGGCATGGCGGTCGTCGTCGCTCCTGCCATCGGTCCCACGCTCGGCGGCTACATCACCGATAACTTCAACTGGCACTGGATCTTCTTCATCAACCTGCCTATCGGGCTTTTCTCCCTCTGGCTCTCAAACCGCATGGTCGAAGACCCGCCGCAACTGAAGGCACGCACCAAACTCAAGCTGCCCATCGACTTCACCGGTCTCGCGCTCGTCGCCTCGGGTGTTGGCTGCCTGGAGTTTTTCCTGGACAAAGGCCAGGAAAAAGACTGGTTTGGTGATCCCATGATCCGCGGCGTCGCCTTCACCGCCGCTTTCCTGCTCACGGTTTTCGTTCTCTGGGAGTGGCGCCACCCCGATCCGATTGTCGACCTGAAGCTGCTGCGGAATCGCAACTTCGGCACGGCCGTCTTTCTCCAGCTCATCCTCGGCATGGTGCTCTTCGGCTCAACTGTCCTTATCCCGCAGTTCCTCCAGACCCTGCTCGGCTACACTGCCGAGCGCGCCGGCATGGTACTCTCCCCCGGAGGTTTCGTCCTCATGATCATGATGGGCGTTGCCGGCCGCTCCCTCGGAAAAATGGATCCGCGCCTGATGGTCTCACTGGGCTACATCGCCGTCGCCGCCGGTCTTTATAACCTGACCCGGCTCTCACTTGATAGCGCCTTTGGGACCGTCACGCTCTGGCGCGCGCTCCAGGTGATCGGCCTGCCCTTTGTCTTTATTCCCATCTCCACCCTGAACTACGTCGGCGTACCGCGCTCCAAATCCAACCAGATCTCCAGCTTGTCAAACTTCGCCCGCAACCTTGGCGGGTCCGCCGGCACCGCCCTGCTGACCACTTTTCTGGCCCGGACGTCGCAAACCCATCAGCACCAGCTGGCCATGAATACGGTCCCCGGTTCCATGCAGTATGCCGGTTATCTGAACACGATCGCCCGCATCTTCCGCAACGAGGGTATGAGCGCTGCCCAATCCATGCAGATGGCCGTCGGCTACGCTTACGCACAGCTCCAACGGCAGGCTTCCATGCTCGCCTACAAAAACGCCTTCTTCCTTCTGGCTGCCGCCATCTTCTGCCTTACGCCGCTCCCGTTCCTGATGCGCCTGCCCACCAAGGCTGCCAAACCCGCACCTGAAGAGCTGGCCGCGCATTGAATCTATCGAACAGGGAACAGCGTCAACCCGTTGACCGGACGAACAATGCCATGAAAGGCAGCTCCATATGTCGCACAACCGACATTGCGAGGAGCCGCGGAGATAGGATGGTGACTCCGGTGCTGTACGGAGTTAGGTTTAAGACCATGAAGAAGCAGAGACCAGCACCCGCGCCGCCCGTAGACGATCCGCTCGCTTCGATTCACATGGCAAGCTCTCCCAAGACGGATAAAGCATGGTTTCCTACCCACGACGGCAAGACCTGTAAGCTCTGCAATGCTGGGCCTGCGTTTAACTTCTCCATGGCGTTTCAACCGATCGTAGACCTGAAGGCGAAACACGTTTTCGCTTACGAGGCCCTCGCCCGCGGGCCGGAGGGCGACCCTATCGCTTCCGTCCTTTCCAGCAGGTTGCACAACAACCGATACGCGTTCGACCAGCGCTGCCGTGAGAAGGCCATTGAAACCGCGGCACGGCTCGGCATTCTCGCCACCCCTGCCGATCTCAGCATCAATTTTTTTCCCAACGCCGTATACGAGCCGGCCCAATGCCTTCGCCGCACGTTTCAAGCCGCCACCACAGTCGGCCTTCCGCTCGAGCGCATCATCTTCGAGATCACCGAGGTGGAAGAAGTTCACAGCCAGGAACATCTGCGCAACATCATGACCGAATACAAGAAGCATGGGCTCCGCGTCGCCATCGACGACTTCGGCGCAGGCCACTCCGGGCTCAGCCTGCTCTCCGTTTTCCAACCGGACATGATCAAAATCGATCGCGCTCTCATCCAAAATCTTGACGACCGCCCAGCCAGCCGCTCCATCGTGCGCTCCATCGCCCGGGTCTGCGACGAGCTCGGCATACTGGTCATCGCTGAAGGCATCGAGCGGAAAGAAGAAATGCAGGTGCTCTGCGATCTGGGTATATACCGGATGCAGGGCTATCTCTTCGCGAGGCCTGCCTTCGAGGCCTTACCTCCTTGGCCGCCCGAGCCACGTGCTGCTGTTCCTGCCTGAGTGATCCGTTCCGTCTTGCTTACAGGCAAGCTCCAGGGC
>CAXUEE010000080.1:8531-14429 GCA_964249905.1 uncultured Acidobacteriaceae bacterium
CTCCAGAGCCTTTCTCTCGTCAACACACTCACGCTTACCGTGTCCGTCGCCGCCCCGACCGCTTCCGAGGACCGCGCACTGCCCAGCGGCTTCCTCGGAATCCGCAACCTCGTCATCCCGATGAGAGCTGCCTTGCTTCACG
The DNA here is from genome assembly GCA_964249905.1 of uncultured Acidobacteriaceae bacterium. GTDB lineage: Bacteria > Acidobacteriota > Terriglobia > Terriglobales > Acidobacteriaceae > Edaphobacter. Next base: position 8,674 of record CAXUEE010000080.1, read on the forward strand.
CAAGCGAGAGTGCTGTATACCCATAGATCACCGCGATGCGTGGGGAACGCTCACCCGCCCCGAAATGCATTCGCTTTCGCGAACTCCTCCCGCAGCTCAGGCGTCTTCAAGTTTTCTCGCATATGAGCCAGCCGCTGCTCGAGTGCCAGCAGCGCGGCCGTCAGCGGCTCCGTGTTGGTGAACGCCACGTCCCGCCACATGCTGTACGGGCTCGCCCCCAGCCGCGTCATCTCGCGGAACGCCCGCCCGCCAATCGCCGCGAACTCCTCGGCAAGCTCCGGAGCCTCCGCAAATAGATCCGCGAACATGGCTGACATCGCTGTCGACACCATCTGCGGCAAATGACTCACCGAGGCACAGATCCGGTCATGCCGCGCCGGCTCTAGATCCATCGCGCGGGAGCCAAATCGCTCCACCCAGCCCCGCCAATCGCGTTCCAACTCACCCATCTCGCGTATCGGCGTGAATAACCACATCGCTCCATGGAACAGCGTTCCCTCAGCCCGCCTGGCGCCGCCGGACTCCTTGCCGGCCATGGGATGTCCGGGCAAAAACCGCGCCTGCCCCGCCCCGCCAAACAGCGGCCCGGCGAATTCGGCGATCGTTCGCTTCGTGCTTCCCGCATCCGTCACCAGCTGCCCCGGCCCTAGCACCGTCGCCAGCCGTTGCATCCAGTCCAGAATCGCCAGCACCGGCACGGCCAGAACAATCACATCCGCTTCCACACACGCCGCCACGGCCTCGTAGTCGCTCGCTACGGCGTAATCGACCGCGCCCATGCGCACCGCTGCCGCGCCCTCGTCTGCATTTTGGTCGATGCCCGTGATCTTGCCGGTGAAGTCCACGCGCCGCAGCGCCAAACCCACGGACGCGCCGATCAAACCCGTCCCGACGATCACCACGTTTCGCATCATGAGTTTCAGGCTACGCCAACGTCCGCCCCACCACCGGAGCCAGCATTCGCAGCTGCGCCACCAGCTTCTCCAGTTGCTCCGGATACAGGCTTTGCGCGCCATCGCTCATCGCCTTCTCCGGATTCGGGTGCATCTCGAGCAGCAATCCATCCGCCCCCGCCGCCACACTTGCCAAGGCCAATGGCGGCACAAACTCCCGCTTGCCCACCCCATGCGAGGGGTCGCCGAACACCGGCAGATGCGTCAGCTTCTTCAGCACCGGGATCGCCGAAACGTCATACGTATTGCGGGTATACGTCTCAAACGTCCGGATGCCGCGCTCACACAACATCAGCTCGTAATTGCCGCCGGAAAGAATGTACTCGGCCGAAAGCAAGACCTCTTCAATGGTCGCCGCGATGCCGCGCTTCATCAATACCGGTTTGCGCACATGGCCCAGCTCCCGCAGCAGGTTGAAGTTCTGCATGTTGCGCGCGCCCACCTGGAAGCAGTCGATGTACGGCAGCATCAGCTCAATCTGCGAGATCTCCATCACCTCCGTGATCACCAGCAAACCCGTCTCGTCGGTCACCTCACGCAGCAGCTTCAAGCCCTCCAGGCCCATGCCCTGGAAGCTGTATGGCGAGCTGCGCGGCTTGAACGCGCCTCCGCGCAGAAACTGGCAGCCCGCCTTCGCGGCGAATTTTGCGCTGGTCAGGATCTGCTCCCGGCTCTCCACCGAGCACGGCCCGGCCATCATCGTCACCTGTTCGCCGCCCACCACCACGCCATTCGGGAACGTGATCTGCGTGCCTTCCGGACGAAAACTCCGCCCCGCCAGCTTGTACGGCGACGAGATCCGGTAGGCCTCATGAACCCCTGGCAGCACGCTGAACTCCGCCACATCAAAATGACTCGGCGTTCCCACCCCGGCCAGAATCACCTGGTCGACCCCCGTTGTCCGATGCACATTGAACCCGAGCTCCACCATCCGCTCGATCACCTGCTGCACCTGCTCCACCGTCGAACTGCCCTGCATCACTACAATCATCGCCACGCTCGTCTTCCCGTCGTCTTTCGTGTCCCTGAAGTAAGTTCAACTTCGGTTACATACTGTTTCGTTCGCGAACCATTTCTGTTACATATCCCGGCGCTGCAGGGTCCGCATCACGTCGATCAGGCGCTCATACACGTCCATCATCTCTGCGTTTGAGAGAGGCCCCGGGTTGATCCGTTTTACATGCTCAAATACATCGCGCTCCCGCTGCGGCTCATACACCGGTAGCGTCGTCTCTCGCTTCAGCAGGCCAATCTGCTTAGCCGCATTTGCGCGTTTGCTGATCAGCTCCACAATCTGCTCATCCATCTCGTCAATCTGCTTCCGCCAGTCTTCTATTTCCATCGTCCAAAGCTCCTCGTGCTCATGCTGTACCTGCCCGCAAACCCCGAATAAACTGGCCCACCACCCGCGGCGCCTCCGCCGGCTCTGCCTTCTCAATCAGCGCCACCAACGCACTGCCCACAATCGCCGCATCCGCAAACTCGCCGACCGCCCGCACATGCTCCGCGTTCGAGATCCCAAACCCCACCGCTACCGGCAGGTCCGTCACCTTCCGCAGCCGCGTTACCAGATCCTTCGCATCCCCCGCAATCGTATCCTGCGTGCCTGTAATGCCCACGCGCGAAATGGCATACACAAACCCTTTCGAAGCCGCGCCAATCGCCCGCAACCGCTTCTCAGGACTGGTCGGTGCCGCCAAAAAGATCGGCGCCAGCGCATTGGCCTCCATCGCCGCCAGGTACTCCGCCGCCTCTTCGACAATCATGTCCGTGAGCAACACCCCGTCCGCGCCCGCATCTTTTGCCGCCGCGCAAAACGTCTTCAGCCCCATCCGCACCACCGGGTTCAAATAGCTGAAGATCACCAGCCCACACGCTGGCCGCGCCGCACGCAGTTCCTTCGCCAGCCCCAGCACATCAGTCAGCCGCGTCCCCCGAGCTACCGCCCGCTCACTCGCACGCTGGATCACCGGCCCATCTGCCAGCGGATCGCTGAATGGCACTCCCAGTTCAATTACGTCCGCGCCATTGTCGATCGCCGCCCGCGCAATCTCCCGCGTCGTCGCCAGGTCCGGATCGCACGCTGTCAGATACGCAACCCGGCCCGGCGTGGTTCTGAACGCAATTGGCACTAGAGGCTTCCCTTCGGCGCCGACTCGCCCACATTCTCCGCCGGCGCTCCACCCAGCTCTAACTCCCGCGCCAGAATGCCCATATCCTTATCGCCTCGCCCAGAAAGATTCACCAGCACAATCTCATCCTTCCCCATCCCCGGAGCCATCCGCATCGCCTCCGCAACCGCATGCGCGGTCTCGAGCGCCGGCACAATCCCCTCCGTGCGGCTCAACGCAACCGTCGCCTTCAGCGCCTCCTCATCCGAGCACGACACATACTCCGCCCGCCCCGAGTCATGCAGCATCGCATGCTCCGGCCCCACACTCGCATAGTCGAGCCCCGCACTCACCGAATGCGTCCCGCTCACCTGCCCGGAGTCATTTTGTAACACATACGAGTACGTACCTTGCAGCACGCCTGGAATCCCGCCGCCCACCTTCTGAAACCGCGCCGCATGCTCGCCCAGCGCCGATCCACGACCGCCAGCCTCCACCCCGATCAGCCTTACCGAAGCATCCGGAAGGAATTCATAGAACGCGCCAATCGCATTCGACCCGCCGCCCACACACGCCACAATCGCGTCCGGAAGCTTGCCCGCCTGCTCCAGGATCTGCTCCCGCGCCTCCCGCCCAATCACCCGATGAAAGTTCCGCACCATCGTCGGATACGGATGCGCCCCCAGCGCCGAGCCCAGGATGTAATACGTCGTCCGCACATTCGTCACCCAGTCGCGCATCGCCTCGTTGATCGCGTCCTTCAGCGTCGCCGAGCCCGAGTTTACTCCGCGCACCTCCGCCCCCAGCAGCCGCATCCGGTACACGTTCAACTCCTGCCGGCGCATGTCTTCTTCACCCATGTAGATCACGCACTCGAGCCCCAGCAGCGCGCACACTGTCGCCGTCGCCACGCCATGCTGGCCCGCACCTGTCTCGGCAATAATCCTCTGCTTGCTCATTCGCCGCGCCAGCAATCCCTGCCCGAGCGCGTTGTTGATCTTGTGCGCCCCCGTGTGCAGCAGGTCTTCGCGCTTCAGCCAGATCTGCGCTCCGCCCAGCTGCTCCGTCAGCCGCTTGGCGAAGTACATCGCCGTTGGCCGTCCACAGTAGTGGTGCAGCAAGTCATCGAGCTCCGCATGGAACGCCGGGTCGGCATCCGCGACCTCATAGGCCTCTTCGAGCTCCTCAAGCGCCGCCATCAGCGTCTCCGGCACATACCGCCCGCCGTACGCACCGAACCGCCCCTTCACCTCTGCCGCAATCTCCACCGGATTCGCCAACGTTGCCATGCGCACTCCTCAACTTGAGCTTCGACAACACAAAAGCCGCTCCCTATAGGGTAGCGGCTCGTCTGGTTCGTTGCGATCAATCGTCTGAGTCTTACCTGTTCTGATCCTCAGAAGACCTCTACGACGCCCGGGCCGCTTCTCGACGCGGATAGCCGCGCCAATAGCGGATGGTAAACGACGGGCTGAAGCAGATCGCCATGTCTCCCATACTGTACATCCGTGGGATACCGGCCCGCAACCGTCAGTGACACTGGCCAAGCTTTTACAGAACTGGTTCGCACAGGGTACGCCGCCGATGAGACAAGATTCGCCCTGAAAAGCGAATGCCTCGGGGCTGCAACCCCGAGGTGATCCTCTGTAAAGGAGGTGAGAAGCCATGAGACCGATCAAGGTCAATGGAAGACGCTGGATCTGGAGTTGCCGGGCGAAGTTGCCCTGTTTCTCTTGATCAAGCTATTCGCTTTGCTGCTGCTCTTAGCGCACTTATAACCAGAATCAGCTCTGGACGTAACCAGCGTCCAGAGTCACCCCTAATTTATGCGTATTCCAAAAATCATCAACGTTTATCTTTACGTTGCGCGTAACACTCTTGCGTTGCATGCCCCTCACCCCTCCACCGGCTTATCCACCTGGCTCTGGTACACCTCCTCTACCCGCGCTACGGTATCGATCTCCCCCAGCGGCTTGTCCGTCCGGATCCGCAGAATCCGCGGAAATCGCAGCGCAAACCCACTCGCATGCCGGTCGCTCCGCATGATGTTGTTGAACGCCACCTCCAGCACCACCAGCGGCTCGACGGTGCGGAAATGCCCGCGATCCTCAAGCGTATGCGCCTTCAGAAACTCCGTCAGTTCCACAATCTCCGCATCCGTCACCCCGCTATACGCCTTGCCCACGTTCAGCAGCTCGCCCGCCGGCCCCCGCACCGCAAAGGTATAGTCGCTCAAAAACGGAGCCTTGCGCCCACTCCCGTACTCCGCCCCCGTAATCACCACATCGAGCGTCGCCAGCTCACGCTTCAGCTTCACCCACGCGAGACCCCTTCGCCCCGGCTGATACGCCGATCCCGCGCTCTCCACCAGCCGCGACGGTGAAATCATCAGCCGCGCCACACGCTCCTCCTCCGCCTCCTCTTCCGCCCCAAACATCACCGCCTGCGCCGCCCCTTGACGCACCGCATGCTCGCTCAGCTCCAGCGGCGACCGCACCCGATCCACCAGCGCCTCCACCACGGCTTCCAGCTGGTTGCGCCGCTCGCGCAAGGGCAGCGGCAGCAGCAGTTCACCCTCCGCGAACATCAGGTCAAACGCCATAAACACGACCGGCACCTGCTTCCGAATCTCGTTGCCCACCCGCTTGCGCCCGATCCGCTGCCCCAGCACCGCGAAGGGTAGCGCCTGCCC
>CAXUEE010000081.1:0-10890 GCA_964249905.1 uncultured Acidobacteriaceae bacterium
TCTACGGACTTGCCACCAGCAAGATCCGTGTTCCCGGCTTCAAGTTTATCCATACGCTGACCGACATCGAAGCTCTCAACCACCGCGCCATCGACGAGGCTTTCTTCGACGTCACCGCCATCAGTTTCCACGCCTACCCCTACCTGCAGGACAGGTACAGCATCATGGCCTCGGGCGGCAGCATGGGCGACAACTACGGCCCGATGATCGTCGCTCCGCGCCGCTATACCCCGGATGAAATCCGCCGTCTTCGCATCGCGGTTCCGGGAACCCTTACGACTGCCTATCTCACCCTCAAGCTCTTCGCTCCCGAGATTGAGACGGTCACGGTCGACTTCGATAAGATCATCCCGGCCGTGGCCGCCGGCGAGTTCGACGCCGGCCTGCTGATTCATGAGGGCCAGCTCACCTACGGCAACGACGGTCTGTTGAAGGTCCTCGACCTCGGCCAGTGGTGGCACGGGGAGACAGGTCTGCCGCTGCCGCTCGGCGGAAATGTTATCCGCCGCGCCCTTGGCCCGGAGACGATGCGCACGGTCGCCAACGCGGTCCGCGACTCCATCCAGCATGCGCTCGATCATCGCGAAGAGGCGCTTGCGTACGCGATGCAGTTTGCCCGCGACCTCGACCCCAACCTGGCCAGCCGCTATGTCGGCATGTACGTCAACCAGCGTTCGCTTGACTTCGGGGACGACGGCCGGGAAGCCATCCGCCGCATCCTCGCCATGGGGTTTGAGCGCGGCGTCATTCCCATGGAAGCCAAGGTCGACTTCGTCGGCTGACGCCAGCGTAGCCCCCTCCTGAGGTCATCTCGGCATAAGCGAAATGCGGTCGTGTTTCGCTTATGCTTCCGGTCTCCGGAGTCTCCAAGCGTGCTATTCTCACTAAGGTGCGGCCGAGCGACCGGCCCTTTCCGAAGCCCGGCACCTTCACCTGATTCACCCTGGACGCGTAGCTCAACTGGCAGAGCATTCGACTCTTAATCGACTGGTTGAAGGTTCGATTCCTTCCGCGTCCACCAAGAAAACTCTCATAAGAACGTTTCCTGTAGCCTTGTCTCGATGCAGACTCTCGAGATCACTTCCATCCTTCAGGTCGCCGGCACCGCCGCTATTTCCGACATCTTCGACCAGCTGCACCTTGAACCGCCGGTGCTCGACAACCGCCTTTTCCCGGTGCTCGAAGGCAGCGCCTTCGCGGGCCCGGTGTACACCGTTGCCGGCGAGGCCGCGACCTACTCCGGAAGTGACCGGGCCAAGCTGGAAGCGATCGATGGCATGCCGCCCGGAGCGGTGGCCGTGTGGGCCGGCCAGGGCGTTGAGGGTGTGTGCTGCTTTGGCGATCTGCTCGCCACCGCCATGCGCTCCCGCGGAGTGGTGGCTGCGGTGGTCGACGGCGGCGTCCGGGATGTCCGCTTTCTGCGCGAGTGCGGCATGCCCGTTTTTACGCGGTATCGCACGCCGGCCCAGGGGGTCGGCCGCTGGAAGGTGACTGCTCGCCAGACCCCGGTCCGTGTCCGCGGAGCTCTACGCGACTGGCTGACGATCTCCCCGGGAGACCTTCTGGTGGGGGACGCAGACGGCCTCATCAGCATCCCCTCGGTTCTTGTTGAGCAGGTGGCTGCGGCGGCGGCCCAGCTTTCGCAGACCGAGTCCGAAGCCCGCCAGGAGATCGCAGGGGGGCTGCCTCTCCTAGCGGCGCTCGCAAAGTACGGCCAGCTTTAGCGCCCAGTGATCCAAAAGGCGCACTCGGCTTCAGGTTCGGTTAAGTCTCGCGCGCTAACGTGTTTTGTCATGAGGTTTTCACTGTATGCGGGCTGCGCCGCCGCGGCCACACTGTGGCTGCTTGCGTTGGCAAGCCGGCCGGGCGACGCACAGGGTACGCCTGGGCCGCGGGCAGGAGCACCCGAGACGCTTACCCTCGAGCAGGCCATCGCGCGGGCGACCGCCAACGAGCCTGCCTTTGCGGCCGCCGCGGCGGAGCAAAGGGTGGCGGCGCTCGATCGCAAGATCGCCCGCACGGCCCTGCTACCCACCGCCACGTACCACAACCAGACCATCTATACGGAACCGAACGGCGTTCCGGCCAGCCGCATCGGGCAAACGACGAACGCTCCGGCACCCATCTTCATTGCAAACAATGCGGTGCGCGAGTACAGCAGTCAGGGCGTCTTTAACGAGACCCTCGGCCTGGGGCAGGTCGGCTCTGTCCGGCTGGCGGACGCGAACGCCGCGCGTGCCCAGGCGGAGTTGGAGATCGCCCGGCGAGGACTGGTGGCCACGGTGGTGTCGCTGTTTTTCGCCGCGCACACGGGGGAAGAGAAAGTGCGCATCGCCCGGGAAGCGCTGGATGAAGCCAACCACTTCCTGGAGATCACGGGCAAGCGTGAAGCCGCCCGCGAGGCGGCGCATGCGGACGTGCTGAAGGCGCAGCTGACGCAGCAGCAGCGCGAGCGTGAGTTGCAGGATGCGCAGGTCGCCGCGGAGAAAGCGCGCATCGAGCTGGCCGTCCTGCTGTATCCCGACCCGTCCACCGCGTTCTCCCTCGTATCGCAGGACGCTGCGCCCGCGCTTGCCGACCGTGCCACTGTCCAAAGCTTGGCAGGCCAAAATAATCCTGAGCTGCGTAGCGCGCTTGCTTCCCTGCAGGTCTCAGAGGCCGAGACCTATACCGCTCGCACTGCGCTGTTGCCGGAACTTGCCCTCAACTTCACGTATGGCATCGACGCCACCAACTTCGGCGTCCACGGTCCGGATGGCATTCGCAACCTGGGCTATTCCATGAGCGCGCAGCTGGATATTCCGGTGTGGGACTGGCTTGCGACCGAGCGCAGGGTGAAAGAGGCGAAGCTTCGCGAGGACGCCGCCAAGGTCGCGTTCACAGCGGCGCAGCGACGCCTGCTCGCCGACCTCAGCGAAGGTTACGCGGAAGCCAGCGCCGCCTCGGAGCAGCTCGCCTTGCTCGACAGCAGCGTGACCACCGCTCGCGAAAGTCTGCGCCTGACCAACCTGCGTTATGTGGATGGCGAAAGCAGTGCGCTTGAGGTCGTCGATGCGGAAGGCGCGTTGCTTTCGGCGGAAAACGCGGCCATCGACGGGCGCACCCGCTACGCGCTCGCGCGGGCCGACCTGCAAACCCTGACGGGGAGACTCTGATGCCTTCCCTTCGCGGCTCCTGCCTCTCTGGTTCGCTTTTGCTGCTTCTGAGCCTTGCGTTGCCGGCTGCTGACGGATGCAAGAAGAAGGCTCAAGAGGCTCCGGAGGTCTCCGTGACGGTGGAGGCCGCTCATCCTACCGTGGGACCGATCTCGGACGAGATAGCCGCGGATGCCATTCTTGCGCCTATCTCCGCGGCCGCCATCTCTCCCCGGGTCAGCGCGCCCATCCGGGCGGAGTACGTGCAGCGCGGCGCCCACGTCCACCGCGGGCAACTGCTGGTGTCGCTCGACGACCGCGACCTGCAAGGCAGTGCGCTCGAGAGCTCCGGAGCGCTGCTCAGCGCCCAGGCCAACCTGACGGCCACTACCCAGACCACCATCCCCGAAGAAGTGAAGAAGGCGGAGCTCGATCTGGCGCAGCAGAAAGCGGCGCTCGCGGTCGCGTCGCGCACGGCCCGAGAGAGACAAGCGCTGTACAAGCAGGGTGCGCTTTCCGGGCGTGAGGCGGACGCAGCCTCGGCCGCCGAAGTGCAGGCGCAGGCCGCGTACGACGCTACCCGCCAGCACGCCGCGCTGCTCGAGCAGACGACGCGGCTGACCGATCAGCAGGCCGCCCAGGGCCAGCTCACCTCCGCACAAGGAAGACTCGAAAACGCACAAGCGCAGATAAGCTTTGCGAGCCTGCGCAGCCCTATCGACGGCGTCGTGACGGACCGCCCTTTGTTTCCCGGCGAGACCGCTGCCGCCGGCACCCCAGTCATCACGGTCATGGACACCTCTTCGCTGCTGGCCAAGCTGCATCTGGCGCAGGCGTCGGCGCAGAAGCTACGGCTCGGCCGTTCTGCAAGAGTCACCGTGCCGGGGCTCGAGCATCCGCTTGACGCGACCGTCTCCTTCATCAGCCCTGCGCTTGATCCGGGGTCGACGACGGTTGAGGTTTGGCTGAAGCTGCCGAACAGCGACGGGCGCCTCAAGGTCGGCACCCCGGTGCATGCCGTGCTAGAGGGCAGGACGGTGCCTAACGCCCTTCAAGTCCCCGTCTCAGCGATCGTGCCGGCGGACGATGGCAGCACGAACCTCGTCGTGGTACAGCCGGACGGCACCACCAAGAAGCAGCCGGTCACGGTCGGCCTTCGGACCGCGGATACCGTGCAGATTCTCTCCGGCGTCTCTGTCCGGGACAGCGTCGTCACCCAAGGCGGCTATGGGCTCGATGACGGCACTAAGGTGGTCGTCAGCAAGCCCGGTGCAGACGCCGCGGACAAAGACGAATGACCGCTCCTCCCGCATTTCCAAAGGCTGCTTCTGCGCTTCCACAGACAGAGCCGTACTGGCTTGCGCGATCGGTGCGCACCATCCTGTTTCTGGCCGTCGCGCTCACCGTGGCGGGCATATACGCCTTCTTTCAGACCCCCATCGCGGTCTTTCCCGAGACTAATTTTCCCCGTATCGTCATCGGCGTCGATAACGGCGTCATGCCAGTCGAGCAGATGCAGGTAACGATTACCAAACCGATCGAGGACGCGGTCAACAGCGTGCCCGGCCTGCTCACCGTCCGTTCCACCACTAGCCGCGGTTCAGCGGATGTAAGTCTCTTCTTTGACTGGTCGGTAGACATGTTCCGCACGCTGCAGCTGGTGGACGCGGCCCTGAGCCAAACGCAGCAATCCTTGCCTTCCACGGCGAAGATCACAACCACTCGCCTGACCTTCGCGACTTTTCCGATTCTTGGCTATAGCCTTACCTCGAACACGATCTCGCAGAGTCAGCTGTGGGAGCTGGCCACCTACACGCTGAAGCCTCCGCTGAATCGCGTGCCCGGCGTCAGTACCGTGCTCCTTCAGGGCGGCGCGATTCCCGAGTACCATGTCGTCCCCGATATGGCGAGGATGCAGGCTGCCGGGGTCACGGTGCTGGATCTGACCAACGCCATCCAGACGGCCAACATCATCGATTCGCCCGGGCTGTACCAGCAGGATCATCAGCTTGTTCTGGCGCTGGTGGGCGCCCAGGCGCACGATCTCGACAGCCTGAAGCAACTGGCGGTCAAGACCACAGCGAGCGGCGCCCCGGTGCGCGTGGGGGATGTCGCGGCCGTCGAACTGGGCACGATGCCGGTCTACACGGCGGTGCGCGCCAACAACCAGCCGGCGGTGCTGCTCAACATCGCAAGGCAGCCCAGCAGCAACACCGTTGCGGTGGCGGACGGCGTGGCCGCGGAGGTGGCCCAGCTGCGCACCAAGCTGCCGGCTGGAGTCAGTCTCCAGCCGTTCTACGATCAGTCGCAGATCGTTCGCGAAAGCATCCAGAGCGTGCGCGACGCGATCCTGATCGGCTTCGTGCTGGCATGTCTGATCCTGTTCCTCTTCCTGCGGGACTGGCGTTCCTCGCTCATCGCCGGCCTTGTGATCCCGGTCACGATCGCGGTGACCGTGCTTGCTCTCTGGGGCATCGGGCAGAGCTTCAACCTGATGCCGCTGGGTGGCCTGGCCGCAGCGATCGGGCTGGTCATTGACGATGCCATTGTGGTGGTGGAAAACATCGTTTCGCACCGCGACGCGGGTGAGCCGCGGGTCGAAGCGGTCCGAAACGCGCTCCAGGAGATCGCCCGCCCGCTCATCGGGTCGACCATCACGCCGGTTGTCGTCTTCCTGCCTTTGATTGCTGTAACAGGCGTGACCGGCAGCTTCTTCCGTGCGCTTGCCATCACCATGGCGGTTGCGCTGCTGACCTCGCTGGTGCTGGCCGTCAGCTTTACGCCGGGGCTTGCGTTGGTCCTGCTGGAGGAACAGAAGACCGTGCACACACACGTGGAAGCCGCCGGGGAGGGCGGCCTGCTCGCGCGCATCGTGCGCTGGCATACGTATGCGCTCGTCTGGTCTCTCACGCGGCCTGTCTGGCTGGGTCTTCTTTGTCTGCTGCTGGTCGCTGGAACGTATGCGGGTTATCGTTCGCTCGGTTCCGATCTTCTGCCGGAGATGGACGAAGGCGGCTTTGTGCTGGACTACGTGATGCCCGCAGGCTCCTCGCTCGACTCGACGAACCAGGTTCTCGATCACGTTCACCGCATCCTGAGCAACACGCCGGAGGTCGAGGTCACCAGCCGCCGGACAGGGCTGCAGATGGGCTTTGCCGCGGTCACAGAAGCCAACTACGGCGACATCACGGTAAAGCTGAAAAGCAAGCGCAGCCGCGGCATCGATGCTGTCATGGCCGGCATCCGCGGACAGATCAAGCGGACCGAACCGGAGCTGGATGTAGAGTTCACCCAGGTGCTGCAGGACAACATCGGCGACCTTTCGAACGCTCCCGAGCCGATCCAGATCAAGCTCTTCGCCGAAGACGCGCATCTGTTGACCACTCTTGCCCCACGCGTCGCCACCGAGATCAAAAAGGTGGACGGCGTCGTTGATGTGGAGAACGGCGTGGACAACACCCTTAGCGGACCGGCGACCAGCTTCGAGGTGGACCCTCAGCTTGCCGCCCGGCTCGGCTTTACGCCCACCGAGGTTGCCGAGGATGCGACCTCAATCCTCGACGGAGTCACGGTCAGCGCTCCGCTGATCACGCACGGCCGGCCCTACACGATCCGCGTGCGGCTGGGGCCGGAGACCCGGCAGAGTCTTGCTTCCATCCGCGATACTGTCTTCAACTCCGCCTCCGGCCGCACCGCCTCGCTCGGGTCGATGACCGGCATCACCGAGCTGCCGCCGCAGAATGAGATTCGCCGCGAAAACCTCCAGCGCCTGGTGGTCGTCACCGCGAGGCTCGAGGGCACGGACCTGGGCACAGCCGTCAAGGAGGTCCAGGCGCGCGTGCAGGCGATGCGTCTGCCGGCCGGCGTGCGCGTGGAGTACGGAGGCACCTTTCAGGAGCAGCAGAAATCCTTCGCGGAGCTGCTCCGCGTACTTCTGCTCGCGCTGGTGCTGGTGTTTGCTGTGCTCCTGACCGAGTTCCGCAACTTCGCCGCGCCACTGGCGATCCTCGCCTCATCGGTGCTCTCGATCGGAGGCGTAGTGGCGGGGCTGCTCGTTACCGGCATGACCTTTAATGTCGCTTCGTTCATGGGACTCATCATGGTGATCGGCATCGTAGCCAAAAACGGGATCCTGCTGCTCGATGCCGACGAACGGTTTCGTGCCGAAGGCGCTGAGGCTCGCGAGGCCATGGTCCTGGCGGCGCAGCGGCGGCTCCGGCCGATCCTGATGACCGCGCTGGCCGCGGTCTCCGGCATGCTTCCTCTCGCGCTCGCTCTCGGCGCAGGCTCGGAGATGCTGCAGCCGCTGGCGATCGCGGTGATCGGCGGTTTAGGGATTTCCTTGCTGCTCAGCCTGGTCGTGACGCCGGTGCTCTACTACCGGCTGACGCGCGGCCATTTTCCCGAAGCCCCGAGCGGCGGAGTGCCAGAGCGGATCTCCTGAAAACAAGCCGCTGCAGAACAGCGCAAGAATCGCAGCACGGACCGATGCGCCGCGTGTACGCTGATCGGTGAGCGTTTCAGGAGGAGGAAGCCGTATGCCGGACGGAATGGCGCCGCTGGTGGTTGGAATCGGAGGGACAACCGTGGCCGGCTCGTCGACCGAACGTGCCTTGGAGATGGCGCTCAATGCCGCCAGAGAAGCCGGCATGCGCACGCGGATCTTCGGCGGCCAGGCGCTTGCGCGGCTTCCGCTGTACACACCGCATCTGCATGACCGCACCCAGGAAGAGCATGACTTTGTGGCGGCGGTGCGCGAGGCGTCGGGCGTTATCCTCGCAAGTCCCGGGTATCACGGCAGCGTTTCCGGCCTGGTGAAGAACGCGATCGACCTGATCGAGGAGACGGCCAAGGACGGGAGGCCGTACCTCGATGACCTGCCGGTGGGCCTCGTCGTCACCGCGTATGGCTGGCAGGCGACGGGCAGCACGGTGGCGGCACTGCGCTCGATCGTGCACTCCCTGCGCGGGTGGCCCACTCCATACGCAGCCGCGGTCAACAGTTCCATCTCGAAATTCGATGCCGAAGGTGGCTGCGCGGACGCCGCCGTGGCCGGACAGCTGGCCCTGGTCGGCCGGCAGGTTGCACGCGCGGTGAAACAGAAAATCGCCGCCGCAGCAGGCTAAGCCGGAGCTTCGCCGCATCTCGGACCATTTTTGTCGTATATTCAGAGAGGCGGAAGCCCATCCCCTCTTGGCCGAGACAGAAGGGCTTCCGCGAACACACATACCGAGACCGGCTGCGAGCTCTTCCGTCATCATAGGGCTCAGCGCCGGGCTTGTCACGGAGCCTCATGCGTACACGCTCTCGCCGCTCTCTGCGGCTTGCTTTCGTTGTCTTTGACGTTATTCTGACACGCGCTTTCGCGCAGCAGCCGGCAACACGGACCGAACCAGGAAAAGTCGTCGATCCTTCCGGCGCGGCCGTTCCGCACGCACATTTGCGGCTCAAAACCGCCGGGGAGCCCAGCCTCACCTCTGAGGCCGATGCGGCCGGATCGTTTCGCCTCGCACTGCCGGAGCCCTGCCCCTACCAACTGACTGTCAGCGCACCGGGTTTCGCCGCGGCCGTGATCGACTTGCCGGCCGGCGTCTTGCCTCCCCTGCTGCTCGTTCCGCTCCGGCTGGCCGGGCAGGTCGAAAGCGTGGACGTCGAGGGAGCCGGCGGCAGCACGCTCGAGCCGACCGAGACGCAGCTGGGCGGAATACTGGCCCAGGGGCAGCTGGCGGCCATTCCGCTGAATGGCCGCAGCTTTACGGATTTACTCGCCCTGAGCCCGGGTGTAGTGCCGCTGAGCTCGGCACAGCCGAACGCAGTGGTGATGAGCGGCGTCGCCAGCACCCCGCCCTCAGGCGACCTGGATATCGGCGCGCTCTCGGTCAGCGGACAGCGCGAGACCGCGAACGCCTTTCGGGTCAACGGGGCGGATGTGCAGGAGGATGTCAACATGGGCGTCGCCGTGGTGCCGACGCTTGATTCGGTCGCCGATCTGGAGGTGCTGACGAGCAGCTTCGACGCCAAGCTCGGCAACCAGAGCGGAGGCCAGATCCAGGTCGAGACCCGCGGCGGCGGCCCCGAGATGCATGGCAGCGGGTACGACTACTTCCGCAATACGGCGCTCGACGCGCGTAACTACTTCTCGCTGGTGCGCGCGCCGTTTCACCAGAACCAGTTTGGCGGGACGTTGGGCGGCCCTGTGCCGCACGCGGCGAAGCTCTTTTTCTTCGCCGATTATCAAGGCACGCGGCAGACAGAGGGCATCGACACCGGCCTGATCGCGGTGCCTTCGCTCGCCGATCGCACCGGCGACCTTTCCGATCAGGCGGCGGCGCTGACCGGCACCGTCAGCGGAGGCTCGTTCGCGCAGCTGCTCAGCAGCCGTCTCGGGTATGCCGTCCAGCAGGGTGAGCCGTACTCCGTGGCAGGCTGCACGTCCGCGACCTGCGTGTTCCCCGGCGGCGTCATTCCGCAGGCAGCGTTCTCCGCCCCGGCGCGAGCCCTGCTGGCGTATATTCCGCAGCCAAACCAGGGCAGCGCGGTATTCTCGACCTCCAGCTATGCGCAGCGGGTGCGGGACGACAAAGGGGCCATCCGGCTGGACCGCGCCACTCCCGCGGGAACCCTGACCGGGTACTACTTCTTGGACGACTATACCTTGCTCAACCCGTACCCGACCGGTCAGGGCGGCGCGACCGTGCCCGGCTTCAACGCGCAGAATATTGGCCGCGCGCAGCTTTATACCGCCAATCTCGTCACCACTTTCGGCGCGAACGCAACCAACCAGGCGCACGTCAGCTATCTGCGCAACGCGGCTTCAGTCGGGCAGCCGCGCGATGGCGTGGGCGTATCGCTGGCCTCGCAGGGCTTCGTCACGGGCGAGGCTACGTCCGGCATCGTGCCTCTGCTGCCAGAAATCGAAGGCGTCGAAAACGTGATCTTCAACAGCTTCACGCTCGGCACCGACGTCACCAGCCTGTTCCAGGCGGAGAACACCTTCGAGGTCGCGGACGACTACAGCCGCACGGTGCGCACGCACACGCTTTCCTTTGGCGCGACCTTTCATGCCGACCAGATCAATACGCACCCGACGGTCTACGACAACGGCAGCTTCTCCTTCACCGGCAGCGAGACCGGCTCCGACTTCGCGGATTTTCTGATCGGCATCGACTCCAGCTACACCCAGGGCGAGGGGCAGAACTTCTACAACCGCAACCACTACGCCGGGGTGTACGCGCAGGATAGCTGGCGCGCCACGCCCGAGCTGACGCTGAACTACGGCCTGCGCTGGGACGTCTTGCCGCCGTGGTCGGAGAAGTTCAACCAGCTGCTGACGCTCGATCCGAACGAGCAGTCGGTGGTTTTCCCCAACGCGCCTAAGGGCATTCTTTTTCCGGGCGATCCGGGCGTGCCCAAAACGCTGGCTCCGACGCGCTACAGCAACTTCGCACCGCGGATCGCGGCTTCCTGGGCGCCTTCATTTGCATCAGGCGGCGCGCTCCGACGCCTCTTCGGCGGCTCCGGGGCAACGGTTCTGCGCGGCGGCTTCGGCCTGTACTACACGGCCTTTGAAGGACTTTCCGCAGCGATCATGAGCGGCAACCCACCGTACGGCGTCAGCCTCACCAGCGCCGCGCCGACCCTCTTCGACGAGCCGTTCGTCACGGCCGCAACCGGGGTGAGCGTGGGCCAGCGCTTCCCCTTGCCGGCGGTCGCCTTCGGCGCTTCGCCCACGCCTCCGAACGCGTCGGTCGACTGG
>CAXUEE010000081.1:10900-13976 GCA_964249905.1 uncultured Acidobacteriaceae bacterium
CTCACGGGAATTCCGGCCTTCGATAAAAACAACGTCACCCCTTACACCGAAAATTTCAGCTTCACCGTTGACCGCCAAATTGGCGCGAAAACTGTCTTTACGGCCAGCTATGTGGGCACCGAAGCGCATCGTCTGCTGGTGATCCAGGAGGTGAACCCCGGAATCCCGGCAGCATGCCTGGCCCTGAGCACCGCAGCCAGCGTCGCGCCCGGCTCGGCCACCTGCGGCCCCTTCGGCGAGAGCAGCACGTACGTCACCGCCGCCGGCCAGACCGTTCAGGGCACGCGAAGCGCGGCATTCGGCAGCGTCAACCTGCAGAGGACGATCGCCAACTCGCACGACAACGCGCTTGAGCTGAGCCTGCGCCACTCTACACGGCCGCTCTTCGTGCAGCTCGCTTATACCTGGAGCAAGTCGATCGACCAGTCTTCCTCGCTGGCCGAGGCGGTCTACCCTGGCAACGCCGGCGCGAGCCGCGCTCTCTCCGCCTTTGACCTGACGCATAACTTCGTGGCCAGCTATCGTTACCTGTTGCCTCTTGCCCGACTCTTGCGACAGCCTTCGGCGCTGACCGAAGGCTGGCAGCTCTCCGGCATCACGCGTTTCAGCACTGGGTTTCCGGTGACGCTGGTCAACAACAACGACACTTCCCTGCTGGGTACGCAGCCGAACGGCATCAACAACAACGGCGTGGATGAGCCGGACTACCTCGGCGGCAGCCTGCGGCTAAACCATCGGCCGGACGCGGGACCAGCCTTCGACCCCAGCCAGCTTCCTCTTCCTGTGCTGGGAACGCTGGGCAGCGCACGGCGCCGCTTCTTCTACGGACCAGGCGCGGAGAACACCGACCTGACCCTGGGCAAGACCACGCCCGTCCGCGACTGGGCCAACGTCGAGCTGCGCGTGGAAGCGTTCAACCTCTTCAATCACGGACAGTTCTTCGGCCCGGCAGCGGTGAGCGGCAATATCTCGGCGACGAACTTCGGCCAGATTCAAAGCTCCAGTCCGCCGCGGCTGCTGCAGCTCGCGGCGCGTGTCTCGTTTTGAGCTAGACGCACACAGGTCTTGCCTGCCTTGAACGATCTCCCCTTGCTGAGGGTAGACTTTTAATATGCAGTTCCGCAGAACGCCAATCCGGGCATCAAGTTTTCAGGCGAAGTGGGTAAGCCTCTTCGCCGTTCTGCTGCTCTCGTTCGGGTTCGCGTCGTCCGCATGCGAGCTGCAATGCAGCTTGCCGCAGGCCAGCCCGTGCTGCGCTCAAGACGCTTCCTCGCGGATGGCCATGCACGCGATGCACGGCAGCATGGCGCAAGGGTCGAGCTCCACGGCCGGCTCTCTGCCGCAGGTCATTTGCCCGCACTCGGTCTGCTCGCCACTCCCAGCCCTCACGGTTGAGCAAACTCCGGTGCTCGTGCACCCTGCGCCGAGCCTCGAAGGCGTCTTCAAGGACGTGGTGTGGCTCCTGCCTGGCGGAGAACCATCTTCGGCTTCCCTGCGTGGACCGCCGCTGCCTCGCCCTGCCTCGCCCGTCTCGCTGCACATCCTCGTCCGCGTCTAGCCCGGAGTTCACCCACAACACCTGTCTGTGTCGCATGGCTTGAGTGCGTCTGCGCGGCTTTTGATCTAGATCCGGCAAGACTGCTCTCGCCTCGCGACTCCCCTCAGCGCAAGCTAGCCTCCGGGAGTTTGTTCTCATGGCGAATCGCCGTTCTTTTCTGCAAAGTACCCTCGGCCTCGGTGCGGCTTTGGCGGTCCGCAACGCTTCTGCTGCCTCCACCAGCAATCCCCTGCCCCAGGTCGCCACGCGCGGCGGCTATGCCGGCATCAGCAGCGGATCGCTTTCCAAAGTCGACACCCACTCTGGCCCACTCTCCGCTCAGGCCGCGACCCCGCACGTCGTCACCACCGACATTGGCGACCTCCCGTTTGAGATGGACGGCGACACCAAGGTTTTCCGGCTTACTGCGCACGTCTTCCGCCGCGAGATCGCGCCCAACAAGACCATCGACGTCTGGGGCTACAACGGCTCCGCACCCGGCCCCACCATCCAGGTCACGCAGGGCGACAAGGTCCGCGTCATCCTTAAGAACGAGCTGCCCGAGCCCACCTCCATGCACTGGCACGGCTTCGAGGACCCCATCGGCACCGACGGCATGCCGGGCATCAGCCAGGAGCCGGTGCGTCCCGGCGAAAGCTTTACCTATAACTTCGTCATCCGCCAGGAAGGCACCTTTTTCTACCACTCGCACATGGCTATGCAGGAGCTCGCCGGCATGCTCGGCGCGTTTGTCATGCATCCGCGCACGCCCTACCGGCCGCATTGCGAAAAGGACTTCGTCGTCCACCTGCAGGAGTATGCTGTGCTGCCGAACGCCACTACGCCGGACACGCAAAGGATGGAGTTCAACTGGCTTCTGCTGAACGGCAAGGCCGGCCCCTCGTCGACGCCGCTCATCGTGCGGGAGGGCGAGCGCGTGCGCATCCGCTTCGTCAATCTCGGCATGGACCACCACCCGATGCATCTGCACGGACACACCTTCTATGTCACCGGAACCGAGGGCGGGCGCATCCCGGAGACCGCCTGGTGGCCGGGAAATACGGTGTTGGTGGGAGTGGCGCAGAGCCGTACGGTGGAATTCGTCGCGGACAATCCCGGCGACTGGATGCTGCACTGCCACCTGCCGCACCACATGATGAACCAGATGTCCTCCCAGGCCGGGCCAATGACACGGATGACGAACATGGCCAGCATGCCAGGTATGACGATGGGCGACATGCCCGGCATGAGCATGACGGCACCCAGCACGACGGCCGTTGCGGCGATTCCCGCAGCCGCGCTCGGCGGTGGGACAGAGGCCTCGGCGCCCGATGGACCGCTCGCAAACACCGGGCTCGATGCCGGCATGATGGGCTTGCGCAGCGAACAAAGCAGCCAGCAGCCGAAGCTGAGCCCGCTGCAGCAGCGCAATCTGGACGCCTTCGACATGGGCGACCAAAGCATGCTGGCCCAGGACAGCGAGACCTCGCCGAACAGCAACAACGTGCCCAATTTCCCCCAGGACGCCTACATGGAAGG
>CAXUEE010000081.1:13986-14414 GCA_964249905.1 uncultured Acidobacteriaceae bacterium
CCGACCTCATGCCGCTGCCGATCTGGACCGCCCACCGCCTGGCCGAACGGCTGGTCGAGAAGCCGGAAAACCTCGGCCTGCGCCCGAACTGGAGCCGCTTCATGCAGGGCATGATGACCTTTGTGCGCGTCCTGCCGCCCGAGCAGTACGACCGGGTGGTCGCCGCGATGCGCGATGCCAAGCGTCCGGCCGATCCGTACACCTCGCTCTACCTTGATGAAGCTACACGGCGGGAGGCGCAATGAATTTTTGCGGCAACCTCCCCTCCCCCCGTCGTCATTCCGGCGAGGCCAGAATCCCCGTATTTCTCTTGTATCGGTACGCCTCCTTCAGCAAGCACGCTCTAGCCCTCGGCCTCTTTCTCACCGCCGCCTCAAGCCTGCCCGCGCAGCAATCCATGCCGGACATGCCCGGTATGAAGATGGACC
>CAXUEE010000082.1:0-5622 GCA_964249905.1 uncultured Acidobacteriaceae bacterium
GCAAAGTCCTTGTGCTCGATTGCGGCGACCTGCGTCAGGATCTTCTCCTCTGCGAACTGCCGGGTCATCCGCTCAATCTGCCTCTGTTCCGGAGTGAAATCTTCCGGGGTGAACACATCTGCCGGCGAAACATCTTCGAGCAGGAACATACCGGCTTCGCTGCGTTTGACCGCCGCCGTCTCCATCGTTGCACTCATCGTGTACCTCCTGATTGGTCACAGCTGGACTGCTAGTTCTGCAAATTTTCGAAGATGCCTGCCGCACCCTGCCCGCCGCCTACGCACATCGTTACCATGCCGTACTTTGAGCCGCGACGCTTCATCTCCTGGGCCAGGGTCGCCGTCAGCTTGGTCCCGGTGCATCCCAGCGGATGACCAAGAGCGATGGCGCCGCCGTTCACGTTGACGCGGTCGGGATCGATGCCAAGCGTCCTGATGACGGCAAGGGACTGTGTGGCAAAGGCCTCGTTCAACTCGATCAGATCAATCTCGTCAAGCGTCAATCCGGCTAATTTCAGGGCCTTCGGGATGGCATAGATCGGTCCGATCCCCATCTCTTCCGGAAGGCAGCCGGCATAGGCAAACGCCACAAAACGAAGCAAGGGGGTGGCCCCGATCTCGCGAGCCCTGGTGTCCGACATCACCACTGCCGCGGCCGCGCCATCCGACGTCTGCGAGCTATTGCCCGCCGTGACCACGCCCCTGGCATGGAAAACCGTCCGCAGCTTCGCCAGGGCAGGCAGCGAGGTGTCCGCCCGCGGGCCCTCGTCCACCCTGAAGATTGTCTCGTGATTTTCCGTTCGTCCATGCTCATCGGTCGTGGTCGTGGTAACTGACACAGGAACAATCTCCTGGTCGAACTTCCCGGCTGCGATGGCGGCCAGCGCTTTTTCGTGGCTGCCAAGGGCGAACTGATCACACTCCTCACGGGTGATCTTGTAGTGTGCCGCCACGCGCTCCGCGGTGAGACCCATGGACATGTATGCCTGCGGATAGTTGTCGACCAGCCACGGATTGGCGGTCATCTTGTTGCCGCCCATCGGCAGGTACGACATTGACTCCGCCCCGCCGGCCACCAGGACGTCGCCGCCGCCGCCGCGAATCCGCTCCGCCGCAAGCGCGATCGTCTGCAGCCCGGAGGCGCAGAAGCGGTTTACTGTCATGGCCGCCGCCTCGATCGGGAGCCCGGCGCGCAGGGAGATCAACCGCGCGACGTTCTGCCCCTGCTCCGCCTCCGGCATCGCGCAGCCAATAATGACGTCTTCAATCTCATGCGGATCAAGTTGCGGAACAGCCCCAACCGCCGCCTTCACGGCGATGACGCCAAGCTCATCCGGCCGGGTGAAGCGCAGCGTTCCCTTGGGGGCTTTGCCCACAGCCGTTCTCACCGCACTGACTACCACCGCTTCCTTCATCGCCATACCCTGCCCTTGGTCCTCGAACCGTTCGAACACGCCATGCAGCTAATTGCGCAGCGGTTTCCCGGTCTTCAACATGTATTCCATGCGTTCCAGTGTCTTCGGCTCCGCGCAGAGAGACAAGAAAGCCTCCCGTTCGAGCTCCAGCACGTAGTCTTCACTCAGCATCGTGCCCGGCGTGATGTCGCCGCCGGTCAGGATCCTGGCCACGTGAGTAGCCACCTTCCGGTCGTGCTCGCTCAGGAAGCCGCCCTCCTGCATGAGATACACAGAGAGCTTCAGTGTGGCGAAGATGCTGGCGCCCGGCGCGGAGATGTTCCTGCGGCTGGCCGGCGGCGTGTAGCCCTCCTGAACCAGCGCCAGGCTCTGCACTTTTGCATCCGTAATCAGGCGCCGGCGGTTCATGGTGATGCTGTCGCCCTCGGCCAGCAGATGCATGCTGCGTGCTTCTGGAGCGGAGGCCGAAACCTTGGCCATCGCAATCATCTCAAAGACGGTGCGGATCCTCTCCGTTACTTCCACCGAGTCACCACGATTGTCCGATCGCACTGTGTTTGCGTCGGCAATCGCACGCAAGAGCATCTCCTTGCAGCCTCCTCCACCGGGAATGAGGCCGACTCCTGCTTCCACAAGACCGGCGGCAAGCTCGAGGTGAGGCTGCCTGCGGGCAGCGTGAAGACATATCTCGCATCCGCCGCCAAGCGCCATCCCCGCAGGGGCTGCAACCACCGGCCGCGGGCAGAACTTCACCGCCTGAGTCATCTGTTGAAATTTCGAGATGATCGCCGCGAGTTCCTCCAGCTTGCCTGCACGCACGCACGCCAGCAGCTGCAAGAGATTTGCCCCGGCTGAGAAGTTCTGGGCGTCCGTCGAGATAACGAAACCGTCGAAGTTCCTGACTGCGGCGCTGCCCGGCTGCAGGGCATCATGGAGGAAGCTCACGGACTCTTCGCCCAAGGAGTTCAGCTTGGAGTGCAGCTCAAAGCAGCCGATGCCATCGCCCATATCTACCAGCGACACGCTCGCGTTGCCGGCAAAAACACCGTTTGCCTGCTTGTAGGTAGCGATCGACGCATGCTCCGGTTTGCGCTTGACTGCGCGATAGCTCCCGGAAGGAACGTCGAAGTATTCCGTCCCGTTGGCTCTGTACCAGGAGGTCCCACCTGCTGCGAGCAGGACGTCCACGGAGGCCGGGATCGGCATTGACAGCCCGCGCATTTTTTCTACGATAGGGACGACTTCGGCGGCGTCCCACATGGCGAAGGGTCCAAGCTCCCAGTTAAAACCGGAGGTCATCGCGCGGTCGATGTCGACCAGGGTCTCAGTGACCTCACCGATACGATTGGCCGCGTAAAACCAAAGCTCCGGGAGCACTCTCCAGTAGAAGGCGGCGATCTTGTCCGTCGCCGGATCGCCGCTGAGGAGATCCTTCAGCCGCATGGGCAGGGAGCCGCCCTTCTCGAGAGAAGGCATGGACAAAGCCGTGGCCGGCTGATACTCCATCGTCGCCGGGTCCAGCACCAGGCGAAGCTCCTTGCCATCTGCTCCGCGATCCTTCTTATAAAACCCCTGCCGCGTCTTGTCTCCCAGCCACTTACGATCGACCAGCTGCACGATCGTCTGAGAGAGTTCGACGTCAGCGCGCTCATCGGAGGCGCTTGCCTTGAAGTTGCGCGCGACGTTGGCCAGCACATCGATCCCGACCATGTCCGCGAGACGGAACGTGCCACTGTTGGGCCAGCCGATGGCCTTGCCGGTTAGCAGATCCACCTCTTCTATGCTCAATCTCTGCTCTTCCATGATCTTGACGGTGTTCATCATGGAAAACGTGCCGACCCGGTTCGCGATGAAATTCTGTACATCACTGGCCGGAACCACCTCTTTGCCCAGCTGTCGATCGCCGAACTCCGAGATGGTCTCCACCGCCGCAGGATCCACCTCCGGGGTAGCGATGATCTCCAGAAGCCGCATATACCGGGGCGGATTGAAAAAGTGTGTACCGAACCAGCGGCGGCGTACGTCGGCGGGCAGCTGCTCGGCAATCTTCGCCACCGGCAGACCACTTGTGTTCGTGCTCAGAATGGCGCTGCCATGCAGGTATCCGGCCACCTTGGCCAGCAAGGTGCGCTTGATCTCCAGGTTCTCAGCAACTGCCTCAATGATCCAGTCATATGCGCTGAGCCGCGCAAGGTCATCGTCAAAGTTGCCGACCGTGACAAGTTCAGCCGCCGTGACGGAAGCAAAGGCAGCCGGTTTACCCGTTCTGAGGTTCGCCACTGCCGTGAGTCCGAGGCTGTTGCGCGCTCCCGCTGCCGGAACCATATCCAGCAGCAGAACCGGCAAGCCGGCGTTTGCGATGTGCGCTGCGATGCGCGCGCCCATCGTTCCCGCGCCGAGCACCGCAACCTTCCGTATGCCGTAAGGACCGGCTGCGCGCTCTTCCTGCGCGGGCGCAGAGGGCGCCGAAGAAGCGACATCGGGGATCGTGGCCATCCACAGCTCCTTTTGCTTCATCGCAAGCAGCGCTGCTGCGGCAATCCGCGATGACGAACCGAATCTTACTGAACGGTGGGTAAATAGTCAAGCGCAGATCCGGCCTGCCTTTCGGACGTCCGACAGGAGGTTCGGAAGCACAGCCAGCCGGCTTGTCTCCTCTCGCCGGCGCCTACTTCCCTACCGCGGTTCCGGGCCGGAGCCCGCCGGTCAGAATGTCTGTAAAGCTCTCCGCAATCTGCTCGGCCGACAGTTCGCCGGCCGGCTTGTACCAGGTGCCCGCCCAGTTGATGGCGCCTGCGATAGCAAAGGAAACCAGTTTCGGATCACATGGCGCAATCGAACCGTCGGCGATGCCTTCGGAGACGAGACGCCGAAACGAGACGTCGATCCGCCGCTTCAGATCCCGCACGCCCCGGCGCGTCTCCGGGGACAACTCCGAGTCATCGATCATCGCCACACAGCGCCCAAACTCGAGCTCCAGGATCACCGTCGCGTATCCATGCACATAGAGCCGGAGCCTGGCGAGCGCGGTTCCCGCATCCGGGCTGAGCCGGCCAAGGTTTTCCTCGATCGCCGCGATGCCGCTGCGGTAACACTCCACCAGGATCTCTTCCTTGTTGCGAAAGTAATAGTAGAGCGCCGGCTTCGTCACCTTGAGGCGGGCTGCCAGCAAGCTCATAGACGTTTTCTGATATCCATGCTCTAGAAAGAGATGCGCGGCCGTCTTGGTGACGGCGTCACGTTTGAGATCAGGGCTTCGGTGACGCACCTGAAACGCCTTCCACGGCTCCCCTGCAGGGGATGAACCAGTGCGTGCTTTCGTCGGCTTCGCAGGCAAGGCGAACACTCCCAATTCGTGGTCGGATCCGACCTGCTCACAGTGTATAGGGCGCGCTGCTTGAGTCTGCGCATGGGGAGACGATAGTCGTGTGACTCCTCGCAGCATGCTGTGGCAATGCCGGAGCGGCAGGATGCTTTGTACGCCGTGTCGCGGAGCGTCGATTATGTAAAATCAAGCGTCTCGAGCGTGCGATCGTTGAAGCTGGCGTCGACTATCGCGGGCGTCACGTCCTCCAGCCGTGCAGGCGACCAACTTGGGTGGCGGTCCTTGTCCACGATCGCCGCACGGATGCCCTCCACCAGGTCATGCCCTCGCGCGCACATCTGCGCAAGGCGAAACTCCTGACGGAGCGACGCAGCCAGGTTCCGCGTCTGCCGTGCACTCCGCAAAGCCCGCAAGGTCAGCTTGAGCGAGGTCGGCGATAGCGTGCCGAGCAGGGCGGCAGCCGCATGCGCCTCCTCATGGGAGTGCGCAAGCAGAGCCGCGGCGATGGACTCGATACTCGATCCGGCGAAGCAGGCGTCGATCCAGAGTACCCGATCCGGTGTCATGCCCGCGGGAGGCTCGACCGCATAGGAGCGCAAACTCTCCTCCGCGGCACGGGCGTCCGCGCACCGTTCCAGAGCCTCGGTCAGCGATTGCAAGTCCTCGCTGCGCACCATGCTGTCGGCAAGGCCGCACCGCAGAGCGTCGGCCGCGCCGATCCGGCTGCCGGTCAGGCCCAGGTAGATGCCGATCTCGCCCGGCGCTATGCCCAACAGATAGGTGCTGCCAACATCCGGAACAAAACCGATGGCGGTCTCCGGCATGGCAAGCTGCGACCGCTCCGTGACCAGACGATGCGATCCGTGGCTGGAGATGCCGATGC
>CAXUEE010000082.1:5632-11802 GCA_964249905.1 uncultured Acidobacteriaceae bacterium
CATATACCGCATCGGCGCCGGCCATGGTCGTTCCCGTCAGCCCGTAATAGGTGCCGAGTTCACCCGGCGCGCGCGACAACAGCCAGGTGCCGCCGACATCGGGGAAAAACCCGACGCTGACCTCGGGCATTCCGACCTTGCTCTTTTCGGTGACGACACGGTGGCTGCCATGTGCCGAGAGCCCGACCCCGCCGCCCATCACGATGCCGTCCATCAAAGCGATGTAGGGCTTTGGGTAACGCGAGATCAGATGGTTGAGCCGGTATTCTCTGCGAAAGAAGTTCGTGGCCACCTCTGGCTGATGGCTGACGATGGCGTTGTAGAGGGCACGGATGTCGCCGCCTGCGCAGAGACCTCGTTCCCCGGCGCCGTCGACCAGGACGAACTGCACACCGTCGTCCTCTGCCCATGCCACCAGCGCGGCCCCTATCGCGTCCACCATCGTCCGAGTCAACGCATTCATGGCGCGCGGACGATTCAGCGTGATTCTGCCGCATACGCCCGCAACTCGCAGGATGACGTCGCTCATGACCTCTCACTCCCCGCTCGAGTGTACCGGGTCTAAGGGGTCGTTCTGTCGCGGAAGGCAGGACCTGCCAGACGGCCGTGCTCAGCCGCGACACTCTTCCCACTTCTACTGTCAGGAGGCTTCGCACCCCAAGGTGCGCAAAGCCGGCAGAGATGCACCTTTTGTGAAGGAGTGGGAGGAAGCGAGCACCTCGTTCAGCGATCTTCCAGTCCGTCTATGCCCGCGGAAATGGATCGACTTGCGTGCTTCTTGCCAAGACGAACAGGGAACTGTGAGCCCGCGTCTTGGTGCCGCGGCGAGAGAGCCCCGGAGCGCCGATCTAGCTTCGCGGAGTACATACACCGAAGCATGCTCCTTCTCGCACCCATGCAACCCGAAGGGGGAAATAGTGCTCCTTACGCGTATGTTGTTGCATCTGAAGGCAGCGCGTCTGCAGCAAACCCTGGTGGAGCTTGGCTCCGTGCTGGTCGCGTACTCTGGCGGGACGGACTCGGCCTATCTCGCGTTTGCGGCGCACCAGGCGCTGGAATTGCGCATGCTGGCGGTGATTGCCGATTCGGCTTCCTTGCCCCGCGCCGAGCTGGCCGCGGCCCTGGCCTTTACCGCAGCTCACTCCATTCCGACCCACATCCTGCAGACCGAGGAATTGGCCAACCCCGAGTACGCCCGCAACGACGGCCAACGCTGCTTCCACTGCAAGGATGAGCTGTTCACGCAGATGGAGCGCTATCGTGGCGCTCACGGCTTTGCACACATCGCCTTTGGGATGAACCTGGACGATCAGGCACCAGGAGAAGCGCCCTTTCGCCCCGGACAGCGCGCGGCCGCGCTGCACCACGCGGTGGCGCCGCTGGTCAGCGCACAGCTCACCAAGGCGGAGATCCGGCAGCTGGCCCGGGAGGCCGGCCTGGAGGTCGCCGACAAGCCCGCCTCCGCGTGCCTGTCCTCGCGGATTGAGTACGGGCGAACCGTGACCAGCGAAGCTTTGTCGCAGGTGGAACGGGCGGAAGATGCGCTGCATGACCTTGGCTTCCCGCAGGTTCGCGTCCGCCATCACGGAACACTGGCCCGTGTCGAGATCGCCCGGCAGGATCTGCCACGCGCGCTTACGCTCGAAGTCCTGGACGCGATGACTGCCGCCTTGCGTCCGCTTGGCTTCACCTACGTCACGCTGGACACAGAGGGGTACCGCACCGGCAGCATGAATGCCATGCTCTCTTCCATCACACCCGCGCCACGGTAAACTATCCTCTATGGCACTTCTTGTCTACTCTGCTTCCTGGTGTCGCGACTGCCGCGAAGCCAAGCGATTCCTGACCACGCACAACATTCCTTATCAAGAGATTGACATCGAAAAAACGCCGGGTGCGGCCGACCAGGTGGTGCAGAACGTGGGCAAGCGCGCCATTCCGCAGTTTGTGCTCGACGGCAAATGGATCCAGCCCTATAAACCTGGACTCGGCTTCCTTCATGAAGAGATGTCCGAGCTGTTCGGCGTTTAGCTGCTGGAGTTGCTCGCCGTAAATATCTGACGCAAGGACTCGCATGATCCCCCGTTACACGCGCCTCGAGATGGGCCGCATCTGGTCGGACGAGAACAAATATCGTTGCTGGTTTCGCGTGGAGGTCGCCGCGAGCCAAGCTCTCGCCGCGGCCGGCCTGGTTCCTCGGGAAGCTGCAGACGCGATCCGCGATCGAGGCGACTTCACCGTGGCGCGCATCGACGAGATTGAGGCCGAGGTACGGCATGACGTCATTGCGTTCACCACCACCGTGGCCGAGCACATCGCCGACCCAGGCGCCTCGCGCTGGCTGCACTTCGGCCTGACCTCGACCGATGTCGTCGACACTGCACAGGCGCTGCAGATTCGCGAAGCTTCCGCTGTGATCCGTGCCGGCATCCTCCGTCTCTCAGACGTCCTAAAGAGGCGCGCGCTTGAGTTCAAGCACACCCCCATCATCGGCCGCACACACGGCATCCACGCCGAGCCGACCACCTTCGGCCTCAAGCTGCTGCTTTGGTATGCCGAGGTCGAGCGCTCGCTCCTCCGCTTCGATGCCGCGGCTGAGGATCTCCGCGTCGGCAAGCTTTCTGGCGCAGTCGGCACCTTCGGCCATCTCAAGCCGGAGCATGAGGAAGCGATCTGCGCCGCGCTCAATCTGAATCCCGTCGCGGTAGCCACTCAGGTCATTCAGCGCGACCGCCACGCGGCGTATATTTCTACGCTTGCTGTCCTTGCCTCCACGCTGGATAAGATCGCTACCGAGATCCGTCATCTGCAGCGGACGGAGGTGCGCGAGGCGGAAGAGTTTTTTTCGGAGAAGCAGAAGGGATCTTCGGCGATGCCGCACAAGCGCAACCCGATCACCGCCGAGCAGATCTCTGGCCTGGCGCGGGTAGTCCGCGCCAATGCTCAAACGGCGTTTGAGAATGTAGCCCTGTGGCACGAGCGCGACATCTCGCATAGTTCCGCCGAGCGCGTCATCTTTCCGGATACGACCATCCTTGCCGACTATCTGCTGCAGAAGACTGCGACGCTGATCGAGAAGCTGCTGGTTTATCCGGCCCGCATGCTTAAGAATCTCGAATCGACTGGTGGTCTCATCTTCTCCGGGCAACTTCTGCTTGACCTTGCCGAGTCCGGAATGAGCCGCGAGGATGCATACCGCCTGGTTCAGTCACATGCCATGCGCAGCTGGAAAGAAGATCTGATCTTTCGTGAGGAGATCGCGAGGGTGCCGGAGATCACCTCCCGGCTCAGCCCTGAAAAGCTGGCGCAGGCGTTCGACTACCGGCGCCAACTGGCCAATGTCGATGCGATCTTCAGGCGTGTGCTGGAAAGCTGACTTTCTGTTTCAGAAGGCTCCGGCCGATCAGTTCAGCTTTTGGAGAGCCCGGGATCCGTCTTAGGGGCGATGCTCATTTCGATTCGCTCCATCCGACGGTTCAGATCCATCGCGTTCATTTCAGCTTCATGGTTCCCTGTGACCACGCTCGTCAGCAGCTCGATTCGCGCCAGCACTTGGTCGAACTTGGCCAAGGTGAGCTTCTCGTTCTGGGCGAATCTTTCGTCCATGCGCTTGTCCATCTGCTCAAAGCGCTTATCCACCTGCTCAAAGCGCTTATCCACCTGCTCAAAGCGCAGATTCATCACTCGCTCCACTGCATCCAGGCGAACATTAATTGCTTTCAAGTCTGGCGCGATCACATCCTGGAGTACTTTGCGGGTATCGTCGATCAAGCTCATAGGGCTTCCTTTTATCATTCTACCGAAGCTCTACCATCGTTCCAGAGAATTCGAGCCAGCTCACAGCGTTGCGCTATAGTGCCTTCAGAAAAGAGATATGCCTCTAACCGCATGATTTCACCTTTCGATAACCTGACCCAAATTGTTGACATGGCGCTGGCATCGGCGGTTGAGCGCTCTGGCCCGCATCTCGCCTGCCGACCTGGGTGCTCGCAGTGCTGCTACGGCGTCTTCGAGATATCCGCCGTTGATGCCCATCGGCTTCGCGAAGGCCTTACCCAGGCGCCAGTCGACCTCGCCCAGCGCATCCGCGCCCGTGTGAAAACAGCTCGCGAGCACCTCATGCCCTTCTTCCCTGGCGATCCCGCGACCGGCCTTCTGTCACAGCACGAAGATGCTGAGCAGCAGATCGAACTCTTTGAGGAGTGGGCTCATGCAGATGCCTGTCCCGTCCTCGATCCAGCGACCCAGACCTGCGACCTCTATGCGCATCGGCCTCTGCTCTGCCGCACCTTTGGCCCACCTATCCGTAATGACCATGCCGACCCCGATGCCGGACTCGCCCTCTGCGAGCTCTGCTTCACGAAGGCCTCAGACTCCGAGATAGGCGCCTCCGAGATGGACTCCAGCTTTCGTCCTCTGGAAGCAGAGCTCGACCAGACGTATCAAGCGCAGCATCCGCACAGCGGCCCAACCATCATCGCCTTTGCCTTTTCAATAAGCTGATTGCGTCTTCTCTGGCCCGCGAAGTCCGAAGCGTTCGGGTCACAGAAAGGCGATAATCAAAGCTGTGCACCAGCCTCTCACCTTCACCCTTGCCATAACCGGAGCCTCCGGATCCATCTACGCCGTCGAGGCGCTGCGGAAGCTGGCAGCCGATGAACGCGTGGCGCACGTCGACCTGGTCGTCTCCGACTCCGCCCTGCGCGTGCTTGCGGAGGAGCTTTCGCTGTCCGGGCGCAACGGCCTTGCCGACAAGATCCTTGGCGCGCCGTGCAGCAAAATTCAACAGCATACGGATGAAAACATTGGCGCCAACATCGCTTCCGGCTCGTACCCCAGCAGCGCCATGCTGGTGCTTCCCTGCTCCATGGGCACGCTTGCCGCGATCGCGCATGGGCTCGCGTCCTCGCTGATTGCACGCGCGGCCGATGTGGCTCTCAAGGAGCGACGGCCCTTGCTGCTGTGCGTCCGCGAGACTCCGTTCAATCTGATCCACCTGCGCAATATGGCGCTGGCCGCTGAAGCCGGCGCGACTATTTTTCCTGTCATGCCGACGCTCTACACGCGCCCGCAGACCACTGCGGAGATGGCCGGCCACTTCGTTGACCGTGTGTTGGCGCACCTGGGGCTGCCGCAGCCCGGCGCATACGCGTGGACGGGCTAGCTGCTCACTCCACCTTCCCTGTTACAGTCTTCTCCGCCCTGGTCGGCGGGGGCTCCGGAGTAAGAAAATCGAGCATTCCGC
Organism: uncultured Acidobacteriaceae bacterium; assembly: GCA_964249905.1. GTDB lineage: Bacteria > Acidobacteriota > Terriglobia > Terriglobales > Acidobacteriaceae > Edaphobacter. The sequence continues at coordinate 10,878 of CAXUEE010000082.1, forward strand.
GCAGCACCGGTCGCCAGCACTCTCCGGGCGCGAGATGCCCGCAGCCATCCACGATCAGCATGGACGAACCGGCAATCTTATGATGGATCTCCTCCCCGGCCGAGAGCGGGATCAACTGATCGAGTTTGCCCCACACTACTAGCGTCGGCTGCTGGATTTCGCCAAGCCTGAAATCCATCAGGTCCCGGCCTGTTTCCATCGCCTGCAAGCTGCGCTCAATAACCCACGCGTTCGCCTGCAGACGCCGGACTGCGGCGCGGCTGGCAAAACCAGGAATCGGCTTTGGATGCGGTGTGAGCATTCCGGTCAGACGCGACAGTCCGACTGAATCGGTGGGCGTAAACAGGGAGGCATCAAAGGTGGGAGGAAAGTACACGCCCGCCGAGTCGAGCACAACCAACCGCTGGACGAGTTCGGGATGATCGGCCGCCAACTTCAAAGCGACCCAGCCTCCCATGGACCATCCCGCCACGTCCGCATGATCGATCCCGAGTGCATGCAGAAAGTTCGCCACAAGCTGTTCCTGAAGCGTGATGGAGTAGTCGACGTCGGGCTTTGCGGATCGTCCGTAACCCAGCAGGTCCGGAGCGTAGACGTGAAAGCCAGCGGCCGAAAGCGATGGAATCAGCGGCGACCAGTCCTCCCCGCGGGAGCCCAACCCATGCACAAGCACCAGCACACGGCCCGCACCCATAGCGCTCGGCGCCGTAGAAGGCATCGCCTCGAAATAATGGACGCGCCTGCCGTCCACCTTTATTGATTCACTGCGCACATGCTGCCGCCAGAGCCTGTAATGGATGACATTGTCGTTGACCCAGAGCGGCTGCAGAAAGAATGTTCCCGCGACCAGCAGAACGAGGATGACCAGCACGCCGACAGAACGAAGAACAGCCCTTCCGATCGACAATGCCGCCCTCCCTAAGGG
>CAXUEE010000082.1:11812-14397 GCA_964249905.1 uncultured Acidobacteriaceae bacterium
CCCTAAGGGGATGATCCACGTCTGCTTGTTCCCGTTACTCCAGCCGCAGCGCCTTCCCGTACTCTTCTCCGAACACGGTATGCTGCATCGGGAAACGGCCTCCGTCAAACTTGTCCGTGCCCTTCAGGTGTCCGACGCAGAGCAGGGCAACGACCCAGTAGCTGAGCGGCAGCCGCAGCGTCTCATGCACCTTCTCCTGCTCAAAGCCTTCCATAGGCGCGGTGTCATACCCCAGCACTTCGGCCATCAGCAGCATGTGGGTGAAGGCCAGCGTCACCTGTTTGGTCAGCCACAGCTTCATCTGGTCGGGGGTAAAACTCGACATGTAACTCGAAACGCTGGTCTGGGCCTGTGCTGCGTAGCTCTCGGGCATACCGCCCGAGAGTCCCATTGCCAGCATCGCATGCAGATCCTGGCGCCATCCATCCATATCGCCACAGGCAATAATGACGACCGATGACTCTTCTATCTTGGCCTGATTGTAGGCGGCAGCGCGCAACCGTCTTCGCTGCTCAATGGACTGAACCACGACGAAGCGCCACGGCTGCATGTTGTATCCGCTCGGCGCACACAGGCCTGCATTAAGGATCTGCTGCAGATCCTCGGGCGGGATCGGTGAGCCATCGAAGCTCGGCGTCGCGCGCCGGGTCTCGATGGCTTCGCTCAGGGTCTTCATTGTCTTCGATGAGGTCATGCGGTGGAGGTCCTGCAGCGTCTCGCTCGAGAAACTGTCATCCTACGATTCAACGCCGAGGACGAGACAGTGGCAAGCAGAAACACGGCGGTACGAGGCGTCTGCGATCCAATCATCATTCCAGGCGAAAGCTACGATAGCATCAGACGCGCGCCGGGGGTCAGTGAAGCTCGCTCATCGCGAGTTCTGTGGCGTAGGGTGACGCTCCGGGAGCGTCGGCAAAGATCCATACGCCATGAAAGGCCTGCTTGAACTCCGGATGAGCGGCTACCAGGGCAGTCATCGCATCCACATTATGCTTGCGGGCCGAGGCCGGATCGCCCACGGCGTCCACCTTCAGATGCGCCGATACATCGACCTTATCCTTGCCAAGCGAATCGTCCACGGTCACTGCCGTAAAGCGATACTCCATCCCGTCCGCTCCCTTGACCACCAGAGGCGCCTCCGCGCTCAGTCCGCTCGCCACGGCGGCAGGTGCATCGGCTGCGAGTTCAGACTGCAGCTTGTCGAGATGCGTGCTCGAAACAAAGTTTGCCGGCAACAGAAGCGCCTGAGCCTGCTGCATGTACAGCCAGGAGTTCCATTGCTCCTTTTCCGCGGCGAACGCTCGGGCCTGTTTCCAGTACCAAACGCCATCATGGCCGGCAGCGGTTAGAGCCTTGGGGTAGAGCCCGGCAAGATTCCACTGGCCGTTGTCCTGTCGCATCAGAAATGAGAGCCGCCAAGGAGCAGCTTCCTCCATGCGTACCATCGCGAAGGCATAGCGGCCCGGCGGCAGCTGCGGAATCGAGAACTCCGCCGTAGCCTGCGATTGATTGAGCGAGCAGAAGAAGCTCGCATCCGGATTTGCCCCACTCGCGCCCTTGCTGAGCGTGGATGCATCCAGCAGGTAGATCTGCTCCACCTGCGGCTGGGCGCCCCGTACCATCGGCGCCGTCGCACTGACGACATCGGCTACGCCCGTGAAATCCTTCTGGTACTCCGAGATCGTCTTACGCTTTACAGCGGCCTGATCATTGGCCTGAATCGATTGTGCCAGCGCTGTGGCGGCCGCGGCCAACGTTTCACGCTCCACAGGCTTCATTTGCGACTGCGTCGTGCACACCTCAGCCGCGCGTACGCTCGCCGCCGCGCCAGAACTCAGCAGGCCGGCAGCCAAAAACAATCCAAAACCCTTCATTCGTGCTCCATCAATGACTCTATCTCTACTGTAGCGATATCGAGCCGACGTCGCGTAGGCGTTAGACTGATTGAAGGACGCGAAGGTCGTCTAAGGTCTATGTTCATGCGTGATCCGTCTACCCGGCAGCTCGTTCGGAACAGCCGCACGTGCGGGTGGATCCCACGCCTCGCTCGGGCGCTGGCTCCGTTCACCTTCGTGACAGCCGTACACGGCCAGGCGCTTCCACCCACGGCTCCCACCGCTCCCCTCGCCGCACAGCGCCGTTGGCCAGGCCCAGGTGGCCTATACTGCCGGCCGCCTCCAAGTTAGCGCCGACGACTCCTCGCTCAACCAGATTCTGCGCGAGATCAGCCGCGTGACCGGGATGAAGATCACCGGCGGCGTAGCGGAGGAACGCGTTTTCGGCAGCTACGGGCCAGCCGACCCCTCCGCCGTCCTCACCGCGCTTCTCGATGGCACCGGAAGCAATATCATGCTGCGCTTCGACTCCGCCCGCAGGCCCATGGAACTGGTGCTGACCCCGCGCCAGGGCGGGGCCACGCCGCCCAATCCAAATGCCTCCCGATATGCCCGCCGCGAAGACGATCTGCCTCCGGATCGCCGCTCCGGGCAGCGTCAGGAGCCCGTCCCCCCGCTGACTCCGCTCCCAGCCACGCTTAATCCGGCTACGGCCCTCCCGCAACCCGCTACCGGAAATCCAGCAAGCGC
>CAXUEE010000083.1:0-11670 GCA_964249905.1 uncultured Acidobacteriaceae bacterium
GCTGCGGTGGCGGCCGGCTTCGCGGTGGCCACGCTCGGCACAGACACCGGCGGCTCCATCCGGCAGCCGGCAGCCTTTTGCGGTGTGGTCGGCGTGCTGCCGACGTACGGGCGCGTCAGCCGCTTCGGCCTCATTGCCTTTGCCTCATCGCTCGACCGCATCGGGCCGCTGACGGCCAACGTCTCCGACGCCGCGACCCTTCTCACCGTGCTCGCCGGCAAAGATCCGCTCGATGCCACGAGCGCGGACCGGCCGGCCGAGAACTTCTCCGCTGCCCTGGCGCAACCGATCGACGGCCTGCGCGTCGGCGTTCCCGAAGAGTACTTCGGTGAGGGGCTCGACCCGGAGATCCGCGCCGCCATCGAACGAACCCTCGACGGCCTGCAAGCGCGCGGCTGCGAACTGGTCAAGATCAGCCTGCCCCATACCCGCTACGCCATCCCGACCTACTACGTGCTCGCCACCGCCGAGGCCTCCTCGAACCTGTCGCGCTTTGACGGCGTTCGCTTCGGTCTGCGGTCGTCTGAGAGCCAGACACTCTCGGCCATGTTCCGCAGAACGCGGGAAGAAGGTTTCGGGGCCGAGGTCAAACGCCGCATCCTCTTGGGTACGTACTCGCTGAGCGCCGGCTACTACGACGCGTACTACCGCAAAGCGCAGCAGGTGCGCACGCTGGTGGCGCAGGACTTCCTGGACGCCTTCAGCAAGTGCGATGTGCTGGTCGCGCCGATGACACCGACGCCGCCCTTCAAGCTGGGCGAGAAGGTGGATGATCCCATCGCCATGTACCTTGCCGATGTCTACTCGGTGGCGGCCAGCCTGGCGGGGATCTGCGGGATGAGCGTGCCATGCGGCGAAACGAAAAACGGACTGCCGATCGGCGTGCAGGTGATGGGGCCGCATTTTGGCGAATCCACCATGCTGCGCGCCGGGCTGGCCGTGGAAGCGATGCAGCAAGAGATGCAGGAGAAGATGTGAGCGAAGCGACACAGGTAGCAGTGCCCGAGGGTATTCGGGCGTTTGATGGGGAAGGCCGCGAGGTCATCGTGCCGCGGGAGCAGTGGCAGAACGAGGTGCTGCCGGGCATGCTGGGGCAGGCCTGGGATCAGCCCGACCAGCTCTATATGCTGATCGTCAACAGCCTCAACGACGGCTTTCTCGCGGAGGTGAGCGAGGCCGCCCGGCGGCTCTACGAAACCGATCCGGTGCCGGCTCGCGGAACTTGTATGTGGGCCATCGTCCTGATCCAGACGGGGCGGCTGGTCGAGGCCGAGATGGTCCTGACCGGTTTCGGCGAGCGTCACGGAGAGGATGCCTCCGTGCTGGTGAACCTGGCCAAGGTGTACGTGGCCAAGGGTGAACAGGCGCGCGCGGCGGCAACGCTTGACCGGGCGCTGACACTTGAGCCGAACCATGAGAACGGCCTTGGCTGGTTTGCCGCAAGGGCGCGGGAGCGGGGCGGCGACGAGGGTGCCGCACGGGCGCTGGAACAGGTGCGGGCAAACCCTGCGAGCTGGCGGGCACAGCTATGGCTGGCCCGGACGGAGCTCGATGGAGGGCGGCTGGGCGAGGCCCGGGCGCTCTATGAGGAGGCCTTGGGCCGGGCCCCGCGGCCTGTTCCGGCGGAGCTCCTGATGCAGATGAGCGGCGACCTGGGCGGGCGGGGTCATCTGCGCGAGCTGCTGGAGTTTACCGCGCCGCATTTCGTCCCCGAGGTCCACGGTCTGCCGGTCGGCAACAACCTGATCAAGGCCAGCGTGGACACAGGGGAGCTGGATGCGGCGGCGGCGATCGTCGGCGCGTTGACTCCCTTCAACCGACCTGACTGGCGCAATCCACTCGCTTTCTGGGAGCAGGAGATTGCGAAGCGGCGTGGAGGCGGCGCGCCGGTTCCTGCGCCAGGCGGACAACCGCAGCAGGTCCAGATCGGCATGCTCCGGGTAGACGGGCCCGTGTGGCTACCGCCCGGTTCGCCGGCTCGGTCGATCTTTGGAGCCAAAGCTGCGTCGGCCACCTCAGTTACCTTTCTGGGCGGCACTGCGGAGGCGCCCAAAGCAGACTCCGGCGAACCCACGCCCGAACAGCGAGAGACGGCCGATCATCTTGGGCGTTTGACCCGGTCACTTCCCCTGTTTCTGGCAGAACAGACTGACCTGCGCACCTCTTCGACAGGCCGGGCGATGCTGCCATGGGCCGTGGCTCCGGCGGCAGCAGGGACAGGAGGGCATCCGGGCGGCTTCGTCGTCGCCGCCGCGCAGTGGCCGGATGCGACCGCCGTACAGGCAGTGCAGGATCCCGCCAACCGCTGCGATTACGTAGTGACCGTGCACATCGACGCGGAGGTGGAACCTTGGGAGGCGTCGCTGATCTTTCTGCGCAGCTCCGACGGTGTTCGGATCGGGGAGCTCAGCGCGGAGTTTGCGCCGGACGAACTGGAGCCCGCACTCGAAGACCTGGCCGATGAGGTGGTAGAGCTGCTCCGCGCGCTGGGGCCGGAGTCGGAGGCCTCCGACTATCAGCTTCCGGACAACTTCCCCGCCTACCTGGGTCAGCTAGAGCAGCTTCTGGCTCTTCGCTGTACGACGGTGGAGGGTGGCCAGGGACAGCCGTTGAGCGTGGGTCGTCCTCTGCTCGAGAGCGCTTTTGCGCTGGAAGAAGAGGCTCCGGACAACGTCGCTGTCCGGCTGCTCTTGCTGGAGACGGTCGGGGCCATCCAGCGCCACAAGCCGGAGATTGCAGCGGAATATCAGCCAAGGCTGGAGCAGGTCGTGCAGGAGCACCCGCTGGCGGCTGTGGACGCGCTTTTCGCGCGCATGTAGGTGAGCGGGTCCCCGGGCCGTACGCCGCGCTAGCCTTCCGGTTGCTCCCGCACATCTACATGCTCATTGGTGTAGGGGCAGTGACGAAACGTCGTCCAGAGATAATTGAGGGCGTATCTGCCGGCACTCGTCAGAATGCCCTCCTTCTTCAATCGTCGAGCTGAAGAAAACATTTTAAGGGCAAAGGTAAATCGCACCTCACCGTACTCATTCAGTCTTCGCGCGATGTCTGTGTCTTCGCCATAAAAGGAGATTGCCAGATTGAATCCACCGATCTCTTCCAGTCCGCGGCGGGAGACTACAAAGTTTCCACCCTGGACCATGGACCCTACACGCAGCACCCAACGGTTGAGACAGTAAGTGATCCACGCCAGGCCGTAGAACACTTCGACTAACACACTCCGCAAGCCGGACAGGTCATAGTAGACCAGAGGTCCGCTGAGCGCGAGCATCTCCGGCCTGGCCGCAAACTCCGCCAGCACCCTATCCACCCAACCCGGCGGCAGCCGCGAGTCCGCATCCACGTTCGCAATCAGCTCGCCTGTGCAGGCTTGGAAGCCTGCTTGTCGCGCGTAGGTGAGTCCCTTGCGTACCTCTTTTACGACCCGCACGTCCGGGTACCGCGAAGCCACGGCCTCCGTTCCGTCCGTACTTGAGTTGTTGACGACAATGATCTCCGTGGCCACGCCACACCTGCTCGTTTCCCGCAGGATCGAATCCAGACAAGCCGCCAGATAAGCCTCTTCGTTATACGCAGGCACAACAAAGCTTAGTCGCATGCGACCAGCATAGGAGGCAAACGTTGCAGTGAGTTGACAATAGGCATACCTTTCCGTGCGAAAATGCGAAGCTTGGGTCGGCTTTAAGGACAACAGTTCGTCAGGTCTGGTAACAGAGAACGAACCTCGAAGTGTGACCGCAGCGATGGACGTTTTTTTGCTTGCCGCACAATCCCTGAGCCCTGCTGCTGCTCAGCGGTGCATGCTTCCGTATGGCCGCAGAACTACGATCCCGTTGGCAGCTAGTTAGTTACGGAAGGGTTTGCTGGCGCCACACACCCGTGTCAGCGCGGACACCGGAGTACGTAAGCTCCTCCGGTGCTTGCGCTGGTGACGGAGGATGATAGACGCGCACCATCGTAGGCGGACCAGCAACACGCAGCTTCAACTGGTCGATCGCTGTAACTTCCCAGCCAGGCTGCCGGTGCACGGAACAGGCCGGATTGCATGCTTGTCTCAACTTAGAAACTACGCTGCCTGACTGCAGAAAGCAGTAGCTCAAACTTTGTCCTTTCAAAAACGAACGGCAAGACGAATACCTCAATGGTTCCACACATCAGCGGGAATCGCCTTCGCTATAAGCTGCAGTCGCTAGAACAAATCGGACCAGAGTACGAAGCGCCCTAGCTTGCTTGTGCGAAACAAGAAGCTTGGTTCTACTCGATTTTGTAAGTTAATTTCGAAGTTACCGGAGACAACTTGTGACCAAGCAGCAAGCGATAGAGGCGATTGCACAGGAATGGACGACAGCCAGGTGGACGGGTGTGGACAGGCCGTACACTGCCGAGGACGTCTATCAAATTCGTGGGTCGGTACGGGTGGAGCACAGCTTGGCACGTCTTGGAGCGGAGAAGTTGTGGGAACTGGTAAACGGCTCCACTCACATCGCAGCCCTGGGTGCGCTGACCGGCAATCAGGCCGTGCAGATGGCGCAGGCCGGGCTCAAGGCAATCTACCTGAGCGGCTGGCAGGTGGCTGCCGACGCTAATACCGGCGGGCAGATGTACCCGGACCAGAGTCTCTATCCCGCCAACAGCGTGCCGCAGATCGTGAAAGCCATCAACAATGCGCTGCTGCGGGCCGACCAGGTTACGCATAGCGAAGGTCAGGACACGATGGATTGGATGCTGCCCATCGTAGCCGATGCCGAGGCCGGCTTCGGTGGCTCGCTGAATGCATTCGAGTTGATGAAGTCCATGATCGAGGCCGGCGCAGCGGGCGTCCACTTTGAGGATCAGCTCTCTTCCGCCAAGAAATGCGGACACATGGGCGGCAAGGTGCTGGTGCCGACGCGCGAGGCCATTCAGAAACTGGTGGCGGCTCGTCTTGGCGCGGATGTTCTTGGCGTGCCTACGCTCCTGATCGCGCGTACCGACGCGAACGGCGCGCAGTTGCTGACCAGCGACTGCGACCCGGCGGATGCTCCCTTTATTACAGGAGAGAAGACGATTGAAGGATTCTGCAGAATCCGCGGTGGCCTGGAGATCGCCATCGCTCGTGGATTGGCATACGCACCTTTCTGCGATCTTATCTGGTGTGAAACTTCAGAGCCAAGTTTCGAAGAGGCGGAGCGCTTCGCAACCGCGATCCACAAAAAATATCCGGGTAAGCTGCTCGCCTATAACTGCTCTCCTTCGTTTAATTGGAAGAGCAAGCTAGGTGATGAGGAAATGGCATCCTTCCAGCGTCGTCTCGGCGAAATCGGATACAAATTTCAGTTTGTCACCCTGGCCGGATTTCATGCGTTGAATCTCTCCATGTTTGAGCTCGCACGCGCGTACCGTGTTGACGGCATGTACGCGTATTCCAACCTACAGCAGCGCGAGTTCGCGAGTACAGACCAGGGCTATGGCGCAGTCCGGCACCAGCGCTTCGTCGGCACCGGCTACTTCGATCTTGTCTCAACGACAATCTCCGGCGGCGAAACGAGCACGAACGCCATGGCCGGTTCAACAGAGGAAGAGCAGTTCGAAACCGAAGCTGTGGGCGCTCACTAGGCAGGGCCGCCGGCTGACACTTGCTTTGCCCCGCGCTCGACGGTTAGCTTCGAGCGCGGGTCCTAACTACCTCAAGGAGTTATTCACCATGGCTACTACGATCCCGTTGCCGCGTACTGAAGCTGCCCGCCTTGCCCCTCTTGCCCACAAAGTGGTTTCTCCGGCGGTCATGAGTTTCCTTGAAGAACTTGACTTGAAGTTCGAGCCCGAGCGCATTCATCTGCTCAATCGCCGAAAAGTGCGGCAAGCTGAATTTAATCGCGGCGTCTTGCCCGGTTTCCTTGAGGAAACGCAGGCAGTTCGTCAGTCAGCCTGGACGGTTGCGCCCATTCCTGAAGAGCTAAAGGATCGCCGCGTGGAGATCACCGGGCCCACTGATCGCAAAATGGTCATCAACGCGCTGAACTCCGGCGCCAAGGTCTTCATGGCGGACTTTGAGGATTCCACCGCTCCCACCTGGGCAAACTGCATCGAAGGGCAGCAAAACCTGTACGACGCGAACTGCCGTACCATCACCTACACCTCGCCCGAAGGAAAGCGCTACCAGCTGAACGAGAATCCCGCCGTGCTATTCGTGCGGCCTCGCGGCTTGCACATGGTGGAACGTCACTGGGGCGGGGCACACGGGCCGATCTCGGCATCGTTCTTCGATTTCGGGGTCTATTTCGTTAACAACTTCCAGGTTCTGCTCGATCGCGGGAGCGCGCCTTACTTCTATCTTCCCAAGCTCGAGAGCCACCAGGAGGCTCGTCTCTGGAACGATATCTTCAACTTCGCTGAAGACTCCGCGCACATCCCGCGCGGCACGATTCGCGCGACTGTTCTGATCGAGACCATCACCGCCGCCTTTGAGATGGAGGAGATTCTCTATGAACTGCGAGAGCACTCAGTCGGCCTGAACTGTGGGCGGTGGGACTACATCTTCAGCTTTATTAAGAAATTTCACGATCACTCGGCATTTGTACTGCCGCAGCGCGGCGACGTGACGATGGAGCAGCCATTCCTCGCGGCCTACGTCCGGCAGCTGATCGACACCTGCCACCGGCGCCGGGCGCACGCGATGGGAGGTATGGCCGCGCAGATTCCTATCCGGAATGACGCAGAAGCCAACGCAGCCGCGATGGAACGTGTGCGCAAAGACAAGATTCGCGAAGCCAGCGCCGGTCATGACGGCACCTGGGTTGCGCATCCGGGCTTGGTGCCCATCGCCATGGAGGTCTTCAATGAATGGATGCCGCAGGCCAACCAGATCGCGAAGCCTTCGCTCCAGCGGACGCACGTCGAGGCATCGGAACTGCTCACGATTCCTGAAGGCAAGATTACCGAAGAAGGTTTCGTGCGCAACATCGAGATCAGCTTGCTGTATCTCGAGTCGTGGCTGCGCGGCATCGGCTGCGTGCCCATCTTTCATTTGATGGAGGACGCCGCTACAGCCGAGATCTCTCGCGCGCAACTTTGGCAGTGGAATCGCTACGGCTCCACAACCGATGACGGCCAACTCATCGACCTGTCGCGTATCCGCCTTCAACTAGAGGAGATCCTGCGCCGCAAGCGCTCCGAACTAGGCAGTGAAGAGTACGCACGAACCAAGTTTACGCGCGCCGGCGAGCTGCTGCTGCTTTTCGTGGACGGCCCCTTCCGCGATTTCCTTACGACTGAGCTCTACAGTGAAATCTGCTAGACCTAAGCCGTATGCTCTCAAGCGATGAGCCGTGACGTGGACACGGCTCATCGCTGGTTGTCGTTACCCGAGAAGCGGCCTGCGAAGGCGTTGCTGGCGTTATCTGTCAGGCAGGAGTGGTACGCTCGAGGCAGAAACCCAGCCCAGGAAAGGCCCTGACTCAGGCATGCCGCGATCGATCTGGAGGGCGCTGCTGCTGCTGATCCCGTGCACAGGGGCTGTCCTCTCTGCGCGGGCCGCGGCTCAGACCTCTTTCTGCGATCGGGTGCGGGCTCTGACCGATCTGCCGGAAGCTGCGGGAGCGCACTGGGGCGTTGCCGTAACCACGCTGGACGGTACCCAGCTCTGCGGCCTGAACCAGGCGCAACTGTTTCGGCCAGCTTCGAACAATAAGCTGTTCACCGGGGCCGCCGCCCTTGCGCTTCTCGGCGCGGACAAGCGCTTCGAGACCCGGGTCGATGCCGTGGGCGAAATGACCGGCGGCATCCTCAAAGGATCGCTCGAACTGGTCGGGGGTGGCGACGCGAACTTCGGTGCACATGACCTTCCCTATCTCGCTCCCGCGCAACGGCCGAAGCCGCCGCAACCCGAGCCGGCGGCGATCGCGGACGTGGAGGAACTCGCGGATCAGATCGTCGCTGCCGGGATCGGGCGGGTTGACGGAGATGTGATCGGCAATGATACCTACTTCGCCTGGGAGCCCTACCCGCCGGACTGGGCCGCCGACGACCTGCTTTGGGGCTATGGCGCGCCGGTCTCCGCCTTGACCATTCATGACAACGAGGTTGTGTACAGCGTAAGCCCCGGCTCCAAGTCGAGCGGCAAGGCCATCGTCTCGGCAGTCCCGAATCTTCCCTACTACACAGTAAACGCGAACGTGTACGTGCAGAGCTTCAACGGCGGCTGCGACGAGCGTCTCGGCTACCAGCGCGACGCAGGCTCCAGACTGCTCCAGGTCTTTGGAGACATCAAGCCACAGGCTGAGCCATGCCGCCAGGCAATCGCGGTGGAAGATCCCGCGCAGTATGCCGCCCTGGCCCTCAAGCAGGCTCTTGAGAGTCGCGGCGTTCAGGTTACGGGAAGAGCCCGGGCCAGGCACGCCGAAACACGCATTCTCGGCCCGGTGATCCGCGACGAGCCCTCGATCAAGTTCATGCTTGCACGCACCTTGAACGAGCCGTATCTCCCGGGTCGCCAAAGCTATGAGTGCGAAGCGCAAATTGTCGAGAACGGCCGCCCGGATATCAAACGAACTGTTGTCGCCGTGCATCGATCCCCACGCCTGGCCGACGATCTTGCCTACACGTTCAAGGTCTCGCAGAACCTGCATGCCGAGCTCCTGCTGCGAAATCTAGGCGCGACGTTCAGCTGTGAGCACACCGAGAGTGCCGGGGCTGCGGTGGTGCGGGAGTACATGCTGCACGCCGGCCTCGACGCCAAGGACTTCAAGCTCTTCGACGGCTCCGGTCTGAGCGGCCATGACCTGGTCACGCCGCGTGCCATTACCAAATTTCTTGCGTATGCGGCCGCCCAGCCGTGGTTTGCGAGGTACAAAGCCGCGCTGCCGGTGGGCGGAGTCGACGGCGCGCTTGCCGGCCGATTAGCGGCCGCCGCCTCGCCGCTCAAACGCAAGGTCTTCGCCAAAACCCGCACACTCGGCGAGACGCGCGCGCTGTCCGGCTTCGTCGTGGCTGCCAGCGGACAGACGCTGATCTTCTCCGTGCTCGTCGACGACCATCTTCCCGGGACGTCCGACGACCGCGCGGTGATGGACCGCATCGTCGAGCTGATCGCCTCATCCAACTGACGCGGCGCTCGCCCTGGCCGGGGTGCGAAGATAGAAGCATGAGGGTTTTTCTGCTCTTGATTACCGGCGTGTTGGCCCTGGCTGGCTGCAGCGCCGCGCCGCATCCCAAGCCGCTCGCCGAGCTCACTCCGGACGAGACCCGCGGCCACGTCGTCTACCAGACCAACTGTGCGGTCTGCCATTACGACCGCCAGAACGGCGTCCTGCACGGCCCGTCGCTCTCCGGTATCTTCAAAAAGCCCGCCCTGCCCAGCGGAGCCGCCGCGACCGACGAGCGCGTCTCCGCCACCGTCCTCCACGGCCGAGGCAACATGCCGGCCATGGCCAACCGGGTCGATGACGCCGATCTCCACACCTTATGAGCGGACTTCGCGAAAACCACTCTCAGCCAAACCCGGCCGTTCGCGGCAAAATGCTTCCCGGCATCGCCGGCATCGCGCTCTTCCTGCTCTTCTTCACCTTGCTAAACGTGTTTGCCGTCCTCACCGGCCGCTTCGGCGCGGGCGCAGGCAAGTACACGCTGCTGGTGCTTTCGACGCTTCTGTGCACCGGGCTCTTCGGCCTGCTGCGGATGCGCCGCTGGGGCTTTAGCATCGTCCTCGCCGGCTGCCTGCTGCTCAGCGCGGGCTACTTTTATCTTTTCCGCCTCTCGCATGCCATGCCGCCACTCGTCCAGGGCTGCTTCATGCTCCTCTTCTTCCTTTATCTTGTCCGGCCCGAGGTACGAGACCGCATGCTATGACAGATTTTTCGCTGCTCCAGAAGATCAACAAGTGGGCACCTTTTGTGGGCGCGGGCATCTGCGTGATCGCTCACTCGGAGGATCTGCGGTCGGTGGATGTGGAGATGAAACTGACGCCGGAGAACCGAAACTACGTCGGCACGCACTTCGGCGGAAGCCTGTTTGCGATGACCGACCCCTTCTATATGGTGATGCTGCACCATGCGCTGGGCGAGGACTTCGTGGTATGGGACAAGGCGGGGTCGATCCGTTTCCGGCGCCCGGGACTTTCCACCGTACGGGCGCACTTTGAGCTGACGGACGAGCGGCTGGCGGAGGTTCGCGCCGCGCTCCAGCGGGATGGCGTCTGTGAGCCCACCTTCAGTGTCGAAATCCTCGATGCCGAGGATGAGGTGATCTGCACGGTGGAGCGGCTCGTTTATTGCGCGACCAGAGAAGCGCACACGGCCCGAACGGCCCGCCAGCCTCGTTAAGCATGCTGACCATCAGGTAGTTGCCTAGCAAGCGAAAGCAGATTCTCCGCCTTCAACGAAGGATTACGACTTTTCTTGCGGCCAGAGTTCCGCCTCTATTGCATCGGTACGAACTTCTCTGAGCAAGTGAAATCCATTGAACCGGTTTCACCGGCAGGCTTGATCACCTTGAGATCCGTTCCGGAGAAATCAAGGTTCGTGCCCGAGGAGGCGAGGGTTACATCCGCAAAGTGGCCATGCACCTCCGCCGGCCGGATTCCTTTCACGACGACCCCGTTCAACGTGATCTCCGTCCGGTGAGCCTCGTCGATGCCCGCGATCAGCACATCGCCGGCAGTCTCGCTGACCACATTTTCAAGCACAATCTTCTTGTAATCCGGAATGTGGTCGCCCTTGTAGCCCGGATCGACAAAGCCCTCGGTCGTCTGGTTCGTGTAGTACGGAGAGATCGCAATCGGATTGGCCACATTGCGCATGCAGATGTTCTTGTACGTGAGGTCGTGATCGTAGCCGCCCCGCGTTACGTTTGACTTGATCCGGATGCCGCTGGTCGTGTGCTCTTCGGTCAAGCCATCCACCAAGACAAACGCGTCGCCCGTCGCCTCCGACCCGATCGACATCCCGTGCCCGGTGTAGAAATGGTTGTCGAGCACGCTGATATGCTGCACATTCGCCTTGATCGCAACATTATCATCGCCGTTGTCGATCCAGCTATGCGCGATCGTGATGTTGGTTGAGCTGCCCGGGTCGATCCCGTCCGTGTTGCGCGCATCGAGCTTCGGGTCGGTCGGCGTCTTCAGGTGGACGCCCCACGCCGTGAAGCCGTTCGTATTGTTTACCGCGACATGAAAGTTCGGCGAGTTGTGCAGCGTAATCCGGTAGAGCACCAGCCCATCGGCATGGTTCGCCACCAGCAACCGTGTCGAGAAATAAATGTCGTCTTTGGGTTCGGCGCGTCGTGCCATCTCCCACCAGGAGAAATCCTTGCCCAGCAGCTTTGCATATCCGCGTCCATCGATCGTTCCATCGCCCATCACCGCCGCGTTCGTCACATTGCCCGCGGAGAGGAGGGGCCGGCAGCCGCCTCGACGAAGACTGGCTGCCTGCGCCATCCCTGCCTGGTCGCCAAACCGTCCCGGCCGCGGCACCGAAGTTCCGCACTTGATCGGGTCGTCCGGCTTGGCGTCCCCCGCGCGGATCTCATATACCTTGGGGTCGCGCGAACCGAACAGCGTCACTCCCTCGTCGATCAGCAAAGTTACGCCGCTGCGCAGTTCCAGCGGCCCCGTCAGAAATGCGTTTTTGCCATCCTGCTGCTTCAGCTCCACGGCCTGGCCCGGCGGACAACTGTTCAGCGCGGCCTGGATGCGCA
>CAXUEE010000083.1:11680-13657 GCA_964249905.1 uncultured Acidobacteriaceae bacterium
GTATCGAGCTTACTCTCGTCCGCCTCCCCGAGCTTGTTCGCCACGCTTTGCAGCTTCGCCCCAAGCTGCGCGCAACTGGCCGGAATCACCGGTTCCTTGACCTCACGCGTATCCTGCGACCGCGCGAGTGCTATCTCACCTGCCAGACCGGCCATGGCCAGCCAGCACACCACTCTTTTCATCACTCACAAGCTCCCAAAAGGCCGTCCAGACAAACTAGCACAGCCGACAATGGCTGTCCTGCTGTCGGAGAAAGCGCTCCTTCCGAGCAGGGAAAAGGCCACCCGGCAACAGGGCGGCCTTCTCGTTTGGGAGAATAGTCCGGACGGAGGCAAAGCCATCTGAACTTTCTGGCGAGATACTATGAGGGCCAAAAAGCAGTGTCAAGGCGAAAAGGAGGAGCTTGCAAGTCGTTCTATAGGAAATACTTAGCGCCGAGTCTAGACTCCCGCCAGCCAGGCTTCGCCATCGCAGGAAGGCAGACGAGGCCACTTCAAACTGGCCAAGGCCTGTGGAGAACCGGGTTTTGGCCCTCAACTTGCACCAAAGATTGTGCACTCCTCGCCATCTTCCAAACTGCTGCCTACCTCCCTTGCGGCCCGCCCTTAGAACCCGGGGGAGACAGCAGCGGCGACGACCCGCCCCGCAGATTGATGGTCAGGAACTCCGGCTCGCTGGCCGCGGGCTTGCCCATCAGCACACGAACACCTGCCCGTGCGCCCCCGAGAAAGAGTCCTAGCAAGAGCGCCGCCAGAATCAGCACGCCGCACAGAACGGCAATGTTTTCGAGCAGGCTGGCCGTCTTCTTTACTTCCGTATGGAACTCAAGCGGCAGCTTCTGGTCAAACGTTACCTGCTCGTTCAGCCGCAGCCCACCCACCAGGGCCTCCGCCTGATCGGCCGAAAACGCTCCCGAGGCGATCCCCAGCATCGGGCCGATGCGCCGCATCTTGATCACCGCCCCAAACGTCGAGGGCCCACGATCGTTGACCACCTTCTCGATCGCCCGCCCGCGATCGCCCGCGATCTGCGGGGTCGGGTAGAGCAGCAGTGTCAGCTTGCCCCGGCCGCTTTTTCCGGAGACCTCCGCCGTCGCCGCCTCCAGGCTCTTCTCCCAGCCCAGATCGGCGGCCGGCAGCACGCCGCCCATCGCTGCGTACCCAACCGGACCCAAGGCATATCGGAGCGAATCCACCCGCGCTCCGGAAACAGTCATGTACGTCGGCAGCAGAGGCGGCAGACTGCGGCGCCCACCCGTCTTTGGCAGAACCACAAGCCACTGGTCCACCTCCTGCCGGGTCAGCGGCGCGTCCACCATCAGCACGCTGGTGGCCGCCCACACCAGTGTGTTTTTTCCGCCGCCGGACGCGACCGCACGTCCTGCCTGGTACTCCATCTCCGGCTCTCGTAGATCGGCAAGCTGGCCGCGCAGGTAAGTAAACGCGCTGAACGCCCCGGTGGCGTCGGTAAACTGCAGCACACTCACATGCCGGGCCGCTCCCGCACCCGCACCCGTGTACGTGCCCGCCGCAAAGCGCGTCAGCCCGTCTTCCCGAAACAGCTGCCGGCAATCGACTTCCCCTTGCGAAGCGGCCGGCGTTGCCTCCAAATGGCAACCCGCCCCGAAGCGCTCCGGCGTCAGCTCACCAGCCGTACCCGCGGCCGACTCCCCAAGCGTCCGCATACTCATCTGCTGCGGCAGCAGCGGTGCAGGCGGCTCCACAATCGTCGTCGAAGCCGGTGGAGTCCCTTGACCGTGTGCTCCGGCCGCGCCCGCACACAACGCAAGGCACACCAGACTGTATCTGAAACGAAGTCCCATCAGCATGAGACTACCATCGCGCTCCGCTCGTAAGCAGGCCGCCTCTTGCCCGATCAAACCTGTTTGTACGCGGTCACGCTACTGCAAAGACGCCCGTTTCACCGCCGCCGGCCGGGTTCCCGGGTCGGGAATGAACGCTCGGGCGCGCTCGCGCA
>CAXUEE010000083.1:13667-14299 GCA_964249905.1 uncultured Acidobacteriaceae bacterium
CTCTCATACCTGGCCACGCCGTTGTAGAGACTCTCCGCCACCCGCTCCCGGTATTCCGGCTCCCGCAGCTGGTCGGCGTCGCGCGGGTTCGTCACAAACGAGATCTCCGCCAAGATGGACGGCATGTTGGCCCCGATCAGCACCACGAACGGCGCCTTCTTGACCCCGCGATCCTTCAGCCCGGCATTGCCCTTCGTCAGCCCCGCGTAGAGCGAACCCTCCACATCCGTCGCAAACTCATGCGACTCGGCAATCTTGTCCTTCAGCGTAATCTTCTTCACCAGGTCGCTCAGCTGATGGATCGACTGCCCCGAAACTGCATTCTCCCGCGCTGCGACATCGAGCGCTGTCGCGTCCGAGGTGAAGTTGAGATAGTACGTCTCCACCCCGCGCGCCGTAGGGTCTTCGGAGCTGTTCGCGTGAATCGACAGGAACAGATCCGCCTGTGCCTTATTCGCGATCGCCGTCCGCGTCTCGAGCGGAATAAACGTGTCGTCGGACCGCGTGTAGATGATCTCCGCCCCCAGCCGCTCGTGCAGGAGTTTGCCCAGGCGCAGCGCTACATCGAGCACCACATCCTTCTCCTCGATTCCACCCGCGCCGATCGTGCCCGAGTCATGCCCGCCATGTCC
>CAXUEE010000084.1:0-1761 GCA_964249905.1 uncultured Acidobacteriaceae bacterium
TGCAAACGGATTCCTTGGTTGGTAGTGGGTCAGTTTGAATCTTGCGGCGTAGCGGGACTGATGACTAGGGTAGGACCGGCTTGCATTACCATAGCTGCCGTGACGAATCCGCCTATTCAGCTGCCGCTTCCTGGTGAAGGGCGCCCGCCGGCCTTCATCTCTTTTTCCGCCGAGATCGTTCCACAGACAACAGAAAGCCTGATTCAGGCGGTTTCAAACTTTGTTAATCAGGGCTTCCGCGAACTGCATCTGCTTCTCTCAACGCCCGGAGGGTCAGTGATGCACGGTACCACGGTCATTTGGATGGGACGCGGCAAAATTATGCTGCCAGATTGGCAGACTGCCTGATTTTCAGGCGCGCTTCTTGTAAGGCCCGCGCTTTTTCGCTTTCGGCGCTGGCATGAGCGCCACCAACTCCTCAATGCTCCACACATGGCTAGCAATCCCGGCCTCCATCGCAGGAGTCACCCGGAGAGTCTTGTGCACCCGGCAGAAGTTGTAGTGCATGAAGTGCAGCGCCCCCGCCGCTTCGTGATTTTCCACCTTCTTTGAGAAGGCGTTGGTAAGGCGGGTGAAACGCCGAATCGACATCCGCATGGTGAGGTTCTGGCGCTCGATGAACGATGTGCTAATGTGCGCGGAATCAGGCGAACCTTGCAGCACCGCCGTCTGCGTCCCTGTAACGTGGCCGGGGCTGTACCGTGTGTCGAACGAGTCGTTCCCGTACAGCTTTATCAGCATCGCGTAATCGACATCCATTCCGAAGGCACCCTCTACAGCCTCGGCGTACATCTTGAGGCCGTCCGTGGTGAGCTGGATGCGGCTGTCGATTCGCGATGCCACGTCCTGCATGAAGGCGTTCGCCCAGCGCGGGCCACGTTGTCCTACGAGGTAGCTGACGATCAGCTTGGAATCGGCATCAATGGCCGTCCAGGTCCATACGTCGCCCCATACCTCTTCCTTGCCGTCCGGCACGTTCTTCTGCTTGGAGCCGACAAAGGACCAGATTTCGTCGCACTGGACTCTCTTGGACTTGAGCCCGCGTACCAGCTCGTCATGCGCCTTGAGGCACACCCGGCCCATGTCCACCAGCAGATTCGTCACCGTGTTCTTGGCAAAGCCGGTCATACGACTCGTGGCACGAATGCTATTCCCTTCTACAAGGCAGGCAATGATGCGAGCGCGGTCGGCTTGGCTCAAGCTTTTCATATTGACCATTATGCTTGATTGAGTTAAGGGTGTCAATCAATTCCGTACCGAGTTTTCCTCATTTGCCACTGAAGTACTAAACTTGTTACGGTAAGATACGAGTACGAGAGGAGCCAACAATGAGAGTTCCTGACCCGCGAGAAGTTAGCAAGCTCGCCGCCGCATTGATCGAAGCTGAGGATAGGCTAAGGTCGCTTAGAGAGAGCTGGGAGGCTCTTTTTATGCCAGGGGGCGTGGAGAGCGCGGAGCAAGCCGCGACGTTGGCGGACCGTATTCTGGAAATGCTCGACTCAGATCCAACGACCAGCTTTACAGCCCCCCAGGTAGCAAGGCAGTTGTCGGCCAATCCCAACTCCGTGGGACCGATACTGAGCCGCTTAGTGAGGGAGGACAAGATTGCCAAAGCAGGCTATGGAGCCTACAGGAGCAGAGGCGAG
Organism: uncultured Acidobacteriaceae bacterium; assembly: GCA_964249905.1. GTDB lineage: Bacteria > Acidobacteriota > Terriglobia > Terriglobales > Acidobacteriaceae > Edaphobacter. The sequence goes on from CAXUEE010000084.1 coordinate 1,647, forward strand.
ATCAGGACAGGAGACACATTCTTCTCTAACGGTCCCGACGATCCAACAACCACCGAGTTAAATGACCACGGCCCGGTTGCTCTTCCGAGCTAACCGGGCCGTGGTCATTTAACTC
>CAXUEE010000084.1:1771-4683 GCA_964249905.1 uncultured Acidobacteriaceae bacterium
CGGCTGCAGGCCTGCAAAGCTACGCGCCGAGGGTTCGAATCCCTCTACCTCCATACCCTTTAAGCTCCGAGGCTGGGCGTCCTGGCAGACGCCCAAATAAGGCCTCGGCGGAAAGGGGGTAGCCATGAAACGGAGACAGTTCCGAATCGTGGTTGTGGTGATTCAGACGGAAGACGCTCTAATCGTCACCATCTGGATATAGCTCCCAAAAGGCTCCGCTCACCACAGCGGGGCCTTCACTATCTTGTGTATACATTTTGACGGTGTTGCGCAATGCTACGTCTTACTCTTGTCCCACCGTGCGACAGCAGCCTTCTTCGCAATCTCTGACTTGCGCTCTGGAGTCAAAAGTTCTGCTCGGCGCAGCCCGCGTTTTCGGTGCTGGGGATCAACGCTGTTTTTGACAGGTGCCTTCTCCCCTATCGCCTGATCGACCACCGACTTGGCCAGCGTGTTTATGTCCATATCCTAATGATGGGCACAATAGCCGCTCAGGTTCAAGCCCCATCAGATTCAAACTGACCCACTACCCCTTGGTTTCCGTAGTTGCATCAGGTCTGCAGCGCCCCACAGCCTCTTCTCTTTGGCCAAAGGAGCGACCGCGGGCTAGTGCGGCTCGGCTCGGAGCGCGCGCAGGCCCCGCTCCGTCCTGGCGTGAATTTCGTACCGACCATAGCCTTGAAAATGCCTTTATCAAGGCGCGCCGGGGTTGCGTCGCGGCCGGAAAAGCTATCAAGGAGCGACTTCCGGCTCACTTGCAAACCACCGCGCGGCCCCTGTCTGCGCGCGGGGCATTGCTATGCTAAGCCGTGACCCAGCTTAGCTCAGGCGAAAGTACGCGCCGGCCCGGCCGCTCCCGTTTTCTCATTCCGCTCGCGTTTCTGTGCGTGTATTTCTTTTGGGGATCGACCTTTGTCGCGATCCGTTACAGTGTGCAGTTCCTTACGCCGGGCTTTGTTTCGGGTTTCCGTTATCTGGCTGCGGGCCTCATTCTGCTGGCGGTGCTCGCAGTACGCGGCCGTAGCGTTCGCATATCCCAGCGCGAGCTCGCGCGTGCTGCGGTGCTCGGCTTGCTTCTGCTTACCGGCAATAATGTCATGCTCGGCTGGGCCGAGCGCTCCATTACGGCCGGCTATGCGGCGCTGCTGACGGCGAGCGTACCCATGCTGATCGCGCTGGCGGAAAGTTTCGTTCCAGGTGGAGCTCCGCTTAGCCGAACCGGCTGGTACGGCACCGCGCTCGGGCTTGCAGGCCAGCTGCTCCTGCTTTTTCCCGTTCTGCGCACAGGCCTGGTTGCCACGCATTCCAGTGGCGCCGACCGTGCCCTGGCGCTCGGCACGGGCATCCTGATTCTTGCCATTGCCAGCTGGGTGCTGGGCACGTTGCTGGCCGGGCGCTTCCGCTCCTCACTCGACCCGTTTGTGACGTCAGCATGGCAGATGACACTCGCCGGCTTCGTCAATATCTTGATCGGCACCGCAGCCGGCGGCTGGCAGTCGGCGCATTGGACCGCCGGTTTGCTGACCGCGCTAGCGTGGCTTACCCTCTTCGGCTCGCTTGTCGGCTATTCGGCATACACCTACCTGCTGCACACTGTGTCCGTTGCCAAGGTCGCGACTTACGCCTATGTAAATCCGGTAGTGGCCGTGCTGCTGTCCACGCTGTTTCTGCAGGAAAGCCTGCGTGGGTCGCAATGGCTTGCCATGGTTATCATCCTCGTGGCTGTCGCCATCGTAACCGCCTCTCACGGGCTTGCGCCAGCAACTTCCCTCGATTCAATAGCTTGTCCCGACCGTTCTGTCTGACCGGCACGCAGAACAGCCTAAATTTGACCTCTCCATGGCTCCGGCCCTAGAACACCGTTACAAAACGAAAGGTGTATTGGCGTCCCGGGCCAATTGCGTTGCCGGAGAACAACCCCCCGAAATCGATAACTTCAAGTGCGTTGCTCACGTTCGCCACGTCGCCTTGAAATCGCGTAATGAGTTTTTCACGCTTGATAACATCGGCTCCCACGGAAAAATTCTGCGTGAAGTAAGGATCAATGCGGTCGCGATTGAAATTAAGATGATCGATTACTATCTGGCCGTACTCTGCTGCATATTGCTGTGCTGTTAAATCTGGTTGAAATGGCAATCCACTGTTGTAGTCGAAGCTCACGGCGAACCATAAGCGCGGAGCTGCCTGATATCGCCCCCGTGTGCGAATCGTTTGTCGCTGGTCCTGAGAATCGGGGGAGTGCCCGCTGATCTCTGTAAGCGCGCTGGCGGCATCATCCCCAAGAAACAAGCCGCCGGTTACCGGATTAAACGCATTTCCCACGATATAGGAGTAGCTGGCGAAGCCTGAGAAAGGCCCCCAGCGCGGGACCTCGATCCTTCCCTCCGCGCCGTACAGAATGGCTTTCCTGAACGCGATGGGAAAGCTTATCCCGGTGCTCAGGATCTGAGAGTCGTCGGCGTAATTATTCACGTCACGGCGAAACATATTCGCGTCTAGCCGCACTTTGTCGAGAAGTGCCTGGGTCAGGCCCAACTCATAATAGTTCCCGTGGGATGGCTCGACCGGCAGCTGCACTGCGGGAATGCTCGTGTCCAGGTTCTGTGCTTCCGCAGAGCTGGACAGAAGTATGTTTTCAAAGGAAGGTGTCTGAAAGATGCGGTCGTAGGACCCGTGAAGATTGAGATCAAGCGTTGCGAAGTAGCGCGACACGGCCAGTCGCGGGCTTACCGCGTTTTGGTTCACCTCTAACTGGTAGTGGTCCCATCGCAATCCTGCGCTAACAGTCCAATTCCCAAGGCGGAGTAAATCTTGAACGTAGGCTGCTTGTTCAAGATCCGGGCGGGCGCCGGTAAAGGCAAAGGTCGTTGTGCCCGTATCGAAGATGCCCAGGGTTATCGGGCACCGCGGGT
>CAXUEE010000084.1:4693-14284 GCA_964249905.1 uncultured Acidobacteriaceae bacterium
CGGGTCGGAAAGGTCGGCGCAGTAAGGCATGACGTAACTGGTATGTTCATGCAGAAATATCGCGTCGGACTCCACGCCGGCCTTGAGTTCCTGCTTCCCGTGGTGGACTGCGGCGCTGCCGTTGGAGTAAATCTCCTTAAAGTCGTTGTGCTGCGTGGCAATAAGAGGCCAGGACGCGGGATTCGAGTAGAAGTCCGTGGAGTTGTCACGCGCCATTCCACGCAGCCACCCTATTGCGTCTGCCGAGAAGATATGGTGCTAGGCAATGCTGCCCATGGTTTCAAAATCATCTCCATTCTGCAGCTGCCCTCCAGGAATGTATACGCAGTCGCCTGGTTCCTCGTCCGTGGGAACAACTGGACAGCCGATAGCGTTGTTGGAGTTTGGCAGATATGCCCCATTCTGTTGTACTAACTCGTTGGGAATCGTGTAGCGAGCTAGTTCGCGGCGGCTGATCAAGGTAAGACGGTTCTTTTCCGTTAGGTCCCGCTCAAAACTTCCCGAGAAGCTGGCAACAGTGCCGTTGTTGGAGTAGTTTTCAGGGACAACAGGGTTGAGGTAGTGATCCGTCATGTTACCCGAGGCACTCACCCCCAATGTATTCTTTCCCCGGGTGTATTGATCTTCGGTGCTGATCCCAGCCGTGTCATACGTGCCGCCGAAGAGAGTCAGCTGTCCATGAAGCCCCGGCAGGTGACTTTGCAGAGTATCCACCTCCACAACGCCCCCCATCTTCCTGCCATACTCGGCCGGGATTCCGGCGGTGTAAACCTTTAAATATTGGATGTCATCGGCTTCAGCAGGCTCGGGGCCGAAGCTTGGCGAACGATTGTCGGTGAGCGGAATGCCGTTCACGACAAATTGGGTCTGGTACTCGGACCCACGTGGGTGCAAGACTGCATTTCCCTCATACAGCCAACCGGGTTGTGAGTTCACCAGATCCTGAATGGAGCGGCCGGGCAGCGCGGTCACACGATTCTGAATCGACTCCGAACCCAATTCACTCACAGAACCTGAACGATACGGATCGATCAATGTATTTGACGCATGAACCTTTACTGATTCTGAAACGGAATCCAGTCGCAGCCGAATCGCGCGGTCCAACGGCAACGCGGAGCGTATTTCGACGGACTCAGTAGTATCGGCAAAATGTTGCGCATGAATATGGACCTCATAGATCCCATAAGGCAGGCGCTTGGCGTCTACACCTCCCTGCTGGTCCGTCAAAAACGTCTGCCGGTACTGGTTACCCTGACTGACGAGGTCAACCGTGGCCTTCAGGCTTGATCCCGCGGGATCATCGACCGTCAACCGCAATTCCCCGGTAGTGCTTTGCGGAAAGATGGGAACGCCCCATAACCATGCGACAATCATCAGCACTTTTTTCATCTTTCGTAATCATCCAATAGCTTCAATGTGTGCACATCAAGACTGTTTAGAAAGCTCATCCCGGTAAGGATTCGCAGTTCTTTGCCTTCACCATGAACATTCCGTTTTTGCCTGGTGTGTTCAGTCTTTCTTCAACAGAAAGCGAGAAAGCATGAACAAAAGCGCAGGCGGCAGAGTATACAAACAGAAGAGCTTACCGCGATGCCTCCATTCGACTCGATCCACGAACTTTACTTCCCGGCTACAGGCGCAAAAACTTCTCAAGCCGGAGAATCGGAGATCGAACGCGAGGTCCTGCGCCTTTTTGAGCAATATCGCAATCCACTGTTGCGATACGCGTTGTCGTTCCGCATCCGCAGCCATGACGCTGAGGAAGTGATTCAGGAAGTTTTTCTGTCGCTCTTCCGGCATCTGCAGCTGGGACGGTCGCGAAGAAATCTTCGCGGATGGGTCTTCCGCGTCACTCATAACCTGGCCCTGAAGCAGCGGTACGCGAACCAGGGCTTGCGTGACACCGTGGAGTTTGGCGAAGCTACTGCCCAAGAGCAGCTCGACACGGCTCCGAATCCGGAAGAGCACCTGTCGAACGCCCAAAGGCGGTTGCGCTTATTGGCGGTGGTCGAGGCTCTGGGGGAGACGGAAAAGAATTGTCTCCGTTTGAGAGCCGAGGGCTTGCGCTACCGTGAGATCGCCGAAGTGCTGGGAATTTCACTCGGGAGCGTATCGGCTTCGCTGGCGCGATCGATGGAGCGGCTTCTCCGCGCAGACGGGAGGTAACACAATGTTGGTAGATCCACCGCACATCTCCGACGAGGAACTGCTCCAAGCCGCGGACGGCGAACTTGCACCTCGCCACGCGGTTGAGGTTCAGGCGCACCTTTTAGCTTGCCGGCGTTGCCGGGCTCGGATGACCGACATCGAGGGTGCGATCGTGGATTTTGTACGCGTATACCGGCAGGCGAATGAATCCAAGTTGCCATCCATCGGGGGCCCACGGGCGCGGCTTCGAGCTGAACTAAAGGAATGTTCTAAAACACCTACGATCCATCCGCGTCTGTGGATGGGTTGGACACCTGCGGCGCGTATGGCTGCAATGTGTCTGGCAGCTGTAGCGGCTCTTGTGGTGGTTAGCCTTTTTACCCTGCATCAAACCTCTCACGGGTTCAGTTCCATCCCCCCGCCCTTCGAGCGCGGAATGCTCCCAGAACGCAACCTCACCCCCGGTGCGACGAGAAGTGTTTCGATCCGTGAGGTTTGCTCCATACCTCACGAAGATGTGGCTCGAGAGGTTTCCAGTTCCATGCGTGACGAGGTTCTCAACGAATATCGCAATGTGAACGATCGTCCGGAAGAGTATGAGATCGATTACCTGATTGCTCCCGGGCTCGGCGGTGCGGAGGACATCCATAATCTTTGGCCACAATCTTTCAAACCTAGCAAATGGAATGCGCACGTGAAGGATCAGTTGGAAGAGCGCCTGCACCAGATGGTGTGCTCAGGCGATCTCGATTTGCCGGCAGCACAGCACGAGATTGCAGACGATTGGATTGCAGCTTACAAAAAGTATTTCCACACGGACGCACCTCTTCTAGAAGCCGCCACTCCTGCTGACTCAGTTCGAGTGAACTATCGTTACTCGCGTTTTGAGGACTTTGCTGCCTTCAGGATTATTTAGGCCGAAGAACCACGCGGGGTTGTTCATGCTTAGGAGGCTGAACTTTCCGTGTTGTGGTGGGCCCACCAGGACTTGAACCTGGAACCAACGGATTATGAGTCCGCTGCTCTAACCGATTGAGCTATAGGCCCTTGCGCGCGCTTCAGAACGCAGCCGCCGCGCTGGTTGTTTCAGGCGCATGGGCTTGTCGTGCTCTTCGAGTGTAAAGCAACGGTCAGGCTTTCTGGTTTTGCGGCACGGCTACCTGGCGGAAACGTGCGGCCAGCTCCCGTACCTCCGCGCGCAGGTTTGGCCCTGTGAGAGGCTTGCCGTGGCCCGGGGCGACTACTGCCATATCCAGCGAGGACAACTGTTCCACCGAGCTCTGCGCGGCGGCCCAGTCCGAGGTAAAGTACGATGGCGGCCCGTGCAGTTCAGGCTGTTGCGCAAGCGCCGCCTCGAAAAAGGATTCGGGCTTGGTCGTGCAGAAAGCATCGCCCACCAGCAGCGTGCGATCGCCTGCGTGGTACAAGGAGCAGTGCCCGGGCGTGTGACCCGGCGTATGCAGCACCTCCCAGCCGGGCAACACGGCATTGGCGCCGACCCGCAGCTCTTCGAGGCGCCCCGTCAGGTCGACTGGACCCTTTGGATAAAGTGGGGAAAGCAGGCTCATCATGCCGCCGCCGGCCGCAGCGTTCGGCGCGGGGTACTCTCTGTCCCCGGTCAGGTATGGGAACTCAAGAGAATGCGCGTAAACCGGTATATGCCACTCCTCGGCCAATTGCGGAGCGGCGCTCACATGGTCGAAGTGGCCGTGCGTCAACACAATCGCGTTCGGCGGCCCCATGTGGGTGCGCTCGGCCCAGCTACGAATCATCCCGGCGGTCATCGGCAACGCCGCATCTACCAGCGTCCAGCTGCCATCCGGGTGCGTGATGGCAAAAACATTGACAAACGCGAGGCGCAGGCCTGTGACGCCGGGCGCCACCGTCTCCATCGGTACAACCTGCTCTTTGCTGACAGCTACCTTGTCCATGCCGGATCTCCTTCCCTTCCTTCGATGCAAATGGAAAGTGAGCCATGGTCGACGATAAAGCTACTGCCACTTTCCAGAAATTGTGCACCGGGGAGACCTCCATGTGTGGCACATGTCGGCGAACTGGCCGCCCTGCCATAGAGCAAGCTGCTATCCGGCTATACCACTGCAAGCGCAGGAACGCCGCTTTTCAGCGGTAATGCCGTATTTGGCGCCGGTATCGAGAGTGTTCATGTACCTTTTACGTGCGAAGGAGTAGATAGCTTGCTCCGAGGTGATTGTTGTGTCTGCCATGCGCTTACGCCAGTTACTTAGAGCCTTCCGATGTTCCTCACAGGGCTGCTGTCGTCCAGAACGAGTCGAGAGAGCTCTTGGAGAATCTGATTCCTCTTCAGTGACCTTCATATAGCTGAGTGTTTGCCTTGGCACGTCATAGCATGGCGTAATTGTTAAACCAAGTTCCAAGCGGCCCGGTACCCGGTGGTGTACAGCAAGCAAACATTTGCGGCCGCCGGGCGCGTCGCACACGCGGCCCCGCCGCCCATTCCGGTCGAGCGCCGCCTCGCGCAGACCGCCGAGATACTCATCATCTTGCCATTGGAGCGAGTCGCTCGGGTACCGGAATTGGTTCTCACGCTTGATGGGCGCATCGCTCCTTTTACCTACCGCATCAGCATTTCATTCAGAACTTGGTTCCGCGCCGATCTCGATGTCCGCGACTATCCAGCTCTCTTTTCATGGCTGGGTCCGGGCTTTGTCGAAGGGCACGTCATTTTCACGCGCGAGGCGGCCCCGCGTCGAAGCAGGCGGCGCGTACCGTAGAATCGTCTTTCCTGCACCAGAGCCTTTTACCACTCTTATCGCCTGCGCCATGACGCTGCTTATTCCCTTCAGCAGGAATTGTTTTGTCAGCGTACCAATCTAAGGCCTCGACCGGTGCGTTTATAGAGGATGTGGTTCCGGTGGTCTCAGAGTATGCACTGTACTGGAGCAGTTGGGGCGGATCACAACGGTGTGCGACGTAGATGTGCGCTGTGAAGGTACGGCCACCTGCACTTCCTCTAGCAATGCAGCAACAGGAACACCGGAATGTTCAGGTTCAGTCATCTTCGGAAGAGGCGAGCAGCAGTCGATCTCCTGCTATTTGCAGCTGGCTCCATCGCACAGGCGCAGGGGAGGGTCTGGCTGGTGGCCGGCGCGGTGCTCGATCCCGCAGGAGTGCCTGTTGCCGGAGCGCGTGTCGAGATTACGACCGCATCCGGCACGCGGACAAATGTCGCGACGGCCAGTGACGGGCGCTTCTCGGTCGACCTGTCTACCGGCGGCCCTTACACGGTGCTCGTGGAGGCCGCAGGCTTCGCCCCCGTGATTCGCAGGATGCAGATACGCCCGGAGACCGCCGACCTCTCGTTGCAGTTTGAAAAGCTCTCAACGGTCCACCAGGATGTCGTGGTTTCCGGCGACATCAGCCAGATCAACATCGCCTCACCCGATCCCTCGCAGAAGGTGCTGGTGCGTGAAGAACTTCTGGATGCCAACCCTGGCCGTCCTGGCGCGCCAATTTCTATTCCAGGCTTACCGATTGAGACAGCATCCGGGGGCATCAAAGCGCCGCAGTACTTTGCACCCGGTGTGGCTGGCGATCATGGTGAGCCGATCGCGCAGTATATCGCTGTAGGCGGTTATCTCGTGCCGAACAATCTCTCCGCTAACGCGCATGGCAACGGCTACGCGGACCCGAATATCTATGTCTCGGGAGCACTGGGCAGCGTAGAGATGGACGGGGGCGCCTTCAATGTGCTCGAAGGCAATCATGCATTGAATCTGGCTGCCACCTACGGCCTGCGTCCGCAGCTGCAACGCCTTCTGACTCTCATTGTTGACTGCCGGGATGCGGATCTGACCCTCGGCCTTGCGCCCTCCAAGCCAGATAAAAAGGAGTGGCTGGCGCTTGAAGGCAACTATGGCAACGGCCTGGGCCTCACGCTCGAGCACCGGCAGCAATACAAGCTCAATGCCATGCGCATCTTTGATCTAGGCAAGCATCAGCTTACCTTATTCAACGACAGCTATTACGGAGTCTCGCATGAGGGAAACCTGGTGCCCATCGGCTTTGGTGTCAAGGTGAACGACACAGTCGACCAGCGCCAGATGGACCAGACGCACACCTTCATCCTAGCCGCCAGCGACGCATGGCGTGCCGGCTCCCATGACCAGATCGATGTTTCTGGCTTCTTCCGGACCTACAACCTTTCTCTATTCTCTGATTTTGGCGAGGGCCTAATCAGACAAAGTGAGTTCCGCTACGTGGGAGGCGCGGAAGCCCGTGAGACGCACACGTTTACGCCCTGGCTCGAGGCGCAGATTGGCACGCTTTACAACGAAGACGACATTCGCAACGACAACCTCGACCACTACCTTTCCGACGTCCGTACCGTGTACGGCCCGTTCGTCAAGGTGCTTGCCAACAACGTCACCATCCGGGAGTTTGCACCCTACGGCGCGCTGCACGGCGTGCTCGGCAGGCACCTGCAGTTCTACGCCGGTCTGCGCAATGATGAAATCCAGATCATGAACACGGACAAGGAGAAGCTGACGTACTCGTTCAATGAGTGGTCCGCGTTTGAGAACCCGAAAGCTACACTGACTTACTCGCCGGGCACGGGGCCGGCGCACTGGCTTCCTTCAGCGTCGTTCAGCATTGGCCAAGCTTTTTTTACGGAGGATCCGCGCATCAACGTCGCACCCTCGACCGCAGGTACAGGAGCGGCGGCCTTTGCCAACCCTCTGGAGCGCTCCCATGCGGAGCAGCTGGTGCTTGAAAAAGCCTTTGCTGCGACCGACTTTCGCCTTACGCTGAGCCGGACGACGACCACCGAGACGCTCGCAAAGATTGACCCGGACAATGGCTCCGCAGAAGACCTGGGGCCAAGCACGATCAAGTTCCTTACGGCCAACATGCGTCACCAGTTTAGCTTCGGCACCGTGCAGGGCATTCTATCCAAGGCTGATGCGCGTCTTGCCAGCTTCAATGGAGTCCCAGGTACTGTCACGCCGGAAGCGCCCCGCACGATCTTCGACACGCTTGCTACGCTCGATAAGCTGCCGATGAGGGTGCATGCACGCGCGGAATACGAGTATGTGGGCCATAAGTTCCTGGATGCAGGAAACCCCGAGCACCCGGCGCAGTACGAGGCTATCCCAGTGGGTGAGACGCGTATTGCCGCGGTCCGCTCGTTCCTTGACGAGCGTATGGAAGCGGGGGTGAATGGCTTGGTGGCCCGCGGCTACACGGGCCAGACTACGGAGACGTTCGACTCCGCCTGGAATATCGCGACCAGCAGAACCATCCTGCCGTACTGCGCGCCGGGATCGGGCCCGAGCGGCCTGCCCAATGACTTCGATTGCGGAACGGTGGAACGGAGCGTCGGGATCCGCATGGTGTCTTATATCGGGGGGTCGCTTTCCTGGCGGTTCAACTCTGTGAAGTAAGAGGGCTGCGCTTGGCCTCGATCGTTACCGCGCTGTGAGAACTGGGCAGCCGTATGTAGTCTCCATTCCTTAGTCTGCCAAATGAGAATAGTTATTGTGAGCAAATAAGAGCTAAGTTAGCTCTTTCCAGGACTTATATACCACATTGGTCACCGTAAAAAGGTAACACATGATAGCATGCAGGTGAGTTACTTAAAGGGGATAGGATTTCTCTCCGTTTATGCGAAAACTTACGATTCTTCATCGTTTACAAGTCTTCTGGCACCTTTTGGGGGACAAGGCAATCCATGTGCCGCGATGCTTCGTTTCGCTTCAATGAGGTGCTATTTCAGAGCAAAGCGCTGGATGCAACCGCCTGCCTTTTCGGTGTTGTAACTTCACTATCTTCCGCTAGGATCGCGCTGCGTACAGATCCCGACCTGACAAGCTGCCCCTAACTTGCTCATTTATGGGTCGTGCCAAGTGACAGCTGCAAGTAAGGGAGACCAGCTATGCTGAAACGCACTTCTTCGCTCATCCTTGCGATGGGTTTGGGGCTGATGACGCCTTTTGCGTCATTTGCATCGAGCCATCGCGAGGCGCCCATCACGGCCCTCGACCACCCGGCCGACATCACCGATTTCTATGCCTTTGCCAGCTACGACAAGCCTGGCTACGTCACCTTTGTGATGAATGTGGATCCATTTCTCGAGCCGAGTAATGGGCCAAATTACTTTCCCTTTGACCCAACAATTCTGTACGAGATCAAGGTCGATAACAGCTTTACCGCGACGGCGAACGTGACCTTCCAGTTCCGCTTCAACACGGAATATCGCGCTCCCACCCTGTTTACCTCCGCTGCTGGGGCAGGCAACGGCCTGGATGCCCCAGCCAACTCGCCAGCACCGGTAGCTCCTGGCACCCTGGTAGTTCCGCCAGCCATTACTTCGCTTGACGGCCCGGGTGCGGCAGGCCTTGGAGTTCGCCAGAACTATACCGTAACGATGGTGAAGAACGGCGTTTCCACCCAATTAGCCGGCACCAGTGGAAGCACGCTCTATGCCGTACCGAGTAACATCGGTTCACGCACCATGCCCAACTACACAGCGCTCGCTGAGCAGGGTATCTACAGCCTGAGCAGCGGCAGCAGCTCGGGTGGAGTGCGGGTTTTTGCCGGCACGGTTGCTGATCCGTTCTTTATCGATCTCGGTGCAGCGTTTGACAGTTTCAATTTCCGCGCGAACCCGGGTTCCGGCGTTGCCGGTGTGCTCAGCGCCTCGCAGGATGCCGCCGACCAGGTCAACATCGCCCCAAACTCGGTTTCAGGCTTCAATGTGAACAGCATTGTGATCGAAGTCCCCGTTACCATGCTTACCAGCGACGGCCAGCTGCACGCGGCGAACGACCCGAAGGCGACGATCGGCGCGTGGGCGACCACATCGCGTCCGCAGGTCACCATCCGACGCTCGCCTCAGGAACCGATCATTGGCGGCAACTACTATCAGGTGCAGCGCCTGGCTAACCCGCTCATCAACGAGTTGCTCATCGGTACCGGCTTCAAGGATTACTGGAGCATGAGCCCGCCGAGCGCTGACTACAACTTCGCGCAGTTTGCCCAAGACCCAACCCTTCCGCGCATCTTCAACGCGATTTACGGTATCAATATTCCCCCGCCACCACGCAACGACTTGGCGCTGCTGTACCTGTACGAGGCGCCGATCGCTGCTCCTGGAACACCGACCGGGCCGCCGGCCGACCTGCTACGCCTAAACACCGGCGTCCCTCCAACGCCACTTGCAAAGCGCAAGCGTCTGGGCGTCATCGCCGGTGACGGCGCCGGTTTCCCAAATGGGCGCCGCCTCACCGACGATGTCACCGACATTGCAGCACGCGTAGTGGGCGGTGGTATTCTCGCCGGCGCCAAGTTCAACGTCTTCCCGAACAATGCAATCGGGGATGGCGTCAACGCGCCCGATGTAGCCACGCAGGAAACGTTTCCCTACGTGCACTACGCCTACAGCGGCCGCGACAGTCGTCACGT
>CAXUEE010000085.1:0-334 GCA_964249905.1 uncultured Acidobacteriaceae bacterium
GAAGAGCAAAGGCTACGGTGGCGTGCTGCTCGTCGATGCCAACGGCGCCAATCAGGAGGGGAACCAGCCCGTCCCTGCCGGACCGAAGTTCGGCAGCGCGGCCTGGGTCGAGCTCTACCTCCATGCTCTGCGCGAAGCCGATCGCCTTGGCCTTGAGGTCACGCTCAATGTGCTCAGCGGTTGGAACATGGGCGGTCCGGGTGTCACGCCGGAGCAGGCCTCCAAGGTACTCACCTGGAGCCGGACCTCGGTCCCAGGAGGCGCGCCCGTGACGCTGACCTTGCCCGAGCCCCCACGAAAGAACGGCTTCTACCGAGAGATTGCGGTCCTCGCC
>CAXUEE010000085.1:344-1769 GCA_964249905.1 uncultured Acidobacteriaceae bacterium
CTATCCGCTTTCCGACGGGGCAAGAGAAACACCCGTAGTCGGCCCAGCGTTGCGCTTCCGTTCCGCGGCGGCGGAGACCGGCTTCAGCATGCCGGACTCAGACTGGATGCTCGACCCCCAAGGAACCCCAGCCGGCGGAAGCGGTCTCAGCCGCACAAACGCGGACGACCGCCGCACAACCACGGCCCTCGCGCCCGTCGCCGCATCTGCCGCATCTGTCGCCCTCCCTGACACTGCCCTCGACCAGGTGCAAGATCTGTCCTCGCAGGTCACCCCTGGCGGCAATCTTCGCTGGACACCGCCTCCGGGCCGCTGGGAAGTGCTGCGCATCGGGTACACGGATTCCGATGCGCGCGTGTCTACCTCGAGCGATAGCTGGCAGGGCCTCGCCCTCGACTACATGAGTCGTGCGGCCTTTGACCAGTTCTGGCAGTCGACGATCGAGCCGTTGCTCGTCGCCGCCAAACCCTTTCACAGCCTCAAATACCTGGCGGAGGATTCCTGGGAGCTCGGCGGCACTAATTGGACGGAGACGTTTCGCCAGGAGTTTCTGCAGCGTCGCGGCTACGACCCGCTGCCCTGGCTACCCGTCGTGGCCGGACGCGTAATCGCCAGCCCGGACGAAAGCACACGCTTCCTCACCGACCTGCGGCGCACCGTCGCCGATCTCGTGAACAGCAACCACTTCGACTACTTCGCGGACCGCGCAGCCAACTTCGGCCTGGGTCTGCAGGCCGAGAGCGGCGGACCCCATGGCGCACCCATCGATGCCCTTGAAACCTTCCGGCGCTCCGCGGTTCCCCAAACCGAGTTCTGGTCCCAAAACCCGCACCGCAGCCGCGATCTCGAACGCTACTTCACAAAGGAAGCTTCAAGCGCCGCTGATATCTACGGCCAGCAGTTCGTCGCACAGGAAGGTGAAACCTCGATCCAGCGGCAGTGGAACGAAAGCCTCGCCACGGATCTCAAACCCAGCTTCGACATGGCCATCACGGAAGGCATGAACCGACTGGTCTGGCACGAGTTCACCTCCAGCCCCGCCAGCACCGGGCTCCCCGGCCAGGAGTACTTCGCGGGTACCCACCTCGATCCGAAAGTCACCTGGTGGGACGCCGGATCTGCTTTCTTTCAATACCTCGACCGCGTACAGTTCCTCATGCAGCAGGGCACCCCGGTGCACGACGCACTCTACTTCTACGGAGACAGTATCCCGGCCTTCGTGCGCTTCAAGGCGGACGACCCCGCTCATGTGCTGCCCGGCTATGACTTCGACGTCACCAACGAAGACGCGCTGCTGCACACCCTCCATGTGGAAGGCGGGGACCTGGTGGGCCCCTCGGGGGTTCACTGGAAGGTGCTCGCGCTGCCGCACAGTGGGCGCGTTTCGCTCGCCTCTCTCGAAAAGATCGCCACCTTTGTGCGGGA
>CAXUEE010000085.1:1779-5448 GCA_964249905.1 uncultured Acidobacteriaceae bacterium
CGGCCTCGCGACCTCCGCCCAGCGCACCCGCTTTGCTTCCCTCGGCACAGAGCTTTGGGGAGCCGGCTGCGATCCCGCCGCACCGCATCGCGCAGGCAAGGGCCAGAGCTTCTGCACCGCGGACACCCGCTCCGTGCTGGCCGCGCTGCGCATCCCGCCGGACTTCAGCATCGCTAACGAGACCGCGGCCGATACCGCGCGTTCCTCCTCGCCGATCGACTTCGTGCACCGCCACGTCGGAGGCACCGAAATTTACTTTCTGCGCAATGGCTCTGCGACCGAGAGCACCGTCACGCCGGCCTTTCGCGTGGCGGGAAAGGTGCCCGCGCTTTGGGACCCCATCACCGGCCGGCCCGACAATCGAAAGACGCGCGGTGGTCCGCTCTCGTACCGCGTCCTTCCGGACGGCCGCCTGGAAGTGCCGCTTACCCTCCCCGCCTTCGGCTCGGCGTTTGTCGTCTTCACGGACAGTCCTGTGCACGCAGAAGTTCCAACCGCTCCCGCGGCTCTGGACGAGGCCGAACTCACCCCCCTCCACCCTTGGACCGTCAAATTCCAGCCCGGCCGGGGCGCGCCGTCAAGCCCGATGCCCTTCCCTGCGCTCACCAGTTGGACCGAGTCGACCGACCCGGGCGTACGCTTCTTTTCCGGTACCGCCACCTACCGCGCTCAGTGCAATGCCCCCGCCGCGCCGCATGCCGAGGTTTGGTTGCGTCTATCCGACGTGCGCGAAATTGCGCGCGTGCGAATCAACGGAAACGAGGCCGGGACCATCTGGGCCAAGCCGCTCACCCTGCGCGTAGACCCCTGGCTGCGACCCGGCGTCAACGAGGTCGAGATTGAGGTCACCAATCTCTGGCCAAATCGCATCATCGGCGACCTGCAGCCAGGACACGCCGTATCCATCACCCACACCAACATTACGACCTATAACGCCAACTCGCCTCTTTTACCGTCCGGCCTAATCGGCCCGGTCTTCTGGGAGACACGGAAGTAGTCCTTACGCAGGTTCCGTCCTTCGTCCCAGAATCTTCAAGCTATAGAGCGACCTGGCTGCATCGATTTTCCGCCGTTATGTTTGACCAAACCTACCAATTCGCTCGTGGGTCCAGACTGCGGCAGGGATGCCCGCCACCGACAGGGTGTTAGGGATCACGAGAAGGCCTACTGCACGTTCGAAACCTGGCTTTTGAGAAATACCACTTTCATATCCTTGTAGAGGTAGACCTGCTTCGCGCCGAAATCGACGATCTTGTCCGGATTGCCGAGCGACGTCTTCACCTCATCCGGGCTCATGCCAAGCTTAATGGTCTTGCTCTCGACGGCTGAAACGGTGGCCGGGTCACTGATTACGGTGTCGATGGTCTTTTTCACATCTTCGGGCGTCATCTCGTCCAGGCCTGGAAGCTTGACGTTCAGCTCGGCCTACAGCGGGTTCCCTGGCCGTCGCCCAGCGTCGTCACATCGGTGGTGAGCAGTTCCATCAGAACCGAATCCTTCCTCACCGTAATCATGGTGACGTTACCGTCTCCTGCGGATCTAGTGTGCGTGAACGTCCGGTGCTGCCACCAAAGTCGGCGACCAAGCCGGTCGCCTGGGTGAGTTGTCCGTTTACGAGGTTGGTGTTGATGATGAGGTTCTTGGTATTAGCGATGTCGACTTACATGCCGGGAAGCCGAACGGCAAGGATGGCTCCCGGCTTCTTAAAGTGTCCGAACTCAAGTTGCCGCGTCCTTGCACTCGCAATCACTGTAGCCGTTACTGTAGCGGGCACCGGCTTGGATCAGCTTATCTGGCTTTGTGAACTCTTTCTAAAGCTTTGCCAAGAAATGCCTAAGCGATCAGGTGCAAACTCGTACAAAGTGATGGGAGAGGTCTGCAAAAACCTTTATGCGCCAGTTCGATCCCGGCCCGCGCCTCCATTCACTCACCCGAGCTCAGCCAAGCGCGAGCACTCTGCCTCACTCTTCCCTTCCTCCTGATGTGACATTCTGCCCCAGATCTGGTCTGTCCTCTGGACGTGGACTGGATCTTGTTGCTTCCGCTCTTGTTTCTTGGGAGCGCGAGCGAACAGGTACGCGTGGTCTGGCCGGAAAGACTTACCTCTCCTTTTCTCGCAGAAGACGATACGATGGCACGGGTGCGCTTGCAGCATGGCGGCGGCGCCCGCAAGCGCAGGTAAGCACCTTCTTCTGGAGAGGGACAGGAACGCAGAATGAAAGCAGCATGGATACAGCTCACGATTGCGATCGCTTTTTCCTGGCAGAGTGCCAGGTGTGTCGCCCAGGGTACGGCGCGATGGACCGAAGCGCAGGCAAATGCCTGGTACGACCGCCAACCCTGGCTGGTGGGCGCGGACTATGTTCCCTCCGACGCGATCAATGAACTGGAGATGTTCCAGGCGGCGACCTACAACGCCGCGCTGAACGACAAGGAGCTTGGCCTGGGCGAATCGATCGGCATGAACACCATGCGGGTGTTTCTGCAGGATCAACTGTGGGTCAGCGATCCGGAGGGGTTCCGGAAGCGTCTCGATGACTTTCTGTCCATCGCGGCGCGGCACCACATTCGGCCCATTCTTGTGCTCTTCGACTCCTGCTGGGAGGCCGCTCCGCATCTTGGCCCGCAGCATCCTCCCATCCCCGGCGTTCACAACTCGGGCTGGGTGCAAAGTCCCGGGAAGGAACGTCTGCTGAACCGGGCTGTCGAGCCTGAGCTGAAAGCCTATGTGCAAGGGGTGGTTGGAGCGTTCGGCAAAGACGACCGGGTTCTGGCGTGGGATCTATGGAACGAGCCGGACAATCAAGGAGGCGACCGGCCGGCCGATGTTCCGGAAAAGGTGCAGCGCGTCGATGAGCTGCTTCCGCAAGTCTTTGCCTGGGCACGCGCGATGAGTCCCAAACAGCCCCTGACCAGCGGCGTGTGGACCGGCAACTGGCGCGATCCGGCGCTGCAAAGCCAGACGACCAAGATCCAGCTGGCGGAGTCGGACGTGATCTCGTTCCACGACTACCAATGGCCGGAGGGTTTTGAGGCGCGGGTGCAATCGCTGCGAGCGCTCCACCGGCCGCTGCTCTGCACCGAGTACATGGCACGCGGCAACGGCAGTACGTTTGACACGATTCTCCCGATCGCGAAGCGGGAGCGTGTGGCGGCGATCAACTGGGGTCTGGTGGCAGGCAAGACCCAAACGTATCTTCCCTGGGATTCCTGGGATCGGCCGTACGTGCGCCTGCAGCCGACCGTCTGGTTCCATGAAGTTTTCCGGCAAAACGACCAGCCGTACCGGCAGCGCGAAGTCGACCTGATGCGGGA
This sequence comes from uncultured Acidobacteriaceae bacterium, assembly GCA_964249905.1. Lineage (GTDB taxonomy): Bacteria > Acidobacteriota > Terriglobia > Terriglobales > Acidobacteriaceae > Edaphobacter. Next base: position 5,095 of record CAXUEE010000085.1, read on the forward strand.
ACTGACCGGCCGTGGTGCGACCGCCGTGGCACAGCAGCCTTAACGGAAGGAGCTAGCCGCGTTCATTCCCCCGTCGACAAACAGTTCCACTCCGGCACGAAGTTGGATTCGTCGGAGGCAAGACGGCGACGTTGCCGACATCTTCACCCAGGCCGACTCTGCCCGACGGTTTGCTGGTGGAGGCGAGGATTCGGCCCCGTGAGGTCCGGCGCATTCCGCTGTCTGACTCGATCGACGCCTCCAGTGCCGGCAGGGACGGGCAGGAGGGGGCGCTTTCGGCCTGCGCTCTTCACCTCACCAACGATCGCGGCGATCGTGCGTGTTCCTGGACGCTCCTCTCGCGACCCGGTCGTT
>CAXUEE010000085.1:5458-14006 GCA_964249905.1 uncultured Acidobacteriaceae bacterium
AGTCCGTCTCCGGCATTGTGACGAACCGTACGACCAATAAGCCCTCTGCCAATGACGACGTGGTCCTGTTGCAGCTGGCGCAAGGCATGCAGGAGCTTTCCCGTACCAAGACCGACGGCCGGGGTCGATTCTCCATCGCCGTGCCCGCCGACGGGCTGCATCTTCTGCGCGTGACCCATGAGAAGGCGAACTACTTCAAGCCGATCCAGCCGGGCACCCAGTCGGTGGACATCGACGTTTTTTCTGCCGCGGCCGAGGTGGCGGGGGTGACGACGGAGGCTGACGTGCTCAGCCTGCAGAGTGAGTCCGGCGGCGATGGCCTGAAGGTGGTGGAGCACTTTTTTCTCAAGAACGACTCCGCTCCGCCCAAGACGCTGATGAGCGAGCACCCGTTTGAGTTCTACCTGCCTGCGGGCGCGACCGTGCTGGGTGCGGCCTCCAAGGCTCCCGGCGGCATGGCCGTGCAGGCTGCGCCGGTGCCGATGGGCGATCCTGACCACTACACGATCCTGTTTCCGATCCGGCCTGGGCAGACCGAGTTCCAGGTGACGTACCACCTTAACTACAAGGACTCGTTCACCTTTCATCCGCGTCCTGCCACGCCCATCGACAATCTGGTTCTCATTCTGCCCAAGAGCATGAGCTTCAAGCCCGGGGCCTCGACCCCATATACCTCGGTCGACGAGGAGCCGGGCGCGCAGACGTACGTGGCCCGCAACGTCCAGCCCTCGCAGCCGCTTGAGTTCACGGTCGGCGGCTCCGGCCAGCTGCCGCGGGATAACGGGGCTCCCGGCGCGGGCGCGGGCGCGAGCGCGAGCAACGCGAGCTCGGTCCAGGCTGATCCGAACACCGATACCCGGCCCGGCGGCGGGCTTGGAACGCCGGTCGACAAGGACGCCCAGCGCGATCCCTGGACCAAATACCGCTGGTGGATCATCGCTGGCGTCGCGCTTGCGTTTGCCGCCGGCGCGGGTTTCCTGCTGCGGACGCCTGCGCCCGCGCGTGCCGTGGCCGCCGCAACTGGACCGGCTCACGCGTCTGCCGGTCCCCACGGCGCCTTGCAGATTCTGCGCGACGAGATGTTCTCGCTCGAGACCGATCGCATGACCGGCAAGCTGAGCGACGGCCAGTACATCGACCTGAAGGCCGCCTATGACACGGTGCTGAAGCGTACGCTTGACCGCGCCGGAGCTGCCTGACGATGGGCTCTCTCGTCCGCTTTCTGCAGCTGCTTGCGCTCACGATCTGGGTCGGCGGCCTGATCTTTTTCGCTTTTATCCTTGCGCCGGTCGCCTTCCATACCCTGCCCAGTATCCGGGAGGCCGGCCTGGTGGTCGGGGCCGCCCTGCGCGTCTTCGATCTTGTCGCCGTCGCCTGCGGGATCGTGTTTCTTCTTGGCACGGCGGCTCTCTTCCGCGGCGCGCCGATGCGTCTTCGCGGGCGCTATGAGATGGAGTTCCTGCTGGCCGGCGTCATGCTTCTCGCCACCGCCTACCTCCATTGGAACATCCTGCCCGCCATGGAAAGCGACCGCCGCCTTGCCGGGGGAGATATGACTCTCGTCGATGTGTCGCATCCGGCCCGCGTGCACTTCGACAAGCTTCATGCCCGCTCCGAGCGCCTGGAGGGCGGCGTCCTGCTGCTGGGGCTTGCGGTCGTCTTTCTCGTGTCCCGGGAGCAGGCGCCGCTGCCCTCCTAAAGCCGTTCACTCCACCGTCAACGTGACAATCGCCGTGTGCAGCACCGTCGCCCCGCTTGCCGAAGTTCCTGTTCCGCTCACGGTAAGGGTGTAGGTCTGCGCCGCTTTTGAGAGGGCCGAGGTCGTGTTGACCCGGTCCCCGCAGCCCAGATCCGCGCCCATCAATGCCGCGAGCACGATCGCGAGCAGCACGCGCCGCCGCCGCCGTCGAGCGAGCCACACCACCGGCAGCAGGCACCCATAGACCAACCCGTCCCTCCATCGGAGCCCGGCAATCTTTGGCGTCTGGATCGTGAGCGTGAAGCTCTGCGCTCCGCTTCCAGGAGGAAGGTAAGCCGGGCTGAAGGACGCCGTCGCTCCCGTCGGCAGCCCGGCGACGGTCAGCTGGATCGGGCTTGCCAGTCCTCCGTTGACCGGCGTCGCCATGAAGGAAAACAGCGCGGCTGTCCCCGCCGTTGCCGTGACGGCTGTCGATCCGGCGGCTGCAAGCGTAAAGTCCGGGACGGCGGCCGGGGTGGCCGTAATCACCACCGGGGCCGAACTCGACCCCAACAGGTTGCCGTCGCCGCTATAGACGGCGATCATGGCCGACGCCGCTCCGGACACGCTGGAGGCGGTTACGGTTGCAGCGGGCATGGCAAAGACGGCGCTTCCGGTCAGGGACAACGGAAACGTCTCGACCACCTGCCCACCCTGCACCAGCTCGACGCTTCCTGTTGGGGTTCCGGAGGTGGAGGAGGCCACCTGCACCGCCAGGCCGCTGGTCATGGTGACCACGGAAGGCGCTTTGGCGATCGTCACGGCCGCCGGCACCGCGGCCAGCGTGTAGTCGGCAGCCGCCGCTCCGGTGACCGAGGCCGTGATCGGGTATGATCCGGGCGGCGAGAGAACCTGCGCGGCGGAGACGAGCGCCAGCGTAAGCGCTCCGGCTGTTGCGTCCCGGGCAAGCTCTCCGGAGAGCGTGCCCGTCAGTGTCGGGATCACCTGCCCGTAGACCAGATTCAGGGGGTTTGGCGTCGCGGTCAGCGCTGCGGGCGCAACGGTCAGAGCGACCACGCCGCTCTGCGCCGCTCCATGGCTTGCATCGCCTGCGTAGGTTGCGCTCAGCTGGTGTATTCCGGCGCCCAGGCCCGCCACGGAAAAAGTCGCCGCGTTCGCGCTCAGCGCCGCCGTGCCCAAGGTCTGGCTGCCGCCATCGAAGAAGGTGACCGCACCGGTTGCCGGGCTTGCGGCCAGGGTCGCTGTGACGGCTCCGCTGCCGTACCCGATGACGGACGGCCCAGTGAGCGTCAGAACACCGGCAGCCGTGGCACCTATCCCGGCAAGCGTGTGGATCACGGCCGAAGCATCCACCTGCCGGACCCGTGCGTTGCCGCTGTCGCTGAGCGTGGGCAGCCCTGCCGGGTTGACCGCGACCGCACGTGGCGAGTTCAAGGACGCTGCGACTGCCAGCCCGCCATCGCCGGCAAAGGCCTGCGTTCCGTCACCAGCCACAGTAGTGATCTGGCCGCTTGCCGCATCCAGCCGCCGCACACGGTGGTTCTGCGAGTCGACCAGCAGCAGATTTCCCGACGCGTCGAGCGCCAGCCCGCGCGGAAGCCGCACCGCCGCCGCCGTTGCCGCGCCCGCGTCGCCCGCAAAGCCCGCTGCACTGGTTCCCACCACCGTCGTAATCACGCCCGTCCCAGCGTCCACTCGACGTATGCGCTGATTGTGCGTATCGCTGAGGTAAAGATCGCCCGCCGTGTCGAAGGCCAGCGCCGTCGGCAGATCGATGGCCGTTCCGGATGCGGGCAAACCATCCGGGCCTGAGCTCGCCGTCCCTGTGCCGGCAAAGGTGGTGATGCTGCCCGAGGCCGCATCGATCCTCCGAATGCGGTGGTTGTGCGAGTCGGCAAGATAGAGATTTCCGCTTCCATCGACGGCGACCCCGGCGGGCGAATCGAGCAGAGCCGATGTCGCCGGGCCGCCATCGCCGGCGAAGCCCTGCGTTCCGGTTCCGGCCACCGTGGTCAGCACGCCGGCCGCAGTTACCTTCAGCAGCACGTGTTTGCCCGTGTCGGCAAGGTACAGGTTGCCGCTCGCATCGTAGGCCACGCCGCCGGGCAGCAACACGGGTACCGTAGTCGCTTGCGTCGAGGAAGTCTGGGCGAGGCAGACGAGCCCACCCGCCCACGCTAACAGCAAAGCGAGCCAAGTTTTCCGCAGCAGGCGAGGCCACAGTCGAACATGGGTCGTGCTTGGCATGCTCCTCAGGGTCCGCGTTCGCCCTCTCGCGGCGATCGTCCCCGGAGGATAGCCGCGCCCCCGGCGGCCAACCATCCCCCGAACAGACCATGAGCTCAAACGACGAAACGGTCCTGCATATTCCAGGACCGTTCGAAGCCGTTCTCCCGCCAGCCTTTACGGAATCGTCTGAAACCGGCCGTTCTGTATTCCGGTCGAGTACGGCTGGTAGACCGGGACCGCTGCGCCAACTATTTGAGTCAAACCGTTCGTGTTGTGAAGATTGGTCAGCCAGACATTTCCGGACGAGTCAACAATCGTATTGCCACCGCCGTTTAGATACGCCGCACTTTTCTGGTAGCCTCCGTTGCTTGCTCCGCTCGGTGCGATGGCGGTGCCCACGGCCGAAACAACGCCTACAGAGTAAAGCCCGGACGTCGAGTCTGCGGTTCCATTGACGACCCACGCACTCGATGCTCCATCTAGGTACAAGCCAACCGGATTGTTGAGACCTCCCGTATTGGCCGCAGTCGGAAAACCGGACTGGATAGCATAACTGCCGCTGCTTGGCTGCAGCGCCGTCAAGGTGGAGTTCGCATCCTGTGAAATCACATATACGGATCCACTTGCCGTCACATTGACATTTGCCGAGGGCGACGGAACCGTGAAGGGCGTGGATACATAGCCATTCAGAAAACTCTGGCCAGCCCCTGCGCTACTGCCGGAGGTGACCTGCACGACGTTGCCCGTGCCGGTCGCTACCCAGACATCCCCGAACTTATCCGGGAAGATCCTGGCTGGATTGGGGGCAACAATGTTCGAGATCTGGACCGGCGTGTTTACCCCTGAGGCCGTCGCACCTTGTTGAATGAGGTACACACTGGCGGTACTGGTCCCGTTCTGCGTCGTAACGTATACGTTCCCGGACCCGTCCGAGGTGATCGCATCGGGAAAGTCGACATTGGAGTACGTCCGTACCACGTTCGTGGTTGGAGTGTACCGGTATACGATCCCTCGGCTCGCGTCGGAAGACCATACGTTCCCGGCGATATCGACCTGAGCGCCCCCGGCCGCGCTCCCCGTGAGGGTAACGCAATATTGAGGAACGCCGTTCGGCGCCATCGACGCTAAAGCTCCGTTTGCTCCGGCATTCGCCACCCAGAGATAGCCATTTGCATCGATGCCAAGGTCGTAGGGGTTCTGAAAGAAATTGCCGCCGCCGGAAGCACAGGTACTCGTTGAGGTGTAGGAGATTGCAAGGGTCCAGTCGCTGGGCACGCTGGTCAGCGTCGGCTGGTAGGGAGCGCCGGTGGCCGGGCTGAGATTGTAGAGAGCCATAAGATTGGCGGGGCTCCCATCCGTGGGGTTCAGGAACATGTAGAGCGCCGCCTGCAGCGTATCGGATGCCGTCGGAAACGTCGCGCTCGGCTGGCTGGTGTAGGCCGCGTTCGGCGGGACGGCGTTGCTGAACAGCGTCGCGCACGCGCCGCCGCTGCCCGAAGCCTGGTTGATGCACGCCGAAAGAATGTTCGCAATCGTGTTCAGCCTGGCCGTCCCCGGGGTCGCCGTAACCGTGATTGCGGAGACTCCCGCGCTTGCGCCCGTCACCGTCGTAGCGCCGTTGGCCTGCCCTGTCGCCACGCTGGCCAGCGTCGTAATGTTGCTGAAGGCCGCCGCAATTGCCTGGTACGCGATGGCGATGCCGTCGTTGCCGATCTGTTCGGTCGACGGATTGATGAACTGCCCGGTTGCCGCCACCATGGCCGCGGTCGTTACCTCGGACATGTTCACGTACTGCCCGGTCGTGACCGTGCTGCAGTAACCCAGCGGCGCGAGGAATACGGCCGCGGCATTGTTGACGGTGTTGCCTCCGGTGCCCGTCGTATTACCGCCGCGCGCTACCAGGTAGAGCAGCGTGTCTGAACCGGAAGGACAGGTGTAGGAGCTGCCCGTGTTCGCGTACGTGCCGCTGGTCTGCTTGAAGAACTGAAAGCCGCCCGAGGCGTCAGTCGTGGCGGTTGCGAGCAGAGTGCCGGGAGAGCCCACGCCTGTCTGGCCGACGGTATAAATCTGAACTGTGGAGTTGCTCACCGGCTGGTTCCCGCCGTGCACACGCCCACCGATCGCGGCGCCCGTCGCAAAGGTACCTGGATCGGCGGCAGGGGTCGCCATCGTGGCGCAACCGGTCATCCACACGACGCTCGATAGAAGAAACACGATAAGGGGCTGACCGCTCTTTCGAGGGGACTTCCACTGCCTGGTGATCATACGTCTGTCTCCGGGAACTTCGGCTGCGGGTTGTTTGGGGGCAAATCCTTAGGGGAGGATGGGGAGGAATCCAGACAGCGAGCCGGGACCATGTCTTTCTCACGCATAGGAGAAACTTTTGAGGGTCTCACCGAGTACAAACGTCACTATACCCGTCCACTCTGGAAGAGTGAAGACGCCAGGCCCGGGAACCTTGTAAGCTACACCCCAGAGCACGCCGTACGGTGTTCGCTCAACGAGCGTTGGAGGAGCACTATGATCGCAACCCGCGTCCAGCCGGTTACCCTTTTTCTGCTCATGGTTGTGCTGCTCGCATCCGGATGTAAGAAGCAGCCCGCGCCCTCGGCCGGTGCGAGCAACCCCACGGCCGCGCCCGCGCCCTCCGCCGGCGTACGCAACTCCGACGGGTCGATCACCAATCCGGACGGCTCGGTGACGTATCCCCCGGGAAGTTCCGTGGCCCGCAGCATCGACGGTTCCACCGCGGCCCCAGCGGCGGGAGCGCCGGCGAACTCGGCAGCGGCCGCGCCGCAGGCGGCTGCACCCTCATCCGCGGCGCAAGCTCCGGCACCGGCACCGCTGGTGGTCCCGGCGCATACTGCCGTTACGGTCCGCCTCACGACCGCTCTGGCGGCCAGCCATAATGAAGTCGGCGACCGCTGGACCGGCGTGCTTGAATCGCCCATCTCCGTCCGCGGCACGGAGGTCTTCCGCGCCGGAACGCCGGTGTCGGGAGAGGTCGTCGCCTCCAAAGGCAAAGGCCGCTTCAAGGGCGCGGGCGACCTAGGCATATCGTTGACCGCGATCGGCCGCGACCACGTCGAGACCAGCGTCTACCAAAAAGACGCCAAGGGCCGCGGCAAACGAACTGCCGGCTTCATCGGCGGAGGCGCCGGACTGGGAGGCGCCGGCGGAGGAACTGCGGCCGGTGCCTACACCGGCAATCGCGACGTGACGATCCCGTCCGAGTCGGTGATCACGTTCCGGCTTACGCAATCACTGCGCCGCTGAGATCCGGATCCTGGGCGCCGCACGTGCCGCACACTGCCGCGCGGCCGCCCTTAGCCCCGTACACTTGATCGATGCGCCTCACCCCTGTTTTCCTGTTGTCGGCGACCGACCCGGCTCACTTCCCCACCGCCGCAAAAACCGCCGACGCGCCAGAGGTTGCGTTTCTGGGCCGCTCGAACGTCGGAAAGAGTTCGCTGCTCAACGCGCTGCTCGGCTCAAAGCAAGCCCATACCTCGTCCACTCCCGGCCGCACCCGCGCCATCAACTTCTTCGCCCTGCACGAGGGCGCAGGCGACCGCCGCAAGCCGCGCCCGACGCTCATCTTTGCCGACCTGCCCGGCTACGGCTACGCCAAGATCTCGAAGGCCATCTCCGCCGAGTGGCCCAGGTTTATCGAGCCCTACCTCGCTGAACGCGAAACCCTTGCGCTGGCTCTCTGCCTGGTGGACACCAACATTCCGCCGCAGGCGAGCGACACCACCCTGATCCACTTCTTCAAACAGATCCAGCGGCCCTACCTTGTAGTCGGGACAAAGGCTGACCGCGTCGGGCAGAGCCAGCTCCAGAAGTCGCTCGCCGCGCTGCGGGAGGCGCATGAGATCGCCGAGGTGCTCCCCGTCAGCGCAGAAAAAGGAACCGGCATCCAGGAGCTGTGGAAGCGCATCGAGGCGGTTGGGGCTGACGAGTAAAGCCAGCCCAACCGCAAAGAGGCAAGGAGCGCAAATCGCTTGTGAATTTGCTTTACCCTTGCGTTCTTCGCGTGTCCTTCCCGCCCTTTGCGCTCTCTTCCTTGTCTTCTCAGCCTCCCCGTCGATCAATCCCCGTAGTAATCCAGCCCCAGATGCGTAATCAGGTCCTGACCCATGATGTGGCGCAGCGTGTTCTTCAGCTTCATGGATTGAATGAAGAGATCGTGCTCCGGGTATACTCCCGGCGCCGTGTCCGGATCCTTGAAGTAGAAGCTGAGCCACTCCTGAATGCCCAGGCCGCAGAGCGTGGACGTGCGCGCCGCCAGGTCCATAAACAGCACCAGATCGAGCGCCAGCGGGGCGGCCAGGATGGAGTCGCGGCACAGGAAGTCCACCTTCAGCTGCATCGGATATCCCAGCCAGCCGAAGATGTCGATGTTGTCCCAACCCTCTTTGTTATCACCACGCGGAGGGTAATAGTTGATCCTGACTTTGTGATAGAGATCCTTGTAGAGGTCGGGATGCAGCTCCGGCTGGAAGATGTACTCGAGCACGCCGAGCTTCGACTCTTCCTTGGTCTTGAACGACTCCGGATCGTCCAGCACTTCACCGTCCCGGTTGCCCAGAATATTGGTCGAGTACCAGCCCGCCACGC
>CAXUEE010000086.1:0-1841 GCA_964249905.1 uncultured Acidobacteriaceae bacterium
CCCGAAAACCCATGAACGCGACGCAAGCTCCAGATAGTTCAACAAGCTCTTAGGGGCCTGGACATACGTCGCAGGCTCCCCGACCGCAAAGGCAAGGGAATCTCTCGCGCTTCTGAAAGCGCGATTACTCTGTTAGGGGTTTCCACACCCCAGGACGGCGCGTCACCGTCCCGACTCCATCATCGAACACCCCCTCCGACTTGGCAATTGCTTAGCGAGCACCGGAACAGCACGCCAGCAACTCGCCCCAAGACACCGATGACTGCCCGTCCTTTGGGTGGACGGCAGCGGTTGTCAAGGGAAATCCGCGTCCATTACGAATCAAACGGCGCTCCGGCTCTTCAGTGTGCAGAGTGGCGTCTAACACAGCAGAAGGACGGCGCGGATACAGGGGGATCCTGAGACGACGCCGGCCGGGAGTACAACATGGGCTACACCGTAGAGGAGTATTGCCGCTCGTGTACTGATACCGTTCATCTCGTTCAGGGAAAGTGGAAGATGCACATCGTCTGTGCCATTCGCTTCCGACCCGTTCGGCTAGGACAGCTTGTGCGCGAATTACCGACGGCGTCGAAGAAGGTACTGACGGAGAACCTTAGAGAGTTGGAAGACGCCGGACTTATTGTTCGCCGAGACCTTGGCGGCTCTGTTCCGCATGTTGAGTATGACTTCAAAGACGAGGTGCGGCCCGCACTCCATTCAATGCTGGATCACTTGGCCGATTTCGGGAGTTCGCTCACTCTGCCACCCGCCAAGCCTGCAAGAAGTGTTCCAAGAGAAGACCTGCTGCGTCGCGTTAAATGACGGCAGTCCGCTCGGCGAGGAATTCACGAAGTGCGATGGCGGAATTTTCCAAGCCCTGCGCGTCGAGCTCGGCAAGGTATTCGTCCGGCGTCTTTGGAGGATTCTTGAGACTGGCGCGATGGTTCCTCGCAGCCTCAACCACAAGTTCTGGGAAAGCCTCCAGAGCCGCCAGAACAAAATCGTCGGGATGCTGCGCTTCGATGCTGAATTCGGCGAGAGCCTGTTTCGGAAAGTCTCGCAGATTGTCGGTCACGATCACACTCGCGCCGCAGCGAATCGCGGCGGCCAGGACATGCCGATCATTCCTATCCGGCAGTTCAATCGAGTCGATGAGCTGCTCGTATCCAGTCACCAGCGCGTCCGGCAGTGCGTTGTCCATCAGGTGCCGGGTACGTTCCAGTTTCGCGCGTGTGAGGTCAGGTCGATTCTTGAGGAGATTGCCGATCCATTCCTCGTGAACTTGGGCAGACCAATGAGCACGGAAGATGCCCGTCATTGCCAGGTGCATGAGGAAGTTGCGCAGCCCGGAAGGGTAGAGCACATTTGCGTCGAAGAAGGCCCCGAATGTCGCCACGAATCAGATCCCGATCTCCTGGTCGTAGGCAGCCAGTTCGTTGAGTGCCGCGAGGCGTTCCGCATGGACTCGCCGCTTGTGGGCCATCAAGGACTCAAAGCGCACCCGGCGATGGGTGCCAACCTTCCTATACTCGATCTTTCCTTCGTCGAGCAGTTGAATAAGAGAAGGCCGCGAGATGCTCAGCATGTCGGCAGCTTCCTGTGTCGTCAGTTCCGCGTGGACGGGGATCACGGTCACGGTGTTTCCGCGACCCATCTCGTCCAGGATTCCGACAAGCATCTTTGCGGCGGAAGCGGGGATGACGACGGTCTCGTCTTCCGGGGCGCCGACCACCCGCAGCCGGAGGGGGGTTTTCGAGCGGAGCCGGGAGGACAGGACACGGCTCGTTTCTTCGGCCTGTTTGGCCTCGGTCTGCGTGGGTAAACTCTTGGTCAGAAGGGCTTCGGGCACGGTTTTTACC
>CAXUEE010000086.1:1851-6917 GCA_964249905.1 uncultured Acidobacteriaceae bacterium
CATCTATTCGAAGCAAACGCAACCAGTCGAAGCATTCGGGAGGATTTTTCCACGTCACCTCTGCCGCCGTAAGGAAGAAGTTTCCAATCTGCCCCTTGAACTAACTGCCTACGCCTGTGAAATTTAGCAACAATAATGCGGGATTCCAAAGGTCCGATGTGGGTCTATTTGCTCGATCGGATCGTGCTTCTGGCGCGCAGGTCAAATATCCGACCCTGGACATTGTTTCGACCGTTGTTTTCGTAGGCTTTTGCTGCATTGCAAGCAAATTGGGGCAGATGTCAATGGTTGACCCACGGGTCCGATAAGGGTCCGTTATCGAAGGTCGAAAATTCCGAACTCTGAAATGTCGCCGAACACGGTTCAGGACGGAAAGTTTAGAGCAAGACCAAAACCCAGACGGCGGCGGCGCAAAAGACTTCTTGTGGAGCACAGTTGCCCAGGGCGCTTCTCGGAACGGACATACGGCTGGCTATTTCACAGTGAGTGCATTGGCGATTTTGCGCTCATCGAACGTTGGCGAGGCTCCGCTCTTACGATTACTGCGTCGTGCCCTGGAGTGCCCGGCTTGCTTTGTACCAGCGGCTAAGAGAGAACTGGACAAGGAGAGCGTATGGGACGAGGGAAGAAGTACCAGCCTGAGCAGGTGGTGAATCTGCTGCGGCAGATCGAAGTGGCGGTGGCGAACGGGAAGACGACGGCGCTAGCGTGCAAGGAAGCCGGGATCGTGGAGCAGACTTACTTCCGCTGACGCAAGGAGTATGGCGGCCTGCAGGTAGACCAGGCCAAGCGGCTGAAGGAGTTGGAGCAGGAGAACGCGAAGCTGAAGCGTCTGGTGGCTGAGTTGAGCCTGGACAAGCTGGTGCTGAAGGACATCGCCTCGGGAAATTTCTAAGCCCGGAACGACGGCGCAGTGCAGTGGGCCATGCGCGACGGAAGCATGGGCTGACGGAGCGGCGGGCGTGCCGGCTGGCCAACCAGCCGCGCGGGCGGTTGTGGCTCAACGACGGCTCGTGCGTGCGGCTCCGGCCGGAGCGGCCGAACCATGTGTGGAGCTACGACTTCGTCAGCACACGGACGCATGATGGCCGGAGTGTGCGCATCCTTAACCTCATCGATGAATTCACCCGGGAGTGCCTGCTGGTGTGTGCGGAGCGGCGCTGGTCCAGCGCCAAGCTAATCGGCGCCCTCGCCGACGTGATGGTGTGGAAGGGAGTGCCGGAACATCTTCGCTCCGACAATGGCCTGAGTTCGTGGCCAAGGACCTGCGTCAGTGGCTCTCCGACACTGGAGCCATGACGCTGTACATCGAACCCGGCTCCCCATGGGAGAACGGCTACTGCGAAAGCTTCAACTCGAAGCTAAGGGATGAGTTCCTCAGCTTTCTCCAGGCACGGTATGAGCCACGAACGCGCGTCGAAGCGGGATCCTTGCCGGACAAAGATAGGTGCCGTGAGCTTCTGCCCCCTTGCGACGCGAGACAACCAGGCCGCAGAATGGAAACGAGGAGGCGAGGTAGTCTCTCTCCTTGGCACGGGTGTAGAACTCGATGCAAGTATCGTGCCGGTGACGGCCCAGTTCTGCTCCAGCCTAACAGTTAGATAACAGCCCATCGTCGTCGCGCAGGTTCGTTTCACCTTTATTCTCGCGGTGGAGGCCAGCAGGAATGGTCTTCGTTCCCAGGAGGTGCGCAGCTGTCGATCGGAATTCCTGACAATTGCTCACAATCGATAGATTCGGGATGCGTGCTTCCGAGAGGCTACATGGACAAAGATCGAATGCCGAGCCCAGGTAGCCCCAAGAATGGTGAGCTTCTATCGAGCAAAATAGCTTCTTCCGCTGCCGAAAAGCCAACGGGCGAAGGGAGAGGTGCCCGCATCCTTTGCGTCGACGACGATACGGTCGGTCTTTACCTGCGCGGAGCCATCCTGGAGAGACACGGATTCATGGTCGCTCTGGACAGCTCTCCCATGCAGGCGTTGCGTCGTGATTTGCTTGGGTTCGATCTCGCTATCGTCGATTACGACATGCCGGGTCTCAATGGTGTGGAGTTGTTCTTTGCCATGCGCGCGATGCACGTGGCGTACCCGATCATTCTTCTAAGCGGTAACTTGGGAGAGGTCGACACGGTCCAGCGAAACTATTCTACCGATGCCTGGAAAAGGGAGAGCCACTGGAGCTGCTGTTGAGCGTGATCGAGTCATACGTGCAGGCGAGCAAGCTCCCCGATCTCGAAGAGGGTCGACTTCCCAAGGTACGCAGTTGGAGCCTCCGTTGATGTCATCCGGCGAAGGAGCGTGTGTGAATAACTCGATCGATGCCAAAGATGGAGATTTCCGCAAGTCTTTGCCTCAACCAAGTCGTAAGATCTACTCTCAATTGCATGGACACGGTCTCTAACAATCCGCTTACGCTCCCCTCGGACGATCTGTCCAAGCTGGATGCGTACTGGCGAGCCTGCAACTACCTGTCAGCGGGGATGCTTTACCTGCGTGCGAACCCATTGTTGCGGGAGCCATTGCGGCCGGAGCACATCAAACGCCGCCTGCTGGGCCATTGGGGCTCCGATCCCGGGCAATCTTTCGCATGGGTGCATCTGAACCGGCTGATAAAAAAATATGATTTGAACGTGCTCTACATAGCGGGCCCGGGCCATGGTGCCCCGGCTACGCTTGCGAACAGCTACTTGGAAGGACACTACTCGGAGATCTACCCCGACCGCAGCCGGGACGAAGCCGGCATGCTTCGGCTCTTTCAAATGTTCAGCTTTCCCGGGGCCCTAGGCAGCCACTGCACACCGGACACGCCCGGTTCCATTAATGAAGGTGGTGAGCTGGGGTACAGTCTGTCGCACGGATTCGGTGCCGCGTTCGACAACCCCGAACTGATCGTCGCCGTGATGGTTGGGGATGGCGAGGCGGAGACCGGTCCATTGGCGACCTCTTGGCATACGAACAAGTTCCTGAATCCGGCCCGCGATGGTGCTGTGCTGCCGATACTCCACCTGAACGGATATAAGATCGCCAACCCAACCATCCTCGGGCGCATGTGCGCCGAGGAGCTCGAGCAGCTCTTTCGCGGCCTCGGGTACACTCCCCACTTCGTCGAGGGATCGGAGCCGGTGCAGATGCACCAACGGATGGCCGCGGTGCTGGAGCAGTGTGTCCTCGACATCCGCGAGATCCAGAGCAAGGCGCGCCTGGCAGGCGCCACGCACGTCGAACGGCCACGCTGGCCCATGGTCGTCCTGCGATCTCCCAAGGGCTGGACCGGACCGAAAGAAGTACATGGCCAGAAGGTGGAGAACTTCTGGCGGGCGCACCAGATCCCTGTTCTCGATCCCGTGACAAATCCCACTTCGCTGGCCGTGGTGGAGGACTGGCTGCGAAGCTACAAACCGGAGGAACTGTTCGACGAGAACGGCACATTGATCCCTGAACTGCAGGCGATGGCGCCGGAAGGGAGCCGCCGCATCAGTGCAATCCCCACGCAAACGGTGGGACTCTAACGCATCCGCTCGATCTGCCGCGCTTTGAGGACTATGGAGCAGGGATCGACGCGCCCGCGGTGAAGTACGAGTCGTCGACCGGGACGCTCGCCAGCTTTCTCTGCGAAGTCATGAAGCGCAACATGAACAACTTCCGCGTCTTTGGTCCGGACGAGACTGCCTCCAACAAGCTGGATGGAATCTATGGCGCTTCGAAAAAGGTATGGCTGGAGACCTACCTGCCCGAGGATGCGGACGGAACGGAGATCGCGCCGGACGGCCGCGTGATGGAGATGCTTTCCGAGCACACGCTCGAAGGCTGCCTGGAGGGCTACACGCTGACAGGTCGCCACGGCCTGCTGAACTCCTACGAAGCCTTCATTTACGTCATCGCGTCCATGTTCAACCAGCACGCCAAGTGGCTGGAGAAGTCCAAAGAAGACCTCGGCTGGCGGGCACCCGTTCCTTCTCTCAACCTGCTCATCAGCTCCTTGGTCTGGCGTCAGGATCACAACGGCTTCTCACACCAGGATCCGGGCTTTCTCGATGTAGTCACCAACAAAAGCCCTGAGATCACACGCGTCTATCTTCCGCCCGACGCCAACTGCCTGCTCTCTGTGGCCGACCACTGCCTGCGTTCACGGGACTACGTGAACGTGATCGTGGCCGACAAGCAGCCGCACCTTGTCTATCTCGATATAGACGCCGCAGTGAAGCATTGCACCAAGGGAATAGGCACTTGGGACTGGGCGAGCACGGATCAGAACGTCGAGCCCGATGTGGTCCTCGCCTGCGCGGGCGATATCCCAACCATGGAAGCCGTAGCCGCCGCAGCTATTTTGCGTGAAAAGTTCCCCGATCTCAAGGTGCGCTTCATCAACGTGGTGGATCTCTTCAAGCTCCTGCCCGAAGCGGCGCACCCGCATGGCCTGAGCGATACCGACTTCGATTCCCTCTTTACCATGGACAAGCCCGTCATCTTCAACTTTCACGGCTATCCGACCCTCATCCACAAGCTCTGTTACAAGCGGCGCAACCACGAAAACATGCACGTTCATGGCTATCGCGAAAGGGGCAACATCGATACTCCGATGGAGCTGGCGATTCTGAATACCATCGACCGCTTTCACTTGTGCATGGATGTGATCGATCGGGTTCCAAGGCTGCAGAAGACCGGTGCGCACGTGAAGGATTGGCTGCGAGATCAGATCACCGAGAGCCTGAGCCAGGCTTACACCGAGGGCATTGACAGACCTGAGATTTCTAAGTGGACGTGGCCCGGCAGTGGAGTCGGCGTGGACCAGAGAACGAGCGGCTCATGACAGGCGACGGCATCCTCCTTGCGTTGAACAGTGGGTCGTCCTCGCTCAAGATCGGATGCTTCCAGAGCGAGGGCTCGAGTGAAGCACTCGTCCTGACGGGCAGTGCAGACGGAGTCGGCCGCAACGAAGGATCGCTGAGATTGCGTTCTGCCGGCGGCGCCGACCTGGTGGCGAAGCTGCACGTGTGCGAATCGCAGGAGCAGGCGCTGGAGCGCCTGCTCGGTAGCCTGCGGGCGCATCTCCCCTCACCGCTCGCC
>CAXUEE010000086.1:6927-12440 GCA_964249905.1 uncultured Acidobacteriaceae bacterium
GTCGTGCACGGAGGGCCGAAGCTGCGGGAGCACCAGCGCATCACACCCGACGTGCTCAAAGAGCTCGAAGCTGCTGTGCATCTCGCGCCGCTCCATATACCGGAGGCGCTTCGGCTAATCCGCAAAGCGATGGAGTTGTATCCGGGCCTGCCACAGTTTGCCTGCTTTGACACTACCTTCCATCGGAACATGCCCGATGTCGCGACGCACCTCCCCATACCTGCCCATTTCTTCGCGAAAGGGGTGCAGCGCTTCGGCTTTCATGGTCTTTCCTGCGAGTCCGTGATGCGTCGGCTTGGTCAACGTCCGCCCACGCGGCTAGTCATTGCGCATCTTGGGAGCGGCTCCAGCGTAACCGCCGTGCGCGATGGCCGGTCGGTCGATACCACCATGGGCCTCAGTCCTACCGGCGGCGTGCCGATGGGGACGCGCAGCGGCGACTGCGACCCCGGCGTCCTTCTGTACATGCTGCGCAATGAGCACCTGAGTGTCGAGGCGCTGGAGCGATTGGTTAACCAGGATTGTGGACTCTGCGGCCTTTCTGGGGGCGAATCCGACATGCAGGCATTGCTGCAGAAAGTGAAAGGCAAAGATGCCGGCGCGGCATTGGCAGTCGACTCCTTCTGCACCGCGATCCGTAAGGCAATCGGGGGTTACGCTGCTCTGCTCGGGGGTCTGGACCTGCTCGTCTTTACCGGCGGGATCGGGGAACACAGCGAGGAGGTTCGCGGCAGGATCACCGCCAATCTGGAGTTCCTCTTTCGCGATGCGGGCCAGGACTCCATCCTTGTCCTGCCTGCAATGGAAGAAAAGGAAATCGCGTACCACTGTCGTGAACTTCTCAAAGGGTAACTACTCAAACGTGGCTTCGCTAATGTTCTCCTGAAGCTGTAGTTGTTCTGCCCTCGACCGTGGCTGCTCAGGCGCGAGCCAGCGGTACTGCTTCTTCCCAGCGCCCTTGCGCCTTGAGTATCATCTCGACGACTTCGCGAGCTGTACCCTTCCCGCCCTTCGCCTGAGTCACGTAGTGACACACGTCTTTGAGCTCCTGTGCCCCATCCGCGACGGACACCGCCAAGCCGGCACGTCGCGCCACCGGGATGTCCGGCAGGTCGTCGCCCATATAGGCGACCTCTTCTTCCCTGACTCCGGCTTGCCGAACGCAATCGAGAAAGGCATCCATCTTCGTGGCCTGTCCAAGATGGACATAGGTGACGTGCAGCTCGTGGGCGCGTTGGGTGACGGACGGCGAGTTGCGACCTGTAATAAATCCTGTTGCTATCCCCATCGTGTGCGCCAGCGACAACCCTGGCCCATCCTTAGCATGGAAGACTTTTGTCTCTGAAATAGCGGGGTTCCCGTCTCCCTCGGTATGAAGGCCGGATGTAAGGCAGATGCTTCCGTCGGTGAGGGTACCGTCTACGTCCATGAGAAAGAGCTTGATGTTGCGAGCCCTGGCCTGAACTTCCGCACTTGCGACGATCTCTGAAGGTTTGCTCATAAACAGATATTGCCTCTCTTGGGTGCATTCTCACTTCGCGGTCCAAAGCAGCTATCGAACCGCGTCACTACCGGGCTGCCGTTACATCCACTTGCTTGTCCTTTGATTTTTCACACCGGAAACTCTTACTGTCATCTGGGTTTCCTGAGCCGTTATAGGCGGGCCAGCTTGGGAATGCACAAAGGAGACGTGTGCGACCACGCCCGGATCTGCTCTTGTCTTGTACGGTTAAGGCATCGGGAAGCTCACCGGATGCAACCCATCGGTCAAGTAAGCTCAACGAGTCAAACCCCGCGTTGAAGGTGCCTTCCCCGTGGCCAAAGCCTGGCACCAGATACAAACGCACGAATCCGTCCACGGCATTTACGCCCATGCGGCTGAGTAGGCGCTCGTAGTACATGACCGATGAGTTGGTGGGGATGATGGTGTCGGCGGTTCCATGGACGAGCAGAAGCTTGCCTCCATGTGCTGCATAGCGAGATAAGTCAGTATCACTGGCGTCGTAGGCGCGTGAGTTTGCAAGGAGCGCATCTGTGTAGGGGCCGCCGGTAGATGGGTCGAGTGTCAACGTCCTAAAATCATGGTCTTTGGCGAAAAAAGACTGAACGATGCGGCTGCCAATGGCGTACTGCGAAGAGTTCAAGAGGATCTGCGGGTGTCTCTGCGGGTGGTGAAAGATTCCGAGAGTACCGGTCAGGTCGGCACCCGAGAGAACGTTATATCCGGGTATACTCTGCACTCCTTGCCAGACTGGCTCGACCGTCCGCTCCTCTGTCGCGAAGGTGTGCAACGTGATTAGTTGCTGCGGTGTGAGGCAGCCCTTGCGAGAGTCGACGCTGCAGAGCAGCACCGAAGGGTCGAATCGGCACCCCTCGACGTTCGAGATGAGGCCATCTTTGACGCCGTCGAGTGTATCGCACGCATGGAGCACCGATCGAGCTAGCAGCTTTGTCGAGGACCGGGGCAGAAATCCGCCTTTCGCATACAGAGCACGGGAAGTGCGGATAAATTGCAGCAAAAGTTCGGAGCCTTCCCAGGAGGGATAGCCACTGAGGACCCCGTCATAGTCCTCCGGCCAGCGCTGGATAACCCTGAGCGCCTCATGACCTCCGCTGGAACTTCCAACGAAGAAGGTTCGCAGAGGTGCGCGCCCATAACGCCGAATCGCCAGTTGAATGGCTACATCGTGAGTCTTCTTGAGAGCATCTTGTGAGAAGTTCCGCTGCTCTTCGTTATTGCGGCCAAAGGAGCTATCCAGCACATTGACGATGTCAGGCAGCAGCAGATGATGCTTATGGTGACCGGAGTCGCTACCAAACGTGAGATAGCCTTTCTGTAGAGGCGTAGGGGCATCCTTCAGGCCGATGGTCGGTTGCTTCAAACCATCGCTGTAAGCAAGGGAGCCGTCGAAGACGGCCCCTCCGAAATGGACAGCTTTGCCGTTCCAATCTGTTGGAAGGTTTACCTCGAAACGGATGTCCTGCGCTGCGGGGTCAACAGGCTTGATGCCCCCGAGCACCTTGCAGTAACCGATCCCTCCAGAGTAAGCGAGCTTCGCGCGCAGCATGTGGGCGCCATTTGTCGGCAAGCCGATACGACTGCGAGAAATCGTCATGCCTCGCAACTGACGGCACATCTCTTTCGCTTGCCTGGGATCGGCCGATGGGCTCGACAGCTGTCCTGCTGCTGCCTTGGCCACCAACAGAAGAATCGCGATAGCGACGCAAAGCCGCGCACCACTGGACCTGTCACTTGAAAACATAGCCATGAATCGGAACCCACCTGATGAGTGAGAACTGCAGATACTGTATACCGTCAACGGCGGTGGAGCTGGAGTGCCCTATCTTTTGTGCCGTTGGATGAGTTAGTGTAGCGCCGCTATGAAGGCCTAGATTTCCTGTGCCGAGCAGAGTGTTAGTCTGCGGCCGGTTTAGGTTGCAGTGAGAGCGCAGCTAACCGCGCTCTCACTGGCGAACTCGCTAGGCGTCCGGTCACCGAGAGAATGGTAAGGACGACTGTCATTGTATTCCGCGCGCCAGGCACTGATGAGCTGCTTTGCCTCCCTAAGATCCAGTAACTAGTGGGTGCCCGCCACAAAAAGCAAATGGGTCGATGCTGCCCTTCATGGAGAGACTGAACTTTCGCGCCTTGGTCTATGGCAGGCGCCTCCGCTCAGGACAATATTCCGCGCTGGCACGATTCCAAATCCGTTGCTTCTCTTCCTTCTTCAGGCCTGCATTTGTCACTTTGGCTTTGCGTTGGTGAGAGGTCAGCCGAAACCGCAGCAAACTCAACATGCCCTGCCGTGTTCAGCGACAGCTCGCTTTCTGTTTCAGACGCGGAGACATGACGATATGGAGGATGGAACTTCCGGAAGCGGCAGCTGTGCGTTTAATACTTAACGCGTAGAACGAACTACCCAGCACAAAAAGGCCCGACAATATGCTCTTCCTCATTGCTTCCTTGCTGTGCTGACCGGAAGACCCCGGTCACATGCAACTACGTTCACATGCACCGCTACTACACCGAGCCGAACTCGGTCACGGCACACCCAGGATGGCACATGGTGCTTGGTCGGCAAGTTCGATGACCTTGTTCCATATCCTGCCCAGCGCAGGTCCACCACGATGCAGGCCCACAACGAAGAGGTCGGCTCGTTCCTGCTTCAGGATGTCGAGAACTGTTTCAACTACCTCGGAATCCACACGCTGTACCGTCGAAGAAATTCCCTTGCTGTTTGCTAGCGACAGCACCTTCTCTTGCATTGCATCGAGAGAGTGCTCTCTGTCGTTCTCGACAGTTCGGGCGATAGCCGGACCGTTAAGACTTGCAAGAGCCTCCGTAAGGCCGGGAGGCTGCGAGATGACCAAGAACTGAAGGTTCGCGTGCATTTCGGCCGCGAGCTCTACAGCCTTCTCAACCGCTCTGAGGCCTTCGGAACTACTGACCAGCGCTGCTGCGATATTCTTAAACATTATGCCACCTCAACGGTTCACTTAATATTTCCATCAAGTCGGATTTCGACAGCTCTAGCTCACGTACGATCGCTCTTTTCAGCAGCCCAGGACCACGATGGCCGGTCGAGTATGGCGTCCATCCTCACGCCTCCGAAGTAGTCCCAAGCCCACTCAAAAAATGCGCCGAGCTTCGCGCGTGCTGTCGTGAGCAGGAGCGCGTGAACTCCAAGCCAGGCCGCAAATGCGATCGCTCCTGTAAGGGCATGGTGCTTGGCGCCCACCTCAGCGACAGCAGCGTTGCGACCGATCATCGCCATGATCCCCTTGTCGTGGTAGGCGAATGCGGATCGTGACTTCCCGCTCATGTCCGCAGCAATGTTTTTTGCACAGTGCACGCCTGCCTGCTGTGCCACAGAAGCCAATTGTGGCAATGGTGTTCCGGTGTGGCCCTGCACGTTCGCGAAGTCACCCAGGGCGTAAACATTCGGATGTCCAGCGACAGTAAGATCAGATTGCACGTCGATCCGGTGCCCGTGTCCTAGAGGAAGGCCTGTTCTTGCTGACAGATCTGCCGCCATGAGGCCTCCTGCCCAGATCACCAGTGAAGCCGGTAGCATCGTTCCGTCCGAAAGTACAACTCCGGATTCCGTGATCTTCGAAACGGAGCTTTCCATCTGGAGAACTACACCACGGTCTTGCAAGATCTTCGAGGCATAAGCCTGGGACTCCTCTGTGAACGGCGCAAGCAGGTGCTGCCCTCGATCCACGATGGTCACCGAGGCGTTTGCCATATCGAGATTTGGGTAAAGGCGGGTCGTCGCCCGCTGCAGGATGTCGGCGATCGCTCCTGCCGTCTCCACTCCGGTTGCGCCGCCGCCGACAACGACGAACTTCAGCTGCGAATCGGTATGCCCGCCAGAACGCGCGGCGGCTTCGAGAAGTTCGAGGAGGCGCGAGCGAAGGCGCTCTGCATCCTGCAGGGAGTACATCGGGAACGACAATGTGTTCGCGCCGGGTATCCCGAAAAAGTTGGCCTGAGCACCGGCCGCCAGGAC
>CAXUEE010000086.1:12450-13654 GCA_964249905.1 uncultured Acidobacteriaceae bacterium
GTGTAGGTATCTCCTTCTTTCGTGACGGTGGTCTTTGTGTTCAGGTCAACGTAGGTAACCTCGCCCATGCGGACCGTTACGTTCCGGTGAGAACGGAAAACGTCCCGCAGGTTGAACGCTGCATTGTCGGGCGTAAGCGCGCCTGTGGCGACCTGGTACAGCAGCGGCTGGAACTGCTGATAGTTATTCCTATCCAGCAGGGTGATTTCGACTTCATCCAAGGAAGCAAGCTGCTGAGCACAATGAAGGCCGGCAAATCCTGCCCCAACAATCAATACGTGTTTGCGACCGCTACCCTCAGTCATTGTTTCCTCCTGCGAACGTCAGTTCTGCAAATTCCGCAGAATTCATTGCAAGGCTTAGGCGCGGCGCATTCAGGTACGCGCCATCCGCTTGCTCTGGCTTGGCTTAAGATTGAGCGCATCCTTCCAAACCGCGAAGCCACCGAGGATGGCGTTCTCATTACTTCCCAGAGAAACCTGCTCCGGGGGCTTCTCGATCAACTTGGCATTGCCCCCGCCGAGGACAACGTAGTCACTCTCAAGTGCTTGGGACAGATCGGCGATCACGCGGACAACGTGCTTGGTCCACGTCTTTTTCCCATCGCGTTTCAACGCCTTCAGGCCCAGGAACTCTTCGTAGGTCTTGCCCTTTTTCCAAAGCAGATGCGCCAGTTCCATGGGCTCGACAATGCCCTCTACGACCATCGCAGAGCCAAGGCCTGTTCCAAGTCCAAGAAACAGCATGCGCCCCCCTTTGTAGCTTCCCAGGGCCTGCATCGCTGCATCATTCAGCATACGAATTGGAAGTCCGCCAAAAGCTGTATTCCAACCGAACTTCACCCAACCCTCGCCCAGGTTGAACGGCTCACGCAAGGGCTTGTCGTGCACTACCGGCCCGGGATAGCCGATCGCCACGTGATCGAACTTCCAGGAGTCGGCCTCGGCAAGGACGGCTTTCACCATCGCTCCCGGTCCCATCTTTGGCCCTGAAGGAAAGCTGCAGGTGCTCGCCTGGGCCGGCGTGCGGAACTTCACGTGGGTGCCGCCGATGTCGATCGCCAGAACCTTCATGCAACCTCCAGCGGGCGCCAGAAATCGCCCGCAGCCGCCAGCAGAGCGTCGGCCGCCTGCGGGCCAGCGGAACCAGCCGCGTAGAACTGAAGGCCTTCTGCCGAATCTTTCCAGGCATCGAGCATCGGTTG
>CAXUEE010000087.1:0-13638 GCA_964249905.1 uncultured Acidobacteriaceae bacterium
GCCTCCAGGGGTGCTAATAGACAGTCTCCTCGATGATCCGCAGCAGGTACTTGCCGTAGGTGCTCTTCGCGATGCGGGCTGCGAGCGTACGGAGCTGGTCGGCATCGATATAGCCGAGGCGGTAGGCGATCTCCTCCGGACAGGCGACCTTCAGGCCCTGCCGGTGTTCGAGCGTAGAGATGAAGTTGGATGCCTCGAGCAGCGAGTCGTGTGTCCCGGTGTCGAGCCAGGCGATGCCGCGGCCAAGAAGCTCGGTACGAAGCTGGCCGCGCTCCAGGTACCAGCGATTGACGTCGGTAATCTCGAGCTCGCCGCGGGGGGACGGTTTGAGCTGCTCGGCAACTTGGACAACTTGGCCGTCGTAAAAGTAAATGCCCGTGACGGCGTAGCGCGACTTCGGCTTCGCGGGCTTTTCTTCAAGCGAGATGGCTTTGCGATTGGCGTCGAACTCGACGACGCCATAGCGCTCCGGATCGAGCACCGGGTAGGCGAAGACGGTGGCGCCGGAGGTGTGCGTTGCGGCCTCGCGGAGGGTCTTGGCGAAGTCATGGCCGTAGAAGATGTTGTCGCCGAGGACGAGGCAGCAGTTCTGGCCGGCAAGGAAATCCTTGCCGATAAGGAAGGCCTGGGCAAGGCCGTCGGGCGAGGGCTGGACGGCGTAGCTAAGGGTAAGGCCCCACTGCTCGCCCGAGCCGAGCAGCTGCTGAAAGCGCGGGGTGTCGTCGGGCGTGGAGATGATGAGGATCTCGCGGACGCCGGCCAGCATCAAGGCGGACAGCGGATAGTAGATCATCGGCTTGTCATACACCGGAAGCAGCTGCTTCGAGACAGCCTGCGTCACGGGATGAAGGCGCGTGCCGGAGCCCCCCGCAAGGATGATTCCTTTCATCGGGAGGCTTCTCCGGCGGCCACGGCGGTGCGTGACGCGTAGTTTTGCTGCATCCAGCTCTTGTAGGCGCCGCTGGTGACGTTCTCGACCCACGCCGGGTGGGCAAGATACCACTCGATTGTCTTGCGGAAGCCGGTCTCAAAGCTCTCGGCCGGGCGCCAGCCGAGCTCGGATTCGAGCTTGCGCGCGTCAATCGCATAACGGCGGTCGTGGCCGGGGCGGTCTTGCACGTAGGTGAGCAGCTGGACATGTGGGACGTGCGGTGAGTCGGGCCGGAGTTCGTCGAGCAGCGCGCAGAGAATTCGCACGACCTGCAGATTCGTCCGCTGGTTGCCTCCGCCGACGTTGTAGGTTTCGCCCAGGCGGCCGCCCTCCAGCACGGCACGAATGGCCGAGCAGTGGTCGCCGACATAGAGCCAGTCGCGCACCTGGAGGCCGTCGCCGTACACCGGGAGCGGCTTGCCGGAGAGCGCGTTGTTGATCATGAGCGGGATCAGTTTTTCGGGGAACTGATACGGGCCGTAATTGTTGGAGCAGTTGGTCACCAGCGTGGGCAGGCCATAGGTATGGTGCCAGGCGCGAACCAGGTGGTCGGAAGAGGCTTTGGAGGCAGCGTAGGGGCTGTTCGGCGCGTACGGCGTGTCTTCGTGGAAGGCGGGGTCGTCCGGTAAAAGCGTGCCGTAAACCTCGTCGGTCGAAACATGCAGAAAGCGGAAGCGATCCCGTTCGGCGCCCGAAAGCGAGGCAAAGTGCTGGCGGGCGGCCTGCAAGAGAACAAAGGTGCCGTCGATATTGGTGCGAAGGAAGGCTTCAGGGCCGGCGATCGAGCGGTCGACGTGGCTTTCGGCCGCGAAGTGAAGAATAGCCGAGGGGCGGTGCTCGGCAAAAAGCCGGGCGACGAGGGCGGAGTCGCAGATATCCCCTTGGACGAAGGTGTAATCCGGGTGGTCCTCGACCGAGGCGAGATTGCCGGCGTTTCCGGCGTAGGTCAGCTTATCGAGATTGACGACCGGCCCGCGGTCGCCGGCGAGCCAGTCCAGAACAAAATTCGAGCCGATGAAGCCGGCGCCGCCGGTGACCAGAATCTTCTCACTCATCACCAGGCATCTCCCTCTTGATCGAGCATGGAATTGGAAGCAAGCGTCCTGCGAACCCTTCGATGCAGAGTGGGCGCAGTCTCTCCCGCTCTTCCGGGCTGGCGAGCCGATGCCGCGACCTCGAGACCACCCGGCCAGCCGTAAAGAAAAGTCATGTAGATGAACCAGTAAAACGCCATCACTGGAATGAAGTTTATCGCACCATCGATGAACATCAAGATCATATACAGGACCAATCCCTTGAAAGCCGCGACGCGCAGAGGGTACCGGAGGCAAGTCCGGTCTCGGAGCAGCAGAAGGATCGGCAGAGTAAAGATCAGAACAATCGACAGCAGCCCGGCAATGCCATAGCTGGAGAGTGCGGTGGCGTACACCACCTCCCCAAACAATTGAATCGGGATAGCAGGAAGCCAGGTGACGTGCTGCACGGCGGCCTGCAATGTTCCTGTTCGCCCGCCCAGCTGGCTGTCGAACAGGAACGAAAGGTCGCGGGAGATAAAGGCCAGGCCGACACATACCCCGGCAAGGGTGAGCAGGATAAGCGCGCCGCGCCTGGCCGCAGGGCCGAGCGAAACACGTGGAAAGGTCAGCGCGGCATCGGCCCCGAGCCGGACCAGCGAAAGGCACTGCTCGGCGACCAGCCCGAACCAGACGGTCCGCGAGAGGCTGAGGATGAGCGCGAGTTTGATCGTGTTGCGCCGCCAGAGCCGCGGCTCCAGTGCGTTGTAAAGTGGCAGCAAAATCAGCGTGGCAACTCCATAAACATTGCCGTTGTTATAAGTGGAAATAAGTTTGAGATACGCGCCGCGATTGATGTGCTTGTACGTCTCGATCGCGCCGTAGTCGCCCGCGTTGACGGTGAGGTAAGGAACTTCGAACAGGTGTCCTGTGAGTGGATAAAGAAAGAACAGGAAGCTGCCGAACAGGGCCGCGGAAAGCACAGAGAAGCGAAACAGGCGCTCGAAACGGACTCCATCGATAAAGCGAAGAAAAACCGGGTAGATCAGCAGAAACGCGACCGGAAGCACGAAGAGCGAGGTGAAGGTGCTGATCGCCTCGCCGTAGCTGTCCACTCCGTTTTGCTTCCAGCTATAAAGAAAAAGAATTTGGAAGGGAACAAGGGAAGCCATGGCCAGGATCGATCCCCAGCCGACGCGTAACGGGAAGGCGAAGCAACGAACGATGGCGAGCACCGGAAGCGTCACGCCCAGCAGCAGGTAGCCCCACGTCAACGGCACGTCGCTAAACTTGATGCCTCCCTTGGGAAACAGCACCAGAAAGAGCGTGAGCAACGCGGCCAGGACAGCCGCGATTGGATGCCTGCGCCGCGAGATTTGAAGCTTTCCTGTGAAGCGCGGCCAAGGGTAAACCTCGCCTGTCGGCATGGCTTAGCGGGAGCCCCGAAAGCTGCCGCGGATCTGAGCCAGATGTACCTGGTTGCGGGGCTCAGAATGGATCTTGCGCCAAAAGAGCATCGCCGCCACTCCCACCACACCCGCCAGGAGAGAGGCAGCGGCATCCAGCATAAGCAGAACACGGCGCGCAGGCCACGCCTTGCGCTCCGGCGCGATCGCCCGGTCGATGATCACAAACTGAGCCCCGCTGTCTCCCGCTTTCAGGCGGTTCGATTCGTATTGGCTGGAGATCGAAGTCACAAGAGCCTCGTGATAGCGCACCTCGCGCAGCTTGCGAGCGTAATCCAGATTCAATTGCGGCATATTGCGCGCCGAGGCCGCCGCGCCTGTCGCCTTCGGGGAATTTGCCGACTCAAGCGCGTGCTCATGCGCCTCCAGGCCGGCGATCTGCGCGCGCAACTCCTTCACCTGCGGGTTCTGTTCCGACGCTCCCAGCAGCAGCGAAGAAAGCTGCACTTGAAGATTGGAGATCTGCGCGCGTGCGTTCGCAATCGCATTCAGGCCGATCTGCGTCTGCGAATCGGGTTGAACGACTCCGGTCGACTCCTGTACATCCCGGAAGTCGCGCTCCGCGGCCGCCAGAGCATCCTCTTCCGACTTCAACTGCTGCTGAAAGAAGCGGTTATGGATCTCGAACTCGCTTTGAATCATCTTCTCGCGCTGACTTTGCAGAGCCTCAAGATAAGCGTTGGCGATGCGGGCCGCCTGCACGGCATTTTCCTCACGCACCTGAATGACGACGATCCCGCCCCGGCCGGGGCTGGAGATCGGGCTGCCCGCAAGACGAAGACGGGCGATCTCCCAATCGGTCGTATGATAAGCCGCCAGTAAATTGAGTCGGTCGATGACCTCATCCTCCACGGAGCGGCTGGTCAGGAGGCCGAAGAAGATCTCCGACGAGGAGCGTGCCCCGAAGAGCGACACCGCGCTTGGAGTCTCTTCCGCTCCCTGGGGAAGGATGGAGGCGTACGCCTCAAACAACGGCTTGATAGAGTAGATGATCGCAACGCCGAGGAGAAAGACAAGCACCGTGATCACGAGGCATTTGCGCCATTCGACAAGGAACATCGTGGCGAGCTCGAGAAGATCGATGCTGTCGTCCGGTTCAACGGCGTTGGCTGTGTTCGGGCTGAGGTCGTCGGTCATGAAGGAAAGAGTGCGGAAGGATCGTTCCTGTTCAGCTTGGCTGGTGTTTACTTGAGGACGTCAATGGCTGCCGCGCCCAGGCCAAATTGCCCGATGATGGTCGAAGCATCCAAGAGGTTGCGGAAGAAAGCATGTTGGGAAAGCCGAGGTGGCACGACGATGGTGTCGCCGGGAAACATGGTGGCACGGGAAACGTTGCCGTACTGCTGGCTGTAGACCGAGCCGTCCGCACGCAGGATGAAGACCCGCTTGGTGTCGGACTCGCGGTCCGGACCTCCAGCCTGACGCAGGTAGTCGCGCTCCTTGCGGCCGCGCAGGAAGACGAAGGCATTGGCGCTATAGACCTGGCCCTCCACGCTGACCGTTGCCGGAGTTCTGGGCACGACGAAGCGGTCGCCATCCTCCAGCGCCAGGTCGGGAATGTCGTCGATACTGCGGCTGTCCGGCAGCAAATCGAGCACGATCCGGCCGATAGGGACGAGCCGCCGCAGCCGGGCAATCGTGTCGCGGGTCTGCACCTCCGAGGCGGCCGTGGCGGCCGTGTCCAGCCCGGACACAGCGCGGCCGTTAGCGATAGCGGACTGCGCGGAGATCTGCGCATCGAGGTTGTCCGCGTACTCGTTCAGGCGCTGCTGCTGCACACGGCGGGTGGACAGGCGCGTAAACTCGGAGCCGTACAGGTAGGCACTGGGCGTCAATCCGCCGACTCGTTTCAGCAGCTGCCGCAACGTCTCGCCCGGCAGCACGCTGTAGACGCCGGAGGCGTTGAACTCGCCTTCAAGCCGCACAAAGCGCGTTTGCTGGGCGGTCGGAACCCGGATGTCGGCAGTCGAGAAAAAGGTCACCACATCGCCCGAGTTGAGCGCAAGATTCTGGCTTTGATCGCCGCGCAGGAACAGGGCGCCGGGGTTGAACGGAAGGAGCGAGGTGGTCAGCGTCTCCGGATTCAAGCGTTCGATGACTGCATACGACCAGTCGAGGTCCGGCGCGGCCAGAACGACATCTGTGGTTGCACCGAAAGGCGTGTTGGAGCCGGTAAGCGCTTCCCCAATCGAGTTGCCTCCGCGGCTGGTGGCCGTAGCCGCTCCGCTTGCGACCGCAGACTCGGTCCCTTGCGTGCTGCCGTTACCACGAACCTGCAGCGCTCCGGGCGCGGCCTGGGCGTAATCCTGCGCGGTGACCCCGAGGGTGTTGAGCCGCCGGTAGTAGTCGCGGGTGATGAGGCGGTCGCGGTTGGGAACCAGGTCCGTGATGCGCATGCCTGAGTGCCAGACGTAGCGGCCAGGCGAGGTGACATTGCCGCGCAGGGTGACCGCATCGTCGTATCGATTGAGGATGGCGCCGACCGAGACGATATCGCCGGCTGCGAGTACCGGGTTCTGTCCCTTGGCCGTGTCCACATCAATGATGCTGCGCATGCTCTGCTCAAAGATGCGCTCCAGCCGCACCTGGCTGCCGAGAGCGACGCTGGTCTTACCGCCCGCCAGGTCGATGAGCTGCGTAAGCGTGGTGCCGGGGGCGTTCTCCCCGGATTTTAGTTCCCCGGATTTTAATTCCCGGGGTTTTAGTTCATAGATGGCCGCATTGGTGATGCTGCCCGTAATGGCGACCTGCGGGCCGGCAATCGGAAGGAAGAGAACGTCGCCGGGCGCGAGCGGCACATCCTTGCTCTTGTCCCCGCGCAGCAAGAGATCGTAGAGGTCAAAGTGAACGACTGTGCGGCCGCCACGCTGGAGCTGGATGTCGCGCAAGGAACCCTGCGGCAGCGGACCACCCGAGGCGAACAGCGCGTTGAGCAGCGTACTGAGCGAACTGACCGTGTAGGCTCCAGGACGGCGCGCCTCGCCGACGACGAAGACCTGGATAGAGCGCAGCTGGCCCAGATTTACGTTGAGCTCGAAGTTGCGGTAGACGCGGCCGAGCTCGCGCTGCAGAAAGCCGCTGAGCTGGTCGTAGCGGAGCCCGGCGACATGCAGCGTCCCGACACCGGGGTAGGCGATGTCGCCGGTGCGGCTGATCGTATAGCGGCCCTGCTGATTCACCTGCCCGTAGAGCTCCACGCGCAGCTCGTCACCCGGCCCGAGCACATACTCTGGCGCGACGGGAAGATTGTCGACCGGCGCAAAGGTGGAGGGCACGCCGTTGAAGAGAGAGGCGCCGAAGATGGGCAGATCGACGCCGGTAGACTCAGTCACCAGCCGCTGGAACTGGGTCTGCTGGTCAGGCGTGTAGGTGCCGTTATCGCGGCGGTTGGCGGCCTCGTCGCGGGAGCGGCGGTCGGCCTCGTCCGCAGTGCGACGGGCGGCGTCTGTGGCGTTGTTCTCAGTCGTTTGCTGAGTTCGGCCGGGGATTGTGCTCCCGTTCTGCACGCCAGTTTGCGGCGTAGTCTGGACTGGAGGAACACTTAAGGTCGATGGACCGGCGGACGGAGCCTGGGCAGCGGGCGCCCCCGGACTCACCGCTGGGGCCTGTGCCCGCGCACTGAAGCTTGTCAGCGTACACGCCGCTAACGTCGAAACAAGCCGCCGGCGCCACGTTTGCCAAGCCGGAGCCGGATGAACCGGGCGCCGGAAGATCTTTCCTGCCATCGCTTTCAATGCGTTCCTGTTCCGCCGCAGCGCTGGAGGGCGCACGGACCGGCATAGCCGTCTGCACACCCACGCGGGCGAGAGCGGTCGGACTTAGTTTACAGAAGAACCCGGATTCCCTGCCCTCCAGGCAACTGCGTGGTCCTCTTCGTCGCTCCCATCGGGGAGAGGATGACACGATGAGCAAGCAAATGCAGGAAGGCGACCCGCACGGCACCGAGCCCTCCGGCTACACGGGAGGCAACCCCTCGACGGCCGGTCCGGGCTCCACCAAAGTCGACTCCACCACCCCCGAGAATGAACAAGGGCACATCAACCCCTCGGCGCCCGAAGACTCAAACACAACGCCCGGGTCCACCTCAGCAAAGTAGCGGGGCTTGGCGTGAATCGGGCATTCCGCGGGCCGGCACCGCTCCCGTGAGCGAACTGGACTCCTGCGTACTCCCTTACGGTAGGATGTGGGCTGGAGCAGAGATCACGGCGGCTCAGCGAGGGCCTATAGCTCAATTGGTTAGAGCAGCGGACTCATAATCCGTTGGTTCCAGGTTCAAGTCCTGGTGGGCCCACCACGCAGTCCGGCTCCTCGCTGCTGATTTTTTAGCGAGGTGAGTCAGAAGCTCGTTTCTACCTGTTCACCCTTCGTCATTCTGGCGAAGCCACAGAATCCCGTAATTGCTCTTAGCCAGCAAGCCGCGAGTGCCTACGTTGCCAGTACACGCCTGCTGAGACATATACTTCTGTGGATCGAAAATGGTACTACCGATGAGATGGGAGACCCGCATGAGCCAGGCTTCTGCTTTGCCGCCTTCTTTCACCAGGAAACTTCACGGTGTATTCCCGGGCGTACCGACCATCTTCGACGATCTCGGGCGCCTCGACCTTGCGGGGCAGCGGCGCTGTGTTGACTTCATGGTGCACGCAGTGTCAGACGGACTCTGTATCCTAGCCAATTTTTCTGAACAATTCGTGCTTACGGACGAGGAGCGCGAAGTGCTTACCAGGACAATCCTGGGACACGTGGGTGGGCGTGTGCCGGTGATCGTGACGACGACTCATTTCAGCACCGAGGTATGCAAAGAGCGGAGTCGCCGCGCCCAGGATGGAGGTGCGGCGATGGTGATGGTGATGCCGCCCTATCATGGTGCGACCATTCGCGTAGGGCAAGCGGGCATCCAGGAATTTTTCCAGAAACTTTCGGATGCGATTGAGATCCCGATCATGATCCAGGACGCGCCAGTCAGTGGAACGCCGCTGGCGGCCTCTTTTCTCGCAACCATGGCCAAAGAGATCGAACATGTCTCCTACTTCAAGATAGAAACGCCGCAAGCCGCGGCAAAATTGCGGGAGTTGATCGCGCTGGGAGGAGATGCGATTGAGGGCCCATGGGACGGCGAGGAGGCTATCACGCTGCTCCCCGACCTCGACGCAGGTGCTACCGGCTCGATGACCGGAGGTGGCTACCCGGACCTGATTCGACCGATCGTGCATAGCTACTTTTCCGGAGATCGCGCCCTCGCCGTTCAGGCCTATGCGCGATGCCTGCCGTTGATCAACTACGAAAACAGGCAGACGGGTCTGCTGACGGCCAAAATCCTGATGAAGGAAGGTGGCATCATCGCGTGCGATGCCGGGCGCCATCCCTTTGCCCAGATCCATCCAGCAACACGGGCAGGCTTAGTTGAGATTGCCCGCAGTCTCGATGCGCTGGTGCTCTCGTGGACCGGCTAAGAAAAGTAGGCACGATGCTATGCGTTCGCGAGTAAAACCCTCAAAAGAAGAATTGGTACTACCAAATAAATGTGTTGGCTTGAACCGGCCGGCGGAGACGGGTTGAGCCTCTAGGAAACCGTGGCGGCCCGCTTCCCCGATCGCGGAAAGGAGCGCGCTCTACGGACCTTCCCGCTTAGCCCGCTCTTGTCCAATCCCTTCACCGCGCTCGCCATGTGGTCCCGCAGCACCTGCGAGCGCTCCTGCTCGTGACTGCGCGCCAGCAGCTCGGTCGCATCCGTCAGATGGGCGGTCATCAGCTTGGATGCGAGCATCGGGTCGCGCTGCTCGATAGCTGTGAGGATTGGCTTGTGAAAGGCCACGGTATGCTCGAGATCCACCAGCTGCGAGGTCACCATCATCATGTTCAACATCGCGCGATGAATAGTGTGAAACAGCCTCCCGGTCAGTCGATTGCCAGAAGCCTGGAAGATGGCGCGATGAAACAGGAGATCGGAGGCTACCAGACGCACCCGGTCCCGCTTGCTGTTTTTGAGGTCGGTTATCGATTGCCGCAACAACGCGATATCGTCTGAGTTCGCCCGTTCCGCCGCTTTCGCCGCCAGCGCCGGCTCCATCAGAAACCGCAGCTCCGTCAACTCCTGCACCGACGTGTCGTCCAGCAGGAAAAGAAATTCCATGGGCACCGCCAGCACCGACGATGCGTCGCGGTTCAGGTAGCTGCCATCGCCCACCTTCTGCGTGATCACGCCCATGATCTCCAGCACCTTCAGCGCTTGCCTCAGCGAGGAGCGCGCAACCTTGAAGTGAGCCGCCAGCTCGCGCTCCGGCGGAAGCTTCGTTCCCGGCGACAACACACCATCACTCAACATCTGCTGAAATTGCAGAATCAGCAGATGCGTCACATCTTCCTTGTTTGCCGGCGCGTCCTCGGAGCCGGCCAGCAGAAGCCTCGTACGTCCGCGGTTCATACCGCAAGTGTGCGGGCGTGGTCTGCGGATGTCAAAAGCTTTTTTCCGCTCGCCGCGCTTCGGTCCTACCGCTCGCTCCACCAACGCCCCGCCTGCCCTGCTCCCGATGCAATCTGGACTCTGTCCCTGGCAAGTTTGGCGGTATCTCTCAAGCACTGAAAATATTTATCTACGGGTGTTGACATCGGCGTTGCAGCGGTACTACCTTTGTCCGCGCTTTCGAGATACCAGCGTTTGCGGAATTGTTCCGATGTGAGGAGAGCCATGAAAGAGAGTGCGTTCCACCGTCTGTTGTTGGCGTGCCTGTTGGCGACTGTCAAGCTGTTCCTCGTCGGTTCCGCCCCGTTTGCCGCGGCACAGGTGGAACAGGGCCGCTTCGTTGGTCGTGTCAGCGATCCCTCCGGCTCCATCATCGTCGGCGCGAGCGTCAAGGTGACCAACACCGGCACGAACATCACCCAGACCGCGACCACCAACAAAGATGGGGAATACACCATTACTCCCGTCGAGGCAGGCACCTATAACCTCTTCGTCACCGCACCCGGCTTTTCCACCAGCACCACCCCGAACATTGAAGTTCAGGTCGGCCAGATCGTTCGCGAAGACCGCAATCTTTCAGTCGGCTCGTCGTCGACAACCATTGAAGTCACCAGCTCCGCCCCGTTGCTGACCACGGACTCCGCCACGATCGGAGAAGTCATCACCAACAAGCAGCTCACCGACCTTCCCTTGAATGGACGCGGCTTCTTCCGCCTTGCCGAGCTCACTCCCGGCGCCGCCCTCCTTGCTCCCACCGGCAACTCCCTCGCCATCCGCCCTGAGATCGTCGACGGCAACACCATCTCCGGCATCCGCGGTTCTGCCATCTCCTTCCTTCTCGACGGAGTCGACGTCAGCGAGCAGCATCAGGGCGGAACCTTCATCCAAACCTCGATCGACGCTCTGCAGGAGTTCTCCGTCCAGCAAAGCCCCTACACGGCCGAGTACAACCGCGGCGGCGCCCTCTTCAACGCCACCACCAAGAGCGGCACCAACGCCTACCATGGCGTGTTCTTCGAGTTCATTCGCAACGACAAGCTCGACGCCCGCAACTACTTCGCCTTGACACGCCAGATCCTCAAGCGCAACCAGTTCGGCGCTGACCTTGGAGGACCGCTTTCCATCCCGCACCTGTACAGCGGCAAAGACCGCACCTTCTTTTTCGTTAACTATGAAGGCCAGCGTCTCCGCCAGGGCGAGATCTTCAACAGCATCGTTCCCTCATCCGCGATGCGCATGGGCAACTACGGCAGCAAGACGATTTATGATCCGCTCCTGACCTGTACCGTCACGGCCACCAACTCCTGCAACAACTCAGGCAAGGGTGTCGGCACGGTTGTCCGCACACCTTTTCTGAACAATATGATCCCCACCGCGCGCCTGTCTTCTCAGGCACTTGCCATTCAGGCGTACGAGCCTCTGCCCAACACCACGACCGGAACCTTCTCCGAGGTGCCCTCCCAGGCCATCGACTACGACCAGTACATCGTTCGCCTTGATCATCAGATCACCCCGGGCAATCGTCTCTTCGCTCGCTGGGTATACGTCACCAACCGCGAAACCGACCCCAACTCTTCAAATCTGCTCGGCACCGCCCACCTCACCTCCATCGGCCAGGACATCGCCGTCGGCGTCATCACCAACATCGGCGCCAACAAAGTCAACGAAGCCCGCGTCCACTACCTGCCGAGCCACGTTCGCCTCTCCGCCTTTTTGCAAGGTCCGGACTACAACGCCATGTTCGGCGTCCAGGGCTTTATGCCGCAGCTTCGTCCCGGCACCGGCGGGTCTTTCCCCGATTACGCCTGGAGCGGCTACGCCCCGCTGCAGGGTTCTGCCTTCGATCAACGGCCCAAGTCGCAGGACCGCAAAGCCGTCGAAGGTTCTGAAAATTTCACTATCCTTTTCGGCAAGCAGTCACTCAAGTTCGGGGTCCTCATTCGGTACTACCAATGGCTCGGATTCGACAGCGAGCAATATGCCGGGCAATTCAACTTCAATGGCAACGAGAGCGGCGACGCGTACGCTGACTTCCTGCTTGGTTATCCCTCTTCCGTCACCCGCGCCTATCCGGCGAACAACTTCGGCGGCCAGCAGATCTACAAGCAGTTCTACGGCCAGGATGACATCCGTCTCTCGGATCGGTTGACCGTCAACCTGGGCCTACGCTATGAGTATTCGCCCTGGCTTGCCGGCTACAAGGGCCAGATCGGAACCTTTGATCCGACTCAGTCCAAGCCCATCATCGTCTCCGGCACCGGGCCTGTACCCGACCTCTCCTCGCAGTACGCCGCGCCTGCTGCCTACCAGTTCTTCGGCCAGTATATTCAGACAAGTTCGACCGCCGGCCTGCCGTTGAACATCACGTACACCGACAAAATCCAGTTCGCGCCGCGTCTCGGCTTCTCGTACGCAGTCACGCCGAAAACGATCGTTCGCGGCGGCTTCGGCATGTTCTATGAGCCCGAAGGATCGGGCGGCCGCGTCAACCTGAGCGTTCTGCCCTTTCGCCTCAACGAGACCGGCAACCAGACCCAGAACGTCGTTCCGACGCGCACGCTTGCGAACTTTTTCAACGGCGCAGCCCTCGGCTCTTCCCTCGCCAATCCCACCCTTGCACCCTCGAAGACCCACCTCAACGTCGGGTATAACGAGCATTACAGCTTCGGCGTCCAGCAGCAGCTCAGCAAGTCCGATGTCCTCGAAGTCTCCTACGTCGGCAACCACGGCGTCGACCTCAATGGCACCAACGATTTCAACGACCCAAATCCCGGCGCCGGAGCCGTCCAGGCCCGCCGCCCGTACCAGCCCTGGGGCACCATTACCTTCCAGACGCAGGACACGCAGACCAATTACAACTCCGTGCAGGCCAAAATCGAACACCGCACCACCTTTGGTCTTTCCGGCCTCGTCGCCTATACCTTTTCAAAGTTCATGCAGTTCAACCAGTCCCCAGCCATCGGCGGCAACACCGGCTACGAGTACGCCCTCTCGCCGTACGATACCCCGCAAAACGTGGCCATCTCCGAGACCTACGCTCTACCCTTCGGTCACGGCCGCTCTTACCTTTCGCACGCGAACGGCATCGTCAACGGCCTTGCAGGAGGCTGGAACATCCAGAGCATCATCGTTCTCCGCTCCGGCGTACCGTATACCCCCGTCGTTTCCGGCGACGAGGCGAACACCGGTGTGGCCAATCAGCGTCCCGATTACAGTAATACGAGCATCGCCAACTTTCACCCAACAATCGCCGCGTGGTTCGATAAAAGCCGGTATGTTACCGCGAACGAATTTCCCAATGGCACTCCAAGAACAGGGGCAGACATGTACCGATATGGACAGGTTCGTGCTGACACCTTGCGCTCTGATTTCTACCGCCAGTACGACGCCTCCGTGTTCAAGGATTTCAACCTGCCCCGTGAAAGCGTGCTCTCCTTTCGTGCCGAGTTCTTCAACCTTTCGAACACCACAAGCTTCGCCGCTCCCAACGCCACCATTGACTCGACCTCCGCAGGCCAGGTCACCGCGACCTCCGTCCCGTCACGCGACATTCAGTTCGCTCTCAAATACAACTTCTAATTAGCGCCTGTAGCCCAGCCTGCCTCCTGAGGACCTCGCATGACCTTCATCTCTGCTTGCCTTTGCTCCACCCGGCTCCTCGCCGCCGCGGCCTTCGGGGTCCTCGCCTGCGCTCTTACGCGTGCTCAGGGCACCGTCCCTGAGCTACCCGCGCCCTCCACCCAGACTCCCGTAGCAATCCAGGTC
>CAXUEE010000088.1:0-4657 GCA_964249905.1 uncultured Acidobacteriaceae bacterium
ATGGCCCGTTTTAGCGCTATTGGGAACACCAAGGAACAGTTATTGGACCCTTATCGGACCCTGATTCCAAGACCCTCGACCTCTGCCCATTTGCATGGCTCACGGGGTTTGAGGTGCCCCCTGAATGAGTGCATTGGCCTGTTGGCAACAGTCGAGAGCCATCGGCCCGTATGGCTTTCGAGAAGCCGATTTGTTGCTACTGTTCGACCGCCAGTTGGAACCTTTGCTCAGGGATTGTATTTCGCCAACCAGTCACTGTTATTGTTCTGTGCGCCAGGCTTCGATGAGCTGCTTTGCCTCCTTCAGATCCAGGAACCAGTGGATGTCCAGGCATTCGCTCCGGAACGTTCCGTTGAAGCTCTCCACGAACGCATTGTCGGTGGGCTTGCCGGGCCGTCAGAAGTCGATCTTCGCTCCGTTGCGATAAGCCCGCAGGTCCACCGCCTGACTAGTGAACTCGCTGCCGTTGCCGCAAAACACCACCTTCGGTACACCGCGGCTGAGCTTCACCCTCTTCGCGTGGACGCGCGGCCTTGCGCTTGCCGGCCGGCCTCATCCTCTTCGGCGTTAGACCTTCTTCCTTGTACAGCGGATACACCAGGTACTTGCCCACATCCCAGCCTTCACGGTTCAAGCACGCGGATCTTGCGGTATCCGTAGCGCACCCTTGCCTGAGCGATCTCGCGGATGCGCATCCGCAGCTCAGTTCGTGGATCGAGGCAGCTTCGATAGCGGAACGTCGCTCTCGGCACACGCAGAACTCGGCACGCGCGCCGCTCCGCGATTCGATACGACCCCACCAGATGCTCCACCATCGGTGCACGACGCGAAAGCTTCACCATTTTTTTGAGAGCACATCCTGCAACATCGTCTTGTCTAGCGTCAGTTCCGCAAAAGCTGCTTCAGCCGCATGTTCTCCTCCTGCAGCTGTGCCATCTGACGAACCTGATCTACTTCCAGGCCGGCATACTTGGCCTCCCAGCGATAGAAGGTCTGCTCGCTGATGCCGGCCTTCCGGATCACTTCCGCTACCGGCACGCCCACTTGTGCCTGCTTCAGAACGCCAACGATCTGCTCCACACTGAAATGCTTCTTCTTCATCCAAATCTCCCTCAGATTGGCCGAAGACTAACATCCACACTAGCCCAGGAATCCCTGGGCCGATCAATCGTGTTCGGCAAATACGCCGGACGGACGGTGACGGTTTGCCTTGACCCGGAATGCCCGGTACATCATCCGCAGCCAGTGACGCAGCGCCGAGCCGACCTACCGCCCGTGATGGAACACGCATTCTGTCCGACCACATCGGCATCCCGCACGAGAACCAGCCCGACTTCCTCACCGAAGCCGAACGAGTCTTCGGGCCCAAGAAGCCAAAAGCCATAAAGCCGAAGAGCAATTCAGTAAATCAGGCCAAGGCACCAGCAGGAACGCGAGTAGCGAAGAAGGCATCGGCACTGAATAAGGCCGCCTAGCTCGTTACTTTCAGGCCTGGTTTTCCGGGGTCGCGCATGGTCGAAAGTGCGTCCGCAGAGCGTGATGGAGCTGTTCAAGGAACATCTCTTATAACAAAAAGCCCTCGGTTCGTCCGCACCGAAAATCTGCGAACCATACAGCATCATTTCTACGATGAAGATAGAGCAGCCCTCGGAGGGCCGCCGCCTAAGAAGGAGGAGACTTCTGCGCGGCGAATTGCAGCGCTGCTCGCAATGCTTCGACCTCGAACGGAATCCTCACGACATCAATTCCGCCTGAGTCGAGTACGCCCGACCACCTAGCGAAGCTGACATCGCGCGCGTACACGAGGAACGCCGGTTGGTGAGTGTATTGGCTAAGAATACCGTTGATGACCCAAACCTCTCCGTCTGGGCATTCATCAGGAAGCAAGACAACGTCGCGCATCCCTTCTATGGCAGGAACTCGTGGCAGGTCAGTAAGCTTTTCCACCAGATGAACCTCTACCTGCAGTGGCGCGAGGAGCGCCACCAGATGTTCCTGGGTCTCCAACTCGGTCAACGCTATGACCCTGATGTTAGGAAGGGCATCCATGTGATCCTCCGTACCTCGACACGAAAGAGCAATAAGCCTCATTCTGGCTAAGCACCGCGGAGCTCTCTGTAGGAACGATGACTCGTATTGCTATCATTTCAGCCTATGCGCTGTCTCCAGGCAAAGCGGAACGAAACCGCTCCATCCAGTTTGATGGCTCGCACCAACTCCCCTTCCATTATCGCCCGAGAAGTACTCGTGAAAGAGCACCAGATCCTCCCATAGACCGTTCTTTGCGTAACGCTCCTCGCCACCATGACAGGGCCGCTTGCCGTCTGAACTGAAGATGAAGAGAGCGCCAAGTCGTCCCGCCAAATCACCCGCGATCGCTAGCAGGTTGCGCCGCTCGCCGGATGCGGATGGATACTCGACGGTATAACTATCACCCAGCAATCTCCCGTATCGGTCGAGCGCTTCGATCAGGAGAACGTTGACCGGAAACCAGACTGGTCCGCGCCAGTTGCTGTTACCGCCGAAAAGTCCGCTGTCGCCCTCCGCCGGGGCGTACCGGACCGTGTAGGATTTTCCGGCGAGCTCAATGCTGTACGGCTTGTCTAAGTAGACCCGTGAGAGCGCACGGATTCCGTACGGAGAGAGAAACTCGGAAGGCGCAAACACACGCTGTGCGATGCGGGGCAGGCGGTGTTCCTGCACCATACTCACGAAGTAGGTTCCGCCGCCCGCGGCATTCTGGTCGCCAACGACGCCCACGAAGGATGCGAGGTCCGGACGGTTCCCGCGTGCCCAGCGCATCCTTGCGACAAACGAAGGCAGGTGCTTGATCTTTTCTTGCGGCAAAATACACAAACCATACAGCGGAATGATCCCCTCGATTGAGCGCACCTTGAGGGTGCAGGGCGGACTTCCCGGTGCCACGAGCTTGTCAAAGAAGAAGCCGTCTTCTTCGTCCCACAGCCCCGAGCCACCCAGGGTATTGAAGGCGTCAATGATCGCAATGTAGTGTTCGAGAAATTTGGTGAGCAGGCCTTCATATACCGGTTTGGTTTGTGCAAGTTCGAGAGCAATGGTGAGCATGGTTGCGCAGAAAAAGCCCATCCAGGCTGTTCCATCAGCCTGGCCCAGCTTGTCTTCCGTGGGGAGAGCGGAGCGGTCGAAAACACCGATGTTGTCCAGACCGAGGAATCCCCCGCCGAACAAGTTGTTGCCGGACGGGTCCAGGCGGTTCACCCACCACGAGAAGTTCAGCAACAGCTTGTGAAATGCCTGCTCCAGGAACTCAATATCCTGTTGTCCGTTGCGTGCCGCTGCGTCAATCTCGAACACTCGAAGCACCGCCCAGGCATGTACCGGAGGGTTCGTATCGCTGAATGTGTATTCATAGGCTGGCAGCTGACCTACAGGAGCGAGGTAGTCCTCGCCGAGAAAAAGCATGAGCTGTCGCTTGGAGAACTCAGGATCGATCTTTGAGAGGGCGATGAGCTGAAAGGCGGAATCCCAGGAAGCAAACCACGGATACTCCCACTTGTCGGGTACGGAGAGAACGTCACGGCAAAACAGCTTGCGCCACGGTGCGTTGCGTTGCTGCTCGGGATGCGTTTGCGCCGTGACTCGCTTGGGATCGGCTGTCGCTGCCGCGCCGACGTAGAAGTAGAACTGCTTGCTCCAGAGCAGGCCCGCATAGGCCTGGCGCGCAATGGCGGCTTCTTCGCTCGTGAAGCTTTGCGGTATCTTGCGTGCATAGAACTCTTCGGCTTCGGCGAGACGCTGTGCAAACACCGCATCGAACGCAGGCGTCGACAGAGGCTTCGACGCGTGACCTGCTTCTGCCAGGCGCAGCCGATAGACCTGCGTCGCCTTGGGCTCGATATTCGCTTGCAGCACGAAGGCCGCCTTGGTGCCGCGCGTTTCGGCACAAAGGCTGGAGCGGTCTCCGAGTACCACGAATCGATCGAACGCGTCTTTGGAGGGGGAGTTCGGCACCGGAAAGATCTGACCCAGCTTCGAAGCGTTTGACTGGTTCTCCGCGAACAGAATGGTCGGCGCGGCCGCCGATGCGTTTTCGTCCGGCAGAAGAGTAAAGCGAAACTCACCCAGCGTTTCATGAAGGGCCAGAATCGATTGCGTGTCTTCCGCGCATTGCAGGACAGGCTTTTTTTCGAGCTTTTCGGGCGTGTTGGCGTCCCAAGTATTTCGGAAGTACAACGTTGGTACGACAGTAAGGTCTGCCGCATTCTCGCCTTGGTTCGTTAGAGAAAGCCGGATGAGAATGTCGTCTGGTCCTCGCTTCGCGTACTCGATTTGGCAGTCGAAGTAACGGTCACCGTCGAAGGCGCCGGTGTCGAGCAACTCGAACTCAGGTTCCTCAACGCCACGGGCCCGATTCACCTCGGTCAGGCGCTCATAGGGAAATGCGACCTGAGGATACTTGTAGAGGCCGCGCGCATACGAGTGCGTCGGAGTCGCATCGAGGTAGTAGTAGAGTTCCTTGACGTCTTCGCCATGATTGCCCTGCGGGTTTGTCAGGCCGAAGAGGCGCTCCTTGAGGCAGGCGTCCTTGCCATTCCAGAACGAGGTTGAGTAACAGAGCCGGCACTCGCGATCCGTCCAGCCTAGCAGCCCGTCCTCGCCCCAGCGGTAACCCTTGTAC
>CAXUEE010000088.1:4667-13604 GCA_964249905.1 uncultured Acidobacteriaceae bacterium
CCCTTGTACCGCGCCATGTCATACGTGAAGGCCCAGGGATTCCCATCCGGGGAATCGTCTTCGCGGACCGTCCCCCACTGACGCTCAGGCAAGTAGGTTCCCCAGCGCTGCCAATCTACGGCCCGGCTCGCTGCGTCGGCTAGACGCTGCTCCTCTATAGACGTATTTTTCTGCGCGTCGCTCATGTTGTACGCATTCCTCCGGTACGCTATGCAAGAAGCACGTGTGCGGAAGACAAGCCGCTTATCGGGCGATTTCTCCCAGTGTTCGTCTTGCCTCGCTTTGTGCCAGGGAAAGATCTAATTCGGCCTGACGTTCCGCGGCCTGTGCTTCGGCGAGTTGAGCATGCGCCACACGCCGGTCGGAAGGTAGTATCTCGCCGTGCACATAACGTGAGTCCGCCACTCTTACACCCTCCTCGCGCGCTGTCACCATTTGTTGCTTGGCCTCCAGGTTCAGCGCGGCCGTATCCACGCGATCATATGCAACCTCCACGGCAACCCTGGTCGACTCCTGCAAATTCCTCAGGTTCAGCTTCGCTGCCCCAAGGAGCGCTCGCTGGCTGCGCACCTGTGCGCGCCGACTCCCCCCATCGAACAGTGCATAGCTGAACTCACCCTGGAATACACCGTAGTTCCGCGATAGGAGGGCGATTCCCACCTGGTAGCTCTCATGAGCACCAACCGTGATCTGCGGAATGTAGGCGTCCTCCGCGATCCGCAGTTCGGATTTCGCCTTCTCAACTTTGCGGTCTGCGATGAGGACCTGCGGCTGTCTTGCAAGGGCGAGTTTGACCGCTTCGTCCCTTGGCGGCAGTACCTGTGGGTCCGGTCCGGGCTTATCCCCATCTACCAGGTGGAAACGCGAGTCGATGGGCACTCCCAGCGTGTTGTTGAGCTGGAGGCGCTTGTCGCGTGCCGTGGTACGTGCTTCCGATGCGGCACTGAGAGCCTGGACCGCATTTGCGTGCGCCTCCATTACCTTGAGCGGCAAGGCCGAGCCTTGCTCCAACTCGTGGCTCGCCTCCCTTTCGTTTTCCTTGGTCGTTGCCACTGCGGTTTCAGCCGCCCGGAGCTGCGCCTCCGCTTCGACGACGCCGTAATACAGCTGGCGAACCTGGACTGCGACGTTTTCACTCTCGTCTTCCACGTTTAACTTCGCGATGTCGACATCCATCCGCGCAGCTCGATTCAGCGCGTGCGTCGCAAACAACTGCGTGACCGGCTGGTTGATGTAGGTGCGACTGCTGTACGTGAGGTTCCCACCCTGGTCGATGCGCAGGGTCTTGGCGGGCACCGGGCCCGCTCCCGGGTAAACTCCGAAGGACCCGGCGGGCAGCACGATGCCTTCGCGGTTCGTGAGGTAGCTGGCATCGGAACTGTTCGTAATCTTTGGTAGATACTGTGCTCGCGCCTTGTCCTTCTGTGCTTCGAAGTTCTTTGCATTTTCCTTTGCGATGCCTAGCTCCCGATTACGCTGCAAGGCGAGGTCGATCGCCTCGTCCACAGTAAGGTCGCGCTCATCCGGTGCTGGCGGCACGGCAAGCGCCGTGTTCGGCAGTTTGATGGGAGACGACGGCCACTGCGCAGCCGCAGGCCGCACAACGAGAGACGGAAGGCATACGATGCAAAGCATCGACACGGCTCGGAACCAGGCCGTGGAGATCTTGATTCGTCCACCATGCTTGCTCACCGTTTTGTGCTTAGGGATTCTCATCGCTTCCCCTTGATGAGGTCACGGAACTGCGGCTGGTAGCGCATGCAGGCGATAAGGAGAAGTCCGGCCACCAGCACCACCGCTTCCACGATGTAAGCGTCTGCGATCGAAAGCGTGAGCGATTGTAGCTCAAGACGGGCCGCCAATGATGCGCCGGCGCGCCCAATGGACTTGGTCATATCGGACGACTGCGAAGCAAGGGCCACTCCCGTGCCGAGCAACTGCTGCCCCGTCACTGCCCGGTTGGTGTTGATGAAGTCGGCGAGCACGTTGTAATGAAACTTGAACCGTACATACAGCAGATATCCCAGGGCCGCGGAAACGATCTCGCCACCGAAAAGCCGGACGGTGTGGAACCATGCAACCAGGGTCAGGGTCTGAATCTGATTCTTGATCGCGCCTGAACTCACCAGATCGAGCACGATCGACCCGATCAAACCTACGATCGCGATGGCTGCGCCAATGCCGATCAGAAGCTCGGTGGGAAAGAAGTTCTGCCTCGACCACATCGACGTCAGTTCGTTGTCCCAAAGACAAGCCGCAGCGATCAGCGTGAACCCGAATGCCAACAGAAGACGGGTGTTCACGTAGGCCATAAGAATGGCTGCAAGCACACCGAACAGCAGCGACGGCAACGCCACCCACGCCAGCACGGAGCCAATCTGCAACGGGATCATTCGTTGCACCGTGGAAAGAAACGTCGGGACAAGTTGGGCCGAAGACAAGAGACTCGACCTCAGCACGCACATCGCCAGGCTGAGCAGCACGATGTTGCGGGTAAAAATAAAGCGGAGGTTTACCAGGGAGTTGGGCCGCAGCAGGTGGGTGACGATCGAGGCCAGCAACAGGAACGAGCCGGTGCAGCCCAGTGCCATGATCAAGCCCGAGTTTCCCCAGTCGAGCCGAACCCCCTGTGTCATCAGCAGAAACAAGCAGGTCAAGCCAAGACTTGCATAGACGAAGCCCCCCCAGGTGGGCCGCAGCTTTTGGGTATCGACGCCGGCGGTGGGGTCGGGCGGCATACCGGCATACACCAGAATCCACATTCCGAGTGCCATCAGGGCCGGCTGCCAATAGATCCAGTGCCAGGAAAGATACTGCATGTAGAACCCTTCGAACAAACTTGCCACATGCAGAGAGGAAACAATGTCGAAACCGTAGGCGGCGAAGCCGAACAGGATATACGGCTTCGGGAGGCTTCTTGCCACAAAGCTGAGCGTGAGCGGGTAGAACGTGCCGCAGCCCAAGCCCGCAAGCGACAGCAGAACAAGAATGAGCGGATACCAAGTTGTAAGCCCGAGCAAAAGTGCCGAGAACGCCACTACCGGCGCGGAGATCAGAAGCACCTTTCGCGGACCGAGCAGCCCACCCATATAGACCGTGAGCGGCCCAATAAACATCTGCCCTCCGTTGTAGACGGCCGTCAACCAGGACGCCTGGTCCTTGCTCAAATGCTGTGCTCCTTGCAAATCGGACACACCGATCGCGACGAGCTGCCCTACAAAGACAGACGTGCTTAGCCCGCCCATGACCGCGCTAATGCCAAGCCAGGGAGTCGTGTTCTTCGTGGGCGTGGCTTTTCTCCGGGTCGCACCCGCCTCTTCCACGCTCACCGCCGCGCACCTGAGGCATGGACGTAGACCTCCGCAGAGAGGCCGGGCTGCAGCTGGCTGGCCGGGACGTTTCCTGAATCGATCGCAATCTTTACCGGGAGCCGCTGCACCACCTTTGTAAAGTTGCCCGTCGCATTGTCTGGGGGAATGAGCGCCCCTGCGGCACCGCTCGCGGGAGCGATGTCCACCACATGCCCACGGAAAGAAGCGGAGGGCATTGCATCGATGTGAATATCGGTTGCGTCGCCCACCCGCATATCTGCGAGTTGCGTCTCCTGATAGTTCGCCTCGATCCAGCTGTCTCCTTCCACCAGGGAAATAATTTCAACGCCTGGCGAAACAAGCTGACCGGGGAAGACTTTGCGCTGGCCAACCCGGCCTCCCCTAGGCGCATAAACGCTCGTGTAGTTCAGCTGCACTTGCGCGTTCGCCACGGCCGCCTGCCTTTGCCGGATGTCCGCGCGGAAATCTTCGTCCTTGCTGTTCAGCAACTGCAGCGAACGCTGGTTACCGAGCAGCGTGGCACGGGCTTGCTGCACCGCGGCAGCCGCTTTTCTTTCATCGCTCACGGTGACATCCAGCGTGGCATGCGCTCGCCGGCTGTTGGCCACGGTCTTCTCCAAGGTCTGGCGCGTGGTTGCGTTTTCCGCGTAGAGCGCTTCTTGCCGAGTGCGTTCCTCGTCCGCTTGAATGACATCTGCCTCTGCGGAGGTGACGTTGGCCGCCGCCGCACTGTCGGCGTCTAAAGCCTCCTGGACCTGGTGTTCCGCGGTTGCAATGTTGGCTCGTTGAACCTGCTTCTGAACCTGATTGTCATTCAG
This sequence comes from uncultured Acidobacteriaceae bacterium, assembly GCA_964249905.1. Classification (GTDB taxonomy): domain Bacteria; phylum Acidobacteriota; class Terriglobia; order Terriglobales; family Acidobacteriaceae; genus Edaphobacter. The sequence continues at coordinate 8,818 of CAXUEE010000088.1, forward strand.
AGCCGCTCTCGCGGCGTCCAGATTGGACTCTGCCTGCTGCAGTTGGGCACGGTAATCCGTATCATCCAGGCGGGCGATTAGCTGGCCCGCTTGTACGGTCTGGTAGTCGTTCACATTCAACTCACGCAGCGTGTCCGAGATGCGGGTGCTCAAGGGCACGATGTTGGCGTGTACGTAGGCATCATTGGTTTTCTGGGTGCCCGCGCCCGCGTGCCAAAAAACCCAACGGTGAGCGATGACGGCCAGAAGTACGGTCGCCGCAAGAATCACCAACGCAGGCACAAGAAAATCGCGCAGCCTAACGCTCACGGGCAGCCACCCCTCGCAGTCGCATAGAGGGATCATGGCATCCTTGCACTTTGCAAAGAGGTGAGCGCCGGTTAGCTAACAGTTAGGTAGCAAACCGGCAGTCACGCTCTGAACGGTATGTTCAGCTTCTCTACCGTTTGTTCGTAGAATCCCATGCTGCGGAGATCTGCGAACTTGGGGTCGGTCTGCAACCAGCAGAGCTGCGGCTCTGCTTGAGCAACGGCGGCTTCGAGCAGACTGCGGCAGGCCTCCTCCTCCCGCAGAGCTCCGCACAGTCGCGCCTGATAGGTTCGGCTCACCGAAGCACTTTGGCTCAGAAGTTGAAAACGGTCGGCCAGTGTTTGGGCTCTTTCCATCGCGCCCGCGAGAGCGAGGATGGCAGCAATGTCTGTTAGGACGCCAGCGGCTTCGTCAGCATCGCGCAGAAGATCATCCGCTAGCGTCATCGCCTCCGATTTACGTCCCATCTGCAGGAGTAACTCGGCTTGGAAGAGGAGCACCTGTTCCGGCGTGCGCCCATATTGGTATTCTTCAGAGAGCGTCCGGGATTGATCGCTGGTGCTCCATGTCAGATATCGTAATCGCGCGGTAGAAACCCGCTGCTTGCAAGAGAACGGATCCACGCGCTGAGCTTCCTGCAACTGTATCTTTGCCTCTTCAAATCGTCCCAATGACATGAGCAGGTCGGCATACACTTGGCGGATGGCAGGGCTCGCTCTCCTCGTCAGAGCAGAACGAAAGGCCTGCTCTGCGCCCTGACACCTGTGCTCCAGCGCCAGTGAGCACCCTATCGCGGCGTGCGCTTCGCCCATCTCCGGATCGAGCTGTAGTGCCCGCTCAGCAGCCTCCTTCGCTTTCCGCACGTATGCCGGTGGCGAGTTCTCCCCAAGCAGCGCCAGCGCGTAGTGACACTGCACAATGCCACACTGAATCCGTGCGGAAGTTGACAGACGTACCGCAAGGTTGTTGAACCTAATGAGTGCGCCTCGGATGGAAGAGGAAGTCCCTTTGTCCAAAAGCTCTTCCGCGCTGATCATCTCTGGGAATTCCGCGAGACAAACAGAGGGCACTCTCACTTGCATACGGCGCAGCACAGATTCCTGCGGAGCGATGCGGGCCATAATGGCTGACGCGGTCTGCTCTTCGAGAACGAGCATGTCGCTGCCGTTCGTGGTGAAATCGAACCGCTCCGACCATGTCTCAAGGCCTGAAGGGCGGACGCCGGTCACTGACACTCGGACATGCTCGGCACTCGTTCGAACACTACCCGTAACTACCTGATCGGCATTCAGCATCACGCTCAGCGACGGAACATCTTGGACTTCGGATTGCACTGCAGCCACGGATTGCGGTGCGACCACCCGGCATCCGTCCGTGGAGGCGATACAAAAAATAAGGTCATCCGTGATTCCCGCTGCAATCGCAGCCGCAGTGAGATCGTCTTCCAGATGCCGGAACGGAAGAACTGCGATCGTTACGCCTGGAAGCACCTTGTCTGAGAAATCGCTCAGGCGCGAAGCGGAAGTATTCCTCGCCTTTTCGGCCTTCCCGCTCCAGCGAAAAACAGGCTTGAGCTTGTTGCGAAGGCGCTTGGCCTCCGTACGCACGATCGAATCCTGGCTGGGATGGTATGGGTGCCTGCGGTCGTAGACCTCCGTACCGATAACGTACTCCTTAAAAGTCTCACCCTCCCCTCGCAGCGCGACCTCCACCGTGTATCGCAGAAAGCGGCAGAGACGAGAGGAGTTCTTGAATGTCGCGCTTCCGCAGAGCCGTTCCAATTGGGCTGCTACGGCATCACTGCGAACTTCTCCTGCGGTCTCGTCCACATCGCACCCCGGAACCTGAATTGACTAGAAAGCCGCCTGCCGAAGGTTGCGGAATGATGATCTGGCCAGTGTCCGATTATAAAGCGGAAAGACGCTTTAGGGGCCATCTCGCACCTCCCATTTCTCGGCACACCTTGCTTGCCAGGCGCTCGCCTTCGCTTGGGTGTCTGAAGCGACTTCTGAGGTGGACCGTCTAGGCAGGCCTCGTGGAGATTGCGCCGAGCGGTAGTCCCGAGGATACCTGGGCCCGATGAGCTTCAACCTAACGGTTAGCTAACACTTCCTCACTGTCGTCCTTCCAGCTCTGCTCTTAGTATCGAAACTCGGCAGTTCCGCTTTGGCGAAGACCTTCTCGCAGACGCTTACGCACCTGAAACTTCGGTTACTGAACGCGACGGTTGTGCCACAGATCGCCCGCAAACGCGTTCTAAAGCGTCGCGAAAAAAAAGCCGCATTGCAGAGGGCCACACCAAGGAGCGATGTACAAGCAGGTCTACATCAGGAGCAAGCATGCAGATTGCGATGGTAGGTCTCGGACGGATGGGATCCAACATGGTGCGCCGCCTAATCAGGGGCGGTCACGAGTGTGTTGTCTACGATAACAGCCGAGACACGATAGATGGGTTAGCTGGCGAAGGCGCAGAAGGGGCTTCGTCGCTGAGGGACATGGTGTCGAGGCTGAAATCACCGCGCGTCGTCTGGTTGATGGTTCCTGCAGGCGTTGTAGATGACATGATATGCGAGCTGCTCCCGCTACTTGAGGCCAAAGACATCATCATCGACGGCGGAAACTCGCATTACGTCGACGACCTTCGCCGCGCCAAGACAGTGAGCGCCGCGGGTGTGAAATGGGTTGATGTGGGAACGAGTGGAGGCGTGTTCGGACTGGAACGCGGCTACTGCATGATGATCGGTGGAGAGGACGAGACCGTGCAGTACCTCGATCCGGTCTTTAAGACGCTGGCGCCCGGCAGGGGTGCCATCGACCGGACCCCTGGGAGAGACAAGGCTGCACCGAGCACGTCGGAGGACGGATACCTGCATTGCGGCGACCCGGGCGCGGGACATTTTGTAAAGATGGTTCACAACGGCATCGAGTACGGGATCATGGCTTCCTATGCCGAAGGCTTGAACATCCTGAAGCACGCGAACGTCGGCAATACGAAAGAAACGTTCGACGCTGAGACCGCACCCCTGCGCGAGCCGGATAACTACAAGTACGACCTGAAGATTCCCGAGATCGCCGAGGTATGGAGGCGCGGAAGCGTCATCGCATCGTGGCTGCTCGACCTCACCGCCGCTGCACTTGTGGCATCGCCCGATCTCGAGAACTACAGCGGGCGAGTGTCCGACTCCGGTGAAGGCCGCTGGACGGCGATTGCCGCCATCGACGAAGGCGTGCCGGCCGATGTCTTGAGCGCCGCCTTATTTGCGCGGTTCACGTCGCAGAACAACGCCGCTTTCGCCGACAAGCTGCTGTCCGCCATGCGCTTCGAGTTCGGTGGACACCAGGAGAAGAAAGAAAGCTGATATGAGCGCACAAGGCAATCGGCAACCCCTTGATCCATGTCTGCTCACGATCTTTGGCGCGAGCGGAGATCTCACCAAGCGCCTGCTTCTGCCGTCAATCTACAACCTCGTCCAAAGCGGCTTTCTCGATGACGGATTCTGCCTGTTGGGCGTCGCCCAGGAAGACTGGACGGACGATGCATTTCGTGACCACCTCCGGCAATCCGTGCAGCAGTTCTGGGGAGCCGATGCCGATCAGAAGACGGTGGACTGGCTTGTCTCACGGGCTCACTACCAAACCGCAACTTTTGGGGAGTCCGCGTCCTTCGACAAACTGAAAGAACGTATCGCATCACTCGAAAAGCAGCAGCAAGCGCCTGCCAACCGAGCATTCTATCTCGCAGTAGCTCCTAAGTTCATCGGAGAAATCGCCGCTCAGCTTGCACGCGAGGGTCTTTTGACGGAAGAAAACCATTCCTGGCGACGTCTGGTGGTGGAGAAGCCTTTCGGCAATGATCTCGCCTCGGCATGCGAGCTCAACGCGGAGTTGCACAAAGCTCTGCGCGAAGAGCAGATCTACCGCATTGATCATTTTGCCGGCAAAGATGCAGTTCAGGATCTCGTGGTATTCCGCTTTGCGAATGCCTTTGTGGAGCCGCTCTGGAACAGGTCCCTGATCTCGAACGTGCAGATCACGGTGGCGGAGACGGTCGGCGTGGAAGGTCGAGCCGGTTATTACGAAAGCGCCGGTGCTCTGCGCGACATGGTTCCGAATCACTTGGCTGAGTTGCTCTCCCTGATCGCGATGGAACCGCCCGTTTCTTTGAGCGCGGAGCATCTGCGTTAAAAGCAGATCGAGGCGCTCGCCTCCGTACGCAGATTAAAGCCGGAAGAAGTGGCGGCCGATGCTGTGCGTGCGCAGTATGGCCCGGGTGCAATGGACGGCAAGAGCGTCATCGGGTACCGGCAGGAGCCGGAGGTTCAACCCAACTCGTCGACAGAGACGTTTGTCGCATTTCGTGTGGAGTTCGACAACTGGCGCTGGGCGGGTGTGCCGTTTTTCTTGCGTACAGGAAAGCGGCTCCAGAAAGCGAAAACGGAGGTGACGATCACGTTCCGCGAACCTCCCTCCAAGCTGTT
>CAXUEE010000089.1:0-1702 GCA_964249905.1 uncultured Acidobacteriaceae bacterium
CTCCACCGCCCTGCTGCGACTGCGAGAACTCGCGCTCGAACGGGTCCACCTGGATGAAGCTGATGTCCGTCTTGGCTTCTTCGTGTGCGTCCTTGGCGGTCGCGTACAGGTTGACGACATCGCCCGGAACCACCTTGAAACTTTCAAGACTCAGCGTGGTGGAGCCATTCGAGCTCTTCGCGCCGGACTGCTTCAGCACGTCGACGGTCTGCGAAGGGCCGCCGTTGACGGAGTAGTGCAGCTGCACGCTGTGCAGGCCGAAGTCCGCGCCCGCCTTGACGCCAAGAGTGACCTCTTCAATCGGGCTGGCACGATAATCCGCGCCTGGGCGCTCGATGGCCACCTGCGGCGGGTTGCTCTTTTCGGTCGAGATGAAGTAGTCCTCGGAGAGCCGGACCTGCTGCCCGCTGTCGGTCGCGGCAACATGGTACGCGCCGTCCTTCTGCATGCGGATAGTGCCGTGGTAGAGGTTGCCCTCGCCTCCCGTGAGGTGCAACGGCTGGCCGTTGTCGAGCACCAGCATCCCGTCGCGCAACGGGCTGTCCATGGCCACGGTCAGCTCGGCTTCGGTGCCTTCGAGCGCGCGGAGATCGCCGCCGTGTTCCTCTGAGACCTGCGGGAGCCCGGTCCAGCGCGGGTAATGGTAGGTGACCTTCATGTCCTTGACGGCCGGCAGATCGACGACCCGGACGGTGTAGTGTTTGGAGCGGACCGGACCCGCCTCAACGAAGTACTCGACGTTTTCGGGCAGCGCCGCGAAGGTAAAGCCGAAGCCCTGCCCATTGGCCTGCGGCTGCATATCGACCGTCTCCCACGAAGCTGATGGGCCGATACGCGCGTGCAGCATCACCTTGCGCGTGTCCATGCCGACGAGCTGGGCGGTGATCTCCTCATCGCTGTGCCGTCGCACCGCCGCATCGCCCGGCGTGACGTGGATGTCGTACAACGGGGTGACGATCTTCTTCGGCCCGGTCCAAAGCAACGACGCGCCGTAACCCAGGAAGCCCGGAGCAGCAGTGGCCATCCAGACGACCGCGCCGGAGAAGACGACCGTGGCCGCAAACAGCGCAAGAAGGCTGGCAGTTGAAACGAGGCTTGACGCTGGGGCTCCTTGCACCTGGGCCAGCGTGTCGCCGGCCAGCAGCTCCACGAAGGGATCTCCGCTTTGCTGTCGCTCGGAGAAGGTCAGCAGACGCTGCTCCAGCGTGGGAAACTTACCTTCGGCTTGCTCGATCGAGCGCCGGCGATTGATGCGCAGCCAAGGCAGCACCAAGCCGAACCCGAGGGCCAAGACTACTGCCGCGTACAGCCCGATGCGCGCCGGGGTGATCTCGTGTTCGGGAAAAGCGTAGCGATTCAGAATGAGTGTGAGCAGGACCGTGGCGGTCAGGGCCACGAACGTGATCACCGCCGCACCACGCAGAGTCGCCAGCGTCCGCAACCGGTTCTGCAGATGCCCGATGTAGAGGTTGAGCTGTTCCTGCCGGCTCATGCTTCCTCCCGTTGCGTCCCAAGATAGCGGCTGGCTACCGTCGATTCGGCGAGCGCGACCACTAACAGGACCAGCATAACCCACCACCAGAGGCCGTAGGTGTTGCGTTGTGGCAAGGCTTCCACTGCGGTGCCTGCCGCGCCGTCCGCCGGAGTCTCCGGGGCACCGCTTCCACTCCAAAGCCGCAATGTGTCTGCCGGGATCAGCTGC
>CAXUEE010000089.1:1712-3900 GCA_964249905.1 uncultured Acidobacteriaceae bacterium
CGTCACGGCCGTTAGCGAAACGGACCTGGTAGAAGCCCGCGCGGGTGAGAGGGAACGACTGCGCCGTCGCCTCCTGCTCGAGAGAAAGCGGACGGCTTCTCTCTGGGCCCATCACCTCGACCGGGGTTCCGTGTGCCGGACCGGCGGCACCGCTCGACGGACTGCGCAGCTGCACGTAAGCGTCGACCACCTTTGCACCGCCGGCCTGCTCGACCCCCGCCAAATAGCGCGCGGTGCGGTCGACAAACGGCACAAAGGACGGCTGCAAAGGAAGATCGTTGGTCACGTTATCGAACCCGGAAGCGAAAATGAGCGCGTGTCCCTGGCCTAGGCTCTGGTCAACAAGCAGCGGCAAACCATCCGCGAGGCGTGCGAGGACACGCGTGTGTTTGTTGTCCTCGGAAGGCAGCAGAGACGAGGCATAGAAGAACTTTGTATCGGCCAGGCCATCCGCGGACTGGACGGCCGGATGCGACGCGTCCAGCACACCGGCGCTGGCGAAGCTTCCACCCGCGCGCGCGAAGAAGTGGCCTTCGCCGACCTTCTGCCCGACAACTGGCAGCCGCTGCGCCCGCGCCTCGCCGGCGCCCGCGGCGATCAGCACACTCCCACCGCTCTCGACAAAGTGAAGCAGGCTGTTGTCAAACAGTTGCGGCAGCGTCGCCACATCGGACAGGACGATAAACGCATACCTGGACGGGTCGACGTCCGCGGTCTGCTCCGCATTGATCGGCTGAAGCGCAAACGATCCCTGCGCCGCGGAGAGCAACGCCGTCCCATAATAGAGCGGCGACCTCGCATCGCTGGATTGGTGCACGAAGAGCACGCGCTCCGGGTCGGCCCGCTTGACGGCGAAGAGGCTGACATCATCGGCTGGGAATGCGTCGGCGGAGTCAATGCGGACGGCACATCGGCTCACACCATACGGCACGTCCAGCGAATCGAACTCTACCGTGGCGCGTCCGTCCGCGGGCACGTCGACGCGTTTGGTCGCTGCCACCTTGTCCGCGATGACGAGCGAAGCGGTGCGCGTGGCGGCGGGCGTCCCATGCCCGACAATGACTGCGAGTACATGCGACTTCTTCGGGTCCGTCAGCTGCGCCGGAGCTTTCACGCTTTCGACCGTCCAGTTCGGCACGGGCGCGTTCACGGCCGGATGCAGATGCAGCGAAACATTCCCGGGCAGGACCATGTCGGCAAAGTTGCCCGGCATATTGGATTGCTGCATGTCGCTGAACAGGTGCAGATCGATGGGCGTGTGCACCGATTCGGCCAACGCACGCATGCCTCGTCCGAGTTCTCCGAAGCTGCCATGTGCATCGCTCGGCTCGATGCCGGCGACAGCAGCCTGGAGCGCCGCGGCATCGGCAATCGGCTGGGTCAGCACTTGCATCTGGCCGGCCAGCAGAACCACTTGCGCGCGCTGGGTAGCACGCCGGGTTCCGAGCACGGTAAGCGCTTCCCGCTTTGCATCCGCAAGCCGCGTGCCGGCCCGCATGCTGAACGAATCATCGACGGCGATCACCATCAGGCGGTCGCCGGCAGCCGCGGTTCGCTTCAGAAAGGGCTGCGTAAACGCCAGCACAAGGAGCAGCACTAGCAACGCGCGCAACGCAAACAAGAGCAGGTAGCGCAAACGCCGATGCCGCACCGAACTCTGCGTACCGCGCTCGAAGAACATCAGCGAACTGACAGGGCGCGGCGTCGTGGTGTGGCGGCGCAAAAGATGCACGTAAACCGGCAGACTCAGCGCGGCCAGACCGGCCAGAAACCATGGGGAAAAGAATCCCATCACTTGCCTCCCGGCCGCAGGCGGAGGTACTCGCCCAGCGTGGCATCGAGCGGCTTATCGGTGACCAGCAGGTGATAGTCGAGGCCTGCCGCGCAAGCGCGATCGCGTAGATTGCGAAGATGATCATCCATGCGCCGGCGATACTCACCTTTGACGTAGTCCGGGATGACCTCCATCCGCTGCTCGGTCTCAAGATCAACGAGCACCGAAGGTCCGCGCAGCTCAGGGTGAATCTCCTGCGGGTCAAGCACATGAAAGAGGACGACCTCACTGCCGTGAAAGCGCAGCGGCTCGATTGTCTTCACAATCGTTTCCGGAGTCTCATAAAAATCCGAGACAAGAATGACCATCCCGCGCCGGCGAAGAAGCTGTTGTAAGTGTTGGAGTGGCTTAGCG
>CAXUEE010000089.1:3910-13575 GCA_964249905.1 uncultured Acidobacteriaceae bacterium
CGGTGTGAGCTCTCGGCTCAGCCTGCTCGAGCCCGCTCAATAGCCGGGGTAATTGGCCCTGGCGCATCGAAGGGCGGATGTACTCCCGCACTTCGTCGTCAAAGACAAGCAGCCCTGCCGGATCGCGCTGATGCTGAATCGCTAGATAAAACAAAGAAGCTGCCAGGTATCGTGCGTAGTCCATCTTCCTCACCCGATGAGAGCTGTACTTCATCGAGTTACTTGCATCAAGTAAGACAGTGAGCTGACTATTCGTCTCTCCCCGATACCGCTTCAGATAGGTCCGCTCTGTGCGCGCGAATAGGTTCCAGTCCACGTGACGAAGATCGTCCCCTGGCGTGTACGCCCGATACTCGGCAAACTCCTGGCTGAAGCCGAAATCAGGCGAACGATGCAGACCTGCGACAAAGCCATCGACGACCGTCTTCGCAATCAGGTCCAGGCTGGAGATGCCGGCGAGCACCGTAGGATCAAGAAACCGCTGCGCAAGCTCAGGCACGGAGTCTAGGCCTCCCTCGGAGGCGGCATGTGCGCCAGCAGGCGCCGCAGGATCTCGTCCGCATCCATGCGTTCCGACTCCGCATGGAAGTTTAGAATGATACGGTGGCGCAGAACAGGGATCGCGAGCGCCGAGATATCTTCATAGGTCACGTGGTATCGCTTGCGCGACAGCGCGCGTGCCTTTGCAGCCAGCACAATGAACTGCGCGGCGCGAATACTTCCGCCATAGCTGACGTACTTCTTCACGAAGTCGGGCGCGTTCTCACTCTTATGCCGCGTTGCACGGACAAGATTGACGACGTAACGGGCCAGCGACTCTCCTATCGGCACCATTCGAACTAATTGCTGAAAGTCGAGTAACTCCTTTGCGTTCGTTACCGCCTGAATCTCTGGCGCTCGTGTTGCTGTCGTCAGATCAACCACCTTCAGCTCATCCGCAGCACCGAGGTAGTCCAGCAAAGAGTTGAAGAGAAAGCGGTCGAGCTGTGCCTCTGGCAGCGGGTAAGTTCCTTCCAGCTCAATTGGATTTTGCGTCGCCAAGACAAAGAAGGGCGACGGCAGCCGATAAATATGGCCGCGCACTGTGCAGGATCGCTCCTGCATCGCTTCAAGCATCGCCGCCTGTGTCTTAGGAGGCGTACGGTTGATTTCATCGGCAAGCACGATGTTGCCGAAGAGGGGACCTTCAACAAAAGTCCACTTCCGGTGACCGGTCGTGATGTCTTCTTCAATGATGTCCGTACCGGTGATGTCAGAAGGCATCAGATCAGGCGTGAACTGAATCCGCTTGAAGCTAAGTCCCAAAGCTTCGCTAAAGGTACGAACCATCAGGGTTTTTGCGGTACCGGGCATGCCCGTGATCAGACAATGTCCCCCGACAAATAGGGCGATCAGGATCTGGTCGAGTACCTCATCCTGACCCACGATGACCTGGCGCACTTGGCTTAGGATGCCGTCGCGTACGGCATGGAAGCGATCAATACGGGTCTGTAGCTGCGCCGCATCCGGAGTCAGTTCAGCTGCTGTGTCCATCAAGCTTGTTCCTTTCATCTCTTCGCGCCGTCGCTCTCAGCTGATTTGATCTCCAGCAGTAATTTTTGCGCCGGCCGAAAGCCTGGAGCCGTCTCGAGCGCCAGCAGCACACTATCCTCAGCCTTCGCCTTGTCTCCGGCTGCCCAGTAGGCCTCCGCCAGATTGAACTCCGCCGAAGCTTTGTCCAGCGGATGCATCGCAAGCACCGCTCCAAACTCCCGCTCCGCACCCGTGTAGTTCTTGGAAGCCAACCATAGTGCACCTAGCTGCCGGTGCAGGCTTTCTGACTCGGGATAGATGTAATTCACCGCTTGGAGGGTGGATGCCGCAGATTTCCTGTCGCCCGCTTCCTGTTGCAGAGCAGCTAATTTTTCAAGCGTAACCGGGCTCATGCCGCCCAGGGCTTGGTATTTCTCAAGCGTTGCGATCGCGCCGGACTTGTCACCCTTCGCTAACTGTGCGGCAGAGAACATCTCGTAGGCATTCGCATCTCCCACATAGTCAGGATAAAGATCGATTACCTTGGGTGCCCGCTGCAGCAGGACGTCCGTCTGCCCCGCCGTCGAAGCAGCGGCTAACTCCTTCAATGCTTTTCGCCAGTTATCAAAGTTCGATGCCGTTTCACCATACTTCTCATTTAGCCAAACCAGGTAGTCCTTGTCGAACTGCGCCGGAGCGATGTGCAGATCAGACTCGATCACGTCCGGAGTGGACTTGAGGGCAGCAAAGGAATGAACCATCGCGACTAACTTCTCCGCGCCCCAACGCTGCTGGATGTAGTCGCACATCGCGCCCGCCTCAAAGTAAGACACGATCACCTGCGACGGATACTGCGGAAAGATGAAGCCACGATCGATGTCAGCGACCGGGAGCAGCTTCTTGTCTCGAATGGCGAGCAGCACCTCGGGAGTCGCGCGGTTGGCCCACTCCGGTCTCGCCTGACCTTCTTCATGCACCGCCAGTCCTTCCGCAAACCAGCGCGGGACGCGATGGTTCGTTGCTGAGAGGACGAAAACATGGTCCATCTCGTGCCACAGCGTACTTCCCCAGTTGAAGTCGCCGGGCTTGCGACCCGAGGGACTGTCCATCGCAACAACCTCACCAAACGTGACCCCCAGCGCGCCAAGGCCAGGCATTCCCATGGTGCGTACAGCAAAGTCTTCGTGGTCCGGATAGACTTCCACCTGCACCGGACCAGGCAAGGTCATGCTGTATTTCTTCTCATAAGTCGCAAGGATAATCTGTAACTCCTCTTGAAAATAGGGCTGGAGTAACTCAGCTTCACTCTTCCGAAGCTTCAAGTTTGTTTTAACCCCTGCTTCCGTGGCTTGAAAGGTATTGAAGTTTTTATAACTATCCAGCAGACGCAGACTGTTTACAGTTGCCGCATCCTTCTGCCCATGGTCGTAGCTCAGTTCTAATTCCTTAAGCGGCTCCTCCATCTGGCCCAGCCGCATCAGGTTGATCCCTAACTGAGAGTGAGCGGGCCATAGCTCAGGTTCGAGTCTGACTGCCTTTCGATAGTACGCAACCCCGTCGTCATAGCGCCGGTTGAGGACAAGATGGTAGCCCACCAGGGCGTACCCTTCGCCATAGCGCGGGTTCACAGCGGCAATTTTCGCAAACCACGCATCCGTTGGCTTGTCCGCGAGCACATCCGCAGCCGCGTGGACGGCCATCGCCTCCAGCGCCTCGCTCGAAAGCGCAAGTGCTTTGTCGGCCTCGGCCAGTGCCTCCGGAGTGTGCGCGTTTTCAAGTGCCAGATTTGCCGCAAACTCATGCGCTGCCACCAGCTTCGGATCAAGCGTTAGCGCCTTTGCCGTGTACTCCTCGGCTTTGCTGTCGAAACCGTCTGCGCTCACCATAGCCAGCCCCAGGTACGCCTCCGCACTCGACGGATCGAGCTTCAGAGCTTCGGCAAACAAGTCGTCAGCCTCTTTGTTGTTGAAGCGCTCATGCAGCAGCAGACCCCAGCGCACACGCACGTGAGCCTGCTCGCCCGCCTTGTCTCTTTGTGCAGCTTCGGCCATGCGGAATGCTTCGTTGGCAGCGTCATACTGCTCCAAACCCCAATCAACTTCCGCGCGCAGATACGGATCGCTGCTGGCACGTAGAGCGCTGAAACACTGTGCGGCCTCCGCCGTCTTGCCATGGACGCGCAGCTCCGTGCAAGCGACGAGCGCCGGAGCCGCGGAACAGCGCTCCACCCCGGCGCACGCCAGTACGACTGCCGTTCCGAAAACAAAGGCGCGGCTCACTTTTCGAGCTCCCCTTGCACTGTCGCCAGTTCCACCAGGGCCGCTGTCAACTGCCGCTTGTACTGTTCGGGATCCATGGCTGGCTTGCTGTATTTCAGCGCGTCGATCTTCTGCTCCAGCTCCTCTTTTTTCTGCAATAAATCCCGCTTGGCAGGAGAGTTCATCGCAACCTGGCCCGCTCCCATCCGCTCCACCGTAAAGCTCGCCAGCAGCAGGCCTTCCTTGCCTCCGCCGGCGCCAGGCGCCGTCTTCCCTATCCGCACCGGCTCACCATGCCCTGTATCTTCAAAAACCGCATGCTCCGTGGCCAGGCGCTTCTGTGTGTCGTAGAAGGCCGCTGTCTTCCGATCCGCATAGGTGAACGCTTCCATTGCGCTGACGGCCTCGCTCTTATCCACGTCCGCAGCCGGATCTTGAAGCGCCTCGGCCCAGTAGCGTGCAAAGACTGTCGCATTCTTTTCCGTGCCGGTTTTGGTTGCCGCAATGACCCCCCGGCCAGGCTTTTTGAGTGCGGCAATCGATCCACCGCTGGCGCTCGTGGTGTTCACCACCAACTGCCGCCGCGCCGGGATGCGGTCACACATCCCGGCCAGATCCACGGCTGAAACATCCGGCCCAGGCAGATTGAACTTGTACTCCAGACCATCGAAGCTGCCGTGGCCGATCAGCGTGAGCACGAAGTCGTCCTCCGGCCGCGCTTGCTGCGCAACCGTCGCCATGATCTCCAGCAGGTGAGTTTTGGTCGCCTCCTTTCCGGTCAACGTAAACACATGCGCGCCGGCCGAGGCTTTCAGCACACGGTCCAGATCTTGCGCCGTCGCGGTAAAGCGCTGCTCGTAGTCGGGCTCCCCGCCCAACCCCGCGACCGTAACAAAGTACGTCGAGGCAAGGAGCGGCTCCGCCCCAAGCAGCAGCGCGCTCGCCAGCAAGACCGCCCTCATCGGCCTCAAACCACACCCCACTTACGCCGCAGCAGCCACTCGCCACCCATCAGCGAGAGCAGCAGCAAGAACACGATCGGCATATCCCAGAGCTCCTTCGTGTCGTGCACCGCGATACCGGCCTCGGAGTAGCTGATGTCATTCGGCAACCGGTTCAGTTCGTTCTCTTTCCAGTATCGTCCGCCGGTGTCAGCGGCCAGCTTTTCCAGCAAGTCACGATTCTGACTGGTATGAAAGTTCTCCGCCACTCCGTCGATGCGCTCAAAGGAGACCACATCCTGCCCCAGATCGTCCTTTGCCTGGCTGGCGCTCACCTCAGCCAGGTACGCTCCTGCTTGCCCGGCATTCCAATCAGCCTGATAGCTTCCCGGACTTTCCGGCACCGGCAGCAGGTCGACCTGCTCCGACGCGCCCTGTGGCCCGCTCACATGCGCCACCACATGCGCATCAGGCGCGGGAAGGTACTGCTTGTCGCGTACCGTGGCCGAGAGTCGAATACGTCCTTCGTCCATCAGCATGGACGCACTCGCGGAGGCGTCGACCGGCCCCGGCGACGAAGTGGACAGCCAGCGCAAGAGCTGCTGCCAGAACAGATCGTGCGAAGGGTCCCCAACCGGCGACAGCATCTGCCAGCGCCAGGTTCCGGAGGTCGCCAGCACCGCCGTCCGTCCGCGCCCATACATCTGCGTCACCAGCAGCGGCAGGGTACGTCCGCCGCCCGAGGCCTGCGCCAGCACCGTCGCGCCCGGCTTCGGCGAACCGGCATCCTGGTAGTCCATCAGGTACGGCAGCTTGCGCCAGCGCTCAGCGTTCTTGCCCGGATCGTCCGTCAGCCGCAGCATGGCGCTCTCCGTGCCGGCAGCGGTCAGCTGCACGGTCGCTGGATCGCGGTGAAATGTATTGTTGCTCGCCGGGAGAAAAGTCGGCACCAGCTCGGACACACTCGAAGCACCCCAGCCGCCATTTGCCAAGGCAAACCGCCCGCCCAGGAAGAGCAGGCCGCCGCCGCGCCGATCGACAAACTCGCGGAGCAGCTCCTGCTGTCCGGGCGTGAAGTAGTTCGCCTCTACCGAGCCAATCACGATTGCGTCGTAACCGAACAGATCTTCCGGGCGCAAGGGAAAGCCGTCCGCAAGCTCACTTGGATCTTTGATCCCTTGCCGGTACAGCTTGTTCTCCGTCGTCCGCAGCATCGAGACGACCTGGAGCTGATGGTCATCTTCCGCCGCGCGCCGCAGGAACTTGTACTCCCAGCGCGGCTCCCCTTCCACGTAGAGAATGCGGCGCTGCTGTCCGCTCACCGTCAGCAGCCGCTCCAGCGCATTGTTGGCTGTGCTCTCCTCGCCGGCCACCGGGGCGACAGTAAACGTCAGTTGTTTTACGCCCGCAGCCCCGGCAGCGAAGAAGATGGTCTCAGTCTGCATCGCGCCGTCCGGACCGAGAGTCACTTCGCGCTCAGCCAGCGAGCGCGCACCCTCCCGCACGCTCAGCACAGTCTTCATTCCCGCGTATCCATGCTGCGTAAAACTCACAGCAGCACTCAGCCGCGAGTCGGCAACGGCCCGCGTCGCGACACTTACCTCCTCCACTTCGACATCGTGCGTCGGACGCTCATTGCCAAACCCGATCGTGTGCACCGGCAGTCGGCGATTGCGCAGCGCGTTCAACGTTTCAAGCTCAATGCCTCCGCTGTTCTCGGCTCCATCACTGAGCAGCACCACCGCCCCGACCGGCAGGTCCGCTGTCTCCGCTGCCAGCTGCTTCAATCCATCGTTAATGTGGGTTGCCGTTGCTGATGGCGGAAGGCCACTAAGACTCGTCGTACGCGCCAACCCACCGTCGATCCGGTACACGCGCATCTGGAATCGTTTGCTTAGACCGGCCAGGAGGCCACCGGTCAGCGCGCTTACCGCTGCCGACTCCCGCGGGGACTTCTTGTCTCCGCCGCCATCCGGAACGGCCATAGTGTGCGAATCATCCACCAGCACCGCGATGATGTTTTGCTGCGATTTGAGCTCCGCAACCGAGAGCGCCGGACGCCACAGCAGGAGCAGCAGGAGAGCGACCAACCCAGCCTGCATCGCCCACACTACGCAGGCCCGCCAGGAACGCATCTGGCTCTGCGACTGGTCACGCCCGCGGGCTTCAGGCTTTGGCAGCCGCCTCCAGATCAGACCGCCCAGCCCGGCCGCGCTCGCCACAATCAACAGCACAAGCAGCCACCCCGGACCCGTGCCCAGCAGCACGAGCTTGCCTTTGGTAAAGGCCGTCACCGGATACTTGAACAGAAACTGAAACATGCAGGCGGTAATCCTGGAAAACAATCTCGCGCTCACGCCAACTTAGGCGGCCGAATGCGAGTGAGTCCTGTCGTTAAACGCTAATGAGTCATGTCGTAAAGCACATAGTTCAGGCCGACGCGAAACGCCATGGACGCAAACTGCTCCGGATATTGTGGGTCGTCGGCCCATTCCCACGCATCGCCGAGGTGCATGTTGTGGCAAATGGCAACGATTAGCCGTCCATGGTCGTCGCGCATGCCGCGCCATTTCGCGACATAGCCATCCTTTTCATACGTGCGTCCGGTGCGGATATATTGCTCGCCAGGCACCTGGATGCGGTCGTCCATGTCATAGAGCACGTGGAAGATCTCGTCTTTATTTTGAAGATCTTCAATCGGCCGGTCGGGCAGAACCTGCCGCATGCCGTTCATAAAGTTCTCCCAGTCGGCGGTGCCATGGAAGTCATCGACCATCAGGAACCCGCCTCGAAGCAGGTAATTGCGCAAGCGCGCTGCCTGCTCTTCAGTGAAGGACCACGTCTGCACCTGCACAGCGTAGATAAACGGATAGTTGTACAAGTCGTCAGAATCCAGGTTCACCACTTGCTCGGTTGTCCGTCCGTTCACGCGAGTCAGGCGGTTGAGCGCGACAAGAAGCTGCCGGTCAGCCTTGGGGTAGTCTCGCGACCAGGTCATGTAATGACGGCCGTATCCATACCCGCCGAAGCCGCCGTAGCCTCCACCACCCAGGCTGGTGTTATAGCTCAGCCGCGACCACGCAAACTCGGCCTTCTCCGTACTCTGCTCCGTGGAGCCCCAGTCCGCGGTCCGCTGAAAGGCGTACAGGCCGGTGCAGCACGCCACCGCTCCGGCGATCACCAACGTTACGGGAAGCAACTTCATCGGATCTCCCCTTCTGCTAAAAAGCGAGGACGGTTGGCGCGAGCATACCAGATACAAGCAACCCTTTTCGCCGCAGGGCGCCGGGAGCGGACACCAGATGCTGGATAGACGGCGCTCCGGCAAACTTGTTTCAGAGCCGGTCCGGAGGCCTTTCAGCTCGTCCACCCCCCCGGCTCGGCCTCTTGTGGCGAAGCGCTCCGCGTGAGAGCATCATGGGCAGCACGCGTCTCGGCTGCCGCCTAGCAGATGCGTCCGGAGGTGCAGCCCGTGCGTCGTCGCGACTTTCTGCGCATCGGCGGGCTTGCTCTCAGTGGCAGCGCGGCCCTGCCACGTGCCCTTACTCAGAACGCATCTCAGATGCCGGGCAATATGCCCATGCCGGGCACGCCGCCGGCGCAAGCCTCGCCTGGAGGCAAGCCCGACCTCACTCTCGAGATCGCCCCCGTGACCGTCGAGCTCGCGCCTGACCGCATCCTTTCCACTATCGGCTACAACGGCTGCTCTCCCGGGCCTATCCTCCGCATGCGCGAGGGCAAGCTGACCACGGTTGAGGTCATCAATCGTACCGACACCCCCGAGCTCGTCCACTGGCATGGCCTGCTCATCCCCGGGGACGTCGACGGTGTCGAAGAACAAGGCACCCCGTTTGTTCCTCCCAACGGCAGCCGCACCTACAGCTTCACCCCAAATCCTGCCGGCTCGCGCTGGTACCACTCCCACGCCATGGCGTACGCGGACCTCCACAAGGGCTCGTACACCGGCCAGTTCGGCTTCCTGATGATCGATGGTGGCACCGGCAGCGATCCGGGCCGCTACGACCAGGAGCTCTTCCTCGCTCTCCGCGACTGGGAACCCTTCTTTTCCTCCGCCATGGAGGACGACGACGATGAGGATCCGGCCGATCCTCAGCCGGAAAAGCCCGCAACCCTCAACACCGCGCCCAACGGCCTTGAAGTCAACTCCGTCACCTACTCCATCAACGACAAAGCCCTAGGCGCCGGAGCACCCATCCGGGTCAAGCAAGGTCAGCGCGTGCTCTTGCATCTGTTGAACGCCAGCGCGATTGAGAATCGCCGCATCGCTCTTCCCGGCCACAGCTTCCACGTCCTCGCCCTCGACGGTAATCCCGTGCCCACACCCCAAACCGTGGAAACCATCTTCCTCGGTGCCGGGGAGCGGGTGGACGCCGTCGTCGAGATGCTGAACCCCGGCGTGTGGATCCTTGGCGCCGTCGAAGAAAACCTCCGCAACGCCGGCCTGGGTGTCGTCGTCGAGTACAGCAACCAGCACCGCCAGCCGCAATGGATCGCCCCCAAAAACCTGCGCTGGGACTACACCGTCTTCGGCTCGCCCGCCGGTGCATCCTCACCCAGGCCGCCCGATCACACGATCGAGATGATCTTTGAAAAGATTCCCGGCGGCTCCGGCAAATTCAACACCTTTCTGGTGAACGGCAAACCGTACCCGCACGACAACGAGTTCGTCCTGCACCAGGGCGCGCGCTACCGCCTTGTCTTCCGCAACCGCACGGACGATGCCCACCCTATGCCCCTGCATCGGCACCAGCTCGAACTCACCGAGATCAACGGCAAAGCGCCCTGCGGCATCGTCAAGGACACCGTCGTCGTGCCCTTTTACGGACGCGCCGCCGTCGACTTCACCGCCGACCAGCCCGGCTTGACTCTCTTTCACTGTCACATCCAGCAGCACATGGACTACGGCTTCAAGGCTCTTTTCCGCTACGCCTGA
>CAXUEE010000090.1:0-4047 GCA_964249905.1 uncultured Acidobacteriaceae bacterium
AATCTCCCCCCCCCGCTCCAGCACCGCCGTCGCCATGGCCGCCGACACCGCGAAGCCCGCCGCCAGCAGCGCCGCCCCGCTCACCAGCCACATCAGTCCGCTGATGCGGGAAAGCACTGTACCTTCCGACTGCTCCACCCGCCGCACCTGCTCCGCCCGCGATCCGGGAATCGCCTCCATAATCTGATAAGCAATCGAGTTCGCATACGGGCGGCAGTACCAAATGTCATGCTGCTTCGGCGAAAGCTTATCCGGATCGAGCCGCGCAAACGCATCTTCCGGCCGCGTCCGTGCAGAGATCTCTACGCGCGATACCGCACCCTCCAGGAAAGCGTCGGTCCCTTGAAGAGAGACTGGATGTTCGCTCGAAGTCGAAGCCACTCCAGACGTCATTCCGGCATAGCCGGAATCCCCGTATTTCGCTTTGGAAATGTCTCGACCAGAAGAAAGCCGCTCTAGCATTAGTTGGTGCGCATCACGCAAAGTGACAAACGCCTGATCATCTTCCGGTCCCCCGGTACTAGCAATGCCGACTACATGCATGCGCGCCTGAGGCAGCTGATCTGACTCGATTGCGGTAGATCGGTCTCCATTCGGGTTCAAATTCAGATCGTCCCCTAGATCGACACGAAGGCGCTGAGCGAGGCGAATCCCCAAAACTACGTCCAGTGCTTCACGTGGCCCCCTGTCCACGGGTGTGTTCGATGGCCACCGCCCCTTGACCTTCCACCACGGATGAAGGGAAGGCGCACCGGTTGTGAGGGTCCCGAACAGATGATCGAACCAGTAGCCCACAGCCGGTACATCTAGGGAGTTTTCCTTTCCTCCTCTTTCAATATGCACAGTCAGCGACAGCTCCGGGCTAACCCCCGTGATGTTGTTCGCCCAGAAGATTCCCTTCAGCTTCTCTAAATCCGACTCCTTCAAGTAAGCCCCACCCGTAGCCGGCTTCAGGTCCACGCCACCCACCTTCACCTCCAGCGCATCGGCCTTGGGCGTGACCACGATATTGGCCCCATACACCGCCAACTCGCGATGGATCCGATCCCCAATCGTCGTCGCTAGCGCCAGCATCGCCGTCACCGCCGTCGTGCCCAGCAGGATCGCAATCCCGGCCAGCGCCTTCCGCCGCCGCTGCCGCACGAAGCTCTCCCACAGCAGCCTCAGAAACATAGACTTGCCTCAGCCGTCACCTTTGTCATTCCGCAGCGAAGCGGAGGAATCTGCTGTTGCTCTTCGACTCCGCGGCTTCCGTAGCGCACGCTACTTCTCAAACCGCGGTGCCATCGCCCTCAGGTCCGCAGCCGCAATCACCACCTGCCCGCCGGAGACCGTTGACTTCAGCGGAATCGGATTGCATCCGCCCGGCTGCCCCATACTCGCCGCGTTCAACGGGCTCGCGCACATTTTGCACGTAATCCCTTGCTCCCCCACGTAGAAACCGACCGGGCCACAAATCGTACATGCGTCCGCCACCGAAACGATGTTCCCGTCCGGCTTCTTGAACAGCAGGAATCGCACTTCAGCCGAGTGGCCCTGCAGATCGTCCACATGCACGCCATACCGGTGCAGCTTCGACTCCGCACCGTCCGCCGTAATCTCCGCCACCGGCACCGTGACCTGCTCGCCCACCAGCGTCACCGGAGCCGCCGCGCTCAGCGATGTCGAGCTTTTGGCGTAGATGAACTCGGCGGTCGACAGGAAAATAAACAGAAAACTCGCCCCCGTCACCGCCGTCATCCACAGCTTCTCGCGCCGCTGGCTCCAGGCCGCCCGCCGCCGATCCGCAGCACTGGCATCCTCAGCCAGCACCGCCGCGCCGCGCCGCCGCTGCTCCATCAGAATCATGATCGCGGCCAGCGCCAGCATCGTCACAAAAAAGAACAGGTCGTTGCGCACAATCGGCCCGATCAGCCGCATCTCCGCCGTACTCGACGGCAGCACCCCATTCTCCGACAGCTCATGCAAACCGCTCACAACCAGCTGAAACGTCACAAAGTAAAGAATGATCGTCGTAACCCGGAAAAATCGCTGCAGATTGATCTTGAGCGAGCCGCGCACAAACATCACCCCAAACACCACAGCCACCGCGACGCCCAGCATCGTGCCCGTGAAGCTCAGCAATTCCGTGGAATTCAACGAAACAGCCGCCAAAATCAGCACCGTCTCCAC
The DNA here is from genome assembly GCA_964249905.1 of uncultured Acidobacteriaceae bacterium. GTDB lineage: Bacteria > Acidobacteriota > Terriglobia > Terriglobales > Acidobacteriaceae > Edaphobacter. The sequence goes on from CAXUEE010000090.1 coordinate 2,173, forward strand.
ACCCTCGCGCAGGACGAGAAGAAAGACCAGCAGAAACAGCCCGAAGCTGGAGGTTCCGGCAGCCGCCCGGGCGATCTTCGCCTCGATCTCCCCCTTCATCGAGCGAGCCGTCTTGTTCATGAACCAGATCATGCTGGCAGTGAAGAAGGCCGCCACCAGCATCACCCAGCCCTCGAAGATGTCCGGGTTGAACTGCAGCCGCGAGAGCAACACCGCGCCCAGAACGCTGGCGGCGATCGCGGAGGCGAGTGCCCAAAAAACCGTCCGCTTCAGCTCCGGCCGCCCGATCTTGCCGAGATACGCGAAGATGATTCCGATGATCAGCGACGCTTCCACGCCCTCGCGGAGCGTGATGATAAATGCCTGTAACATGCCGAAACCCTGCTCCACGCGCAAGCTGCGCGTGCTGTCAACTACAGCCGCAGGCAATCGATCAGCACTGCGGGCACGATCCCAGTCTAATTCGGACCGATTCGGGCGTCAATTAAGGTTTGCTGGAAACGAGAGCCGTTCGACGCAAAACGGGGTGCGATGGAATCGCACCCCGCTGCCCAGCAAAAGCCGGAATTACCGCAAATTGACGGTCGAACCAGACATCGTGTCCGTCACCTCAACGGCCACAGTGCCAGCCTGGCTAGTACCGGAGTCGGAGGTGGTCACGATCTTGGTGCCGGCCGGTGCTTTGACCTGCTGGGACTGACCGGCGGCAAGGTGGATCTGCTCATCACCGCTCTTCAGATCGACAGGAGCAGCGGACTTGTTCTGGATGGTGAACTTGATCTGTTTGCCGGTCGGCTTCGCGGACTGTGTCTGCGCGGGGGTAGAGGTGCTGCTCTGCGCCAAGAGCGTGCAGGCGGGAAGAACGAGGGAGATGGCGGCAACGGCGGAAAGGGCGATCTGCTTACGGTTCAACATGGTTCACTCCAAAATGCGACACGAGCTGCAGACCAGAGAATGTAGCAGGGTCACGGTGAATGTTGCGTGAAGGTCAATTTGTAGCGATCGGCAGCGAACTGATCCGTCAAATCGCATAGAGCCACACTTATGCGGCCCATAAGAATATAGCTCCCTTATCAGACGCCTGACCAGAGACAAAGAGACGCAAAAGCGAAAATTCTTTTTTTTTGGGAACGTGCAAAAGGAGACAGCCCCGATCCGGGGAGATCTAGGCTACAAAGCTTTGGAATAGAGGAAAGGGCAGCTTCAGTATCGCCAGGAGGTGACGTCCGCACCGGAGGGCGCAGTTTTGAGCATGTGTTCCGCCATCAAGGGCAGCACGCGCTGCGTCCAGTTGGCGTTGTTCTGCTGCATCGTGTACTCGGGCGGGCCGCCGGTGTAGCAGTGCGGCATCCCCGGACCGTACTGGAAGGTCGCATCCGAGTGCGGCGCGGTCGTCGCCTCAAGCTGGTTCTGCAGCAAGTGCACGGCGTTGTTCAGGAAGTAGGTGTCGCCATCGCCGACGGCGAAGTGCAGCTTACCCTCGAGCTTCGGCCCAAGCGTCGCCCAGTCCCGCTTCAAGATTGCCGCCAGGTCGTAGTGCTCGTGCCAGTAGGCGAGCGTCGTTTTGTCGATCACACCGGTTATCGGCTGGATGATCTCTGCCGGGTATCCGTCCGGCCCCGCCGGCGAGAAGACCGCCTGCCAGATATCCCACTGCTCGGTCGAACGGCCGTGCGTGCCGAGGACGTACTCGTAGGCATACTCTCCGGGCATAGTAGCGATGACGGTTCCGTCCGGCTTGCGATCTCCGGAGACCGGCACCCGGCCGAAGTCGCCCTCGAGGTAAAAGGCGTTCGTGGCGTCATACAGATTTGCGTTTTGGTAAGCGTGGAAGTCGACCGGATCGGGGCAGGCGGCATACGCCCCGTTGTAGCG
>CAXUEE010000090.1:4057-13540 GCA_964249905.1 uncultured Acidobacteriaceae bacterium
GTATTGACTCTCAATGGCTGGGATTAACTCATCATTGATCGCCGCCCCATACGGCCCGACGTTAGCCGAGTCGACTACGTAGGAGTCGTCGTAGTACGGATTGGCGTTCTGCACATAGAGCAGGATCACACGCGGCAGCCGGCCGGAGGTCCAATCCTGGTAGAGCCGGTAGGCCGCCTCGCCCCCGCCGCGTCTTCCCTGCGGATGGGCCGGGTCGGGCGGAACCGGGCTGAACGCCGGTCCGGATGCCGCGTGGTAATGATCCTGGTAAACCACCAGCGGATACTTCGCGTCGGGATGCTCGTCGAAGCCGTCCGGCAGCAAAATCCAGGCGCCGAGGTACATATCGCGGCCCCAGAACGCACTCAGCTTCTCGCTGCGGAAGCGCATGTACTTTAGCCACTTGGCCGCGGGACTTTTGGCGGCGATCACGGCCGGGTCGGCGTCCGTGCCCTCGACCGGCGGCACGGTCTGATCAAGCGTCAACCGCAGGGTCGCCTTACTCTGCGGATCCAGATGCAGCTTTACCGGCGCGTTGAACAGATTGCCCGGCTTGCGGTTCCACTTTTGCCCTTCGCCGCGATCCGGCGGCAGCCAGACCGTCTTGCCGGAGGCAAGGTGAAACGGCTCGTAGACATTGAAGACCGCCTGGACGAAGTAGTCGCCAGGATCAAGCTCCTCCAGCGAGCGCCTTGGATAGCCCAAGGTGGTGGTATCCACGACGATCGGCTTGCCCGGTGCGAGGTTCTCGACATCGACGCCAAAGCCTTGCGCCGACTCGTAATCTTCAGAGAGCTGCATCCGCGGCTCCGGCCGATCGCGCTTCGCGATGACCAGGATGAGGTGGCCGTTCCATGGCTTGCTTCCGGGAAGGATGACTTCGATCCGTTGCGCGCACGCCGGTAACCCGCAAAGAAACAAGGTCACGAGCATCGCGCACAACCAACGCATACTGTCCTTATCGGCGGCTCAGACTAAAACTTTAGCCGCAGACGAAAAATTATTTGCCGCTGTAGACAGCCGGCACGCCGAGACTGCCCTTGGGCGGCAGATGCCGGATATAGGCGACCATGCTCCACATCTCGTCGTTCGAGAACTCGCCATCGGAGGGCGGCATGCCCGAGGGCGCAATACCGTTCCGAATGATCCAGCGCAGCTGGCCGTCGGTGTAGGCCTGCACCTGGGGGCTGGCGAGCGATGGAACCGGAGGATCGAGCGTCTTCGCAAACGGCACCCCGGTGTTTTGGCCGTCGAGCCCGTGACACACCATGCAGTAGGACTTGAACAGGTCCTTGCCGTCCGCGATGGTGTCGTCACTCACTTTTAGGGGATTTTTGTCCCGTTTGCCGCCGATCGTCACGTGGTGCTTGGTCCAGGTGATCACCGCCGTCTGGGCTGGTCCCGGCTGCGTCGCCTTGCATCCGCTCAGGCCTAAGATCGCCGCCAGACCCAGAGTCATCCAGACGAAACTTCGCTGCATCCTCAATCCCAATCTTCTCCAGAACGCATGCACAATCCTAGTTTACCGGGCCTGTGCATGCATCTTCCGCTACGCGATGATGTCGTGAATGACCTTGCCCGAGACATCGGTGAGCCGAAAGTCGCGTCCGCTATTCCGGTACGTCAGCTTCTCGTGATTGATGCCGAGCATGTAGAGGATGGTCGCGTGGATGTCATGCACGTGCACCGGATTTTCAGCGACCTTCCAGCCGAAGTCGTCCGTCGCACCATAGGTCGTGCCGCCCTTGATGCCGCCGCCGGCCAGCCACATCGTGAAGCCATGCGGATTGTGGTCGCGCCCATTGTGCGTGCCCGCGCCGCCCAACTCCACCACCGGCGTACGGCCGAACTCCGACCCACACACAATGATCGTCGAGTCAAACAGCCCGCGCGCCTTCAGGTCCTTGATCAGCGCGGCGAACGGCTGGTCGGAGTCCTTCGCGTTTTTGCGATGCATCAGGATGTCCGCGTGGTGATCCCAAGGATCGCCGGCCGCATAGTAGACCTGCACCATGCGCACTCCTTTTTCGATCAGCCGCGCCGCCGTCAGGCAGCCGCGCGCCGTCGAGCCCTCGCCGTACATCTTGATCGTGGCCTCGCTCTCCTTGCGCACGTCGAAGACGGTCGGCGCTTCGGTTTGCATGCGGTAGGCCGTTTCCATTGAGCCAATGGTCGCCTCAAGCTGCGGGTTGCTCTCCGACTCCGCCATGTTCAGGTCGTCGAGCTTCTTCACCAGGTCAAGCTCTTTGCGCTGCGTGGCGAGGTCGAAGCGCTCATTGTGAATGTTCGGAATCAGCTTGTACGGATCGAACTCCTTATCCTTCACGTTGTCCGAGACGTAGGTCGCCTGGTGCACGGCGGGCAGGAAGCCGGAGCTCCACAACGGTGGGCCCACAGTGGTAGGGACTTGCGGGCTCAGCACGACAAAGCCGGGCAGATCCTTGTTGATGCTGCCCAGGCCATAGGTGAGCCACGCGCCCATCGACGGCCGGCCCGAAACGTTCGCGCCCGTGTTCATCATGATAAGCGAAGGCTCGTGGTTCGGAATCTCGGTGAACACGGACCGGACCATGCAGATGTCGTCCGCGCACTCGCCCAGGTTCGGCCACAGCTCGCTGAAGTCCATGCCGCTCTTGCCGTACTTCTTGAACTCGAAGGGCGACCTCATCAGTTTGCCGGTTTTGCGCTCGTGGCCCAGGTCACCCCCCGGCATCGCCTGTCCGTCATACTTCACCAGCGCGGGCTTCGGGTCGAAGCTGTCGATCGAGGAGACGCCGCCATTCATAAACAGGAAGATCACATGCTTGGCTTTGGGCTTGAACTTGGGATCGTTGTTCATCCACACGTTCAGCTCCGGCTTGGCTTCGGCCTCGGCAATCTGCTCCCCCAGCAGGCTGGCAAAGCTCAGGAAGGCGAACCCTCCGCCGATCTTCTTCAGTGCGTCGCGGCGATGAATCGGCTTCGGCTTGTGACTGAACATCAGGTCTTCTCCGTCGTGCGGTGCCGTTAGTTGAGGTACTCGAATTCGTTCGAACTGAAGAGCGCGCGGGTGTACTGCTTCCACGCCGTCAGCGGCTCCTGGTTGATCAGGTAGCCCGGCTTTTCCGGGGTCGACTTGAGGAACTCCAGTCCTAGCTCGACCTCCTTCGGCGTAGGCTCGCGCGCGAACACATATTCATACGTGGCGGTGATGCGCTTGGCGTCGTCGCCCTTCGCATACACCCGTTCGGCCAGCTTGCCCGCCTGCGCGTACACAAAGGCGTTGTTCATAAAGTAGAGCCGCTGCACGGGTACGTTGGTGGAGAAGCGCTGCTCCGCGGTAAACGTCGGGTTGGGGAAGTCGAACGCCTGCAGGAACGGATCGATGCGGAACCGGCTCACCTTGGCGTAGATGGTGCGCCGCGTGTTGTCGGTGCTGATCTCCTTCGCGGGCCCGCCCAGCTTGCTTACGTCGAGGTCGCCCGCGACGAAGAGAATCGAGTCACGCAGCTGTTCTGCATCCAGACGCTGCAAGGTGAAGTGCGAGTAGAGTCGGTTGTCCGGATCCTTCTCCTTGGCTTCCGCGGTCTCACGCGTGCTCTGCTGATAGGTCGCCGACATCATGATCTGCTTCTGCAGCTTCTTGATCGACATGCCGTCCTTCTGGAACTGAAGGGCCAGGTAGTCCAGCAGCTCCGGGTCCGATGGCGGATCGCCGACCTTGCCGAAGTTGTCGGCCGAGTTCACGATGCCCGTGCCGAAGTGCCACTTCCAGACGCGGTTCACGATCACGCGGGAAGCCAGTGGCGTCGCGATGATGTCATTCGCCAGCTGCAAGCGGCCGCTGCCCTGCGTGTACGGCTTCTTGTCCGGGCCGCTCAGCACGGTAAGGAAGGCACGCGGCACGATGGGGCCGTTGGCGTTCGGGTTGCCGCGCAGATTGAGCGCGATGTCCGTGACCTTGGGCTTGTCGGTCAGGCCATGCACGAAGGGATACTGCTCCGGCATGTCCTTATGCAGCTTCTTGCTTTCGTCCTGCAGGCTGGCGAGATACTGCTGCTCCGCCACGCCCAGCCGCCGCTGCAGCGCCCAGCCGCGATAGGCAAACAGTCCCGGATCGCCGCGTCCTTCGTCCGAGCCGAGCGCCCGCACGAACAGGTCGGAGTAGAGATTGGCGCGCTCCGCAGGCATCACCTTCAGCTCCAATGTGCAGCCCGGGCAGAACTCATCGTACGTATCGAACTCGTTCGGCTTGGCCTCTTTCTTGCGCCGCACCGGTACATCCGCCTTGGCTTCGATCTTCTTGTTGTCTTCCTCGATCTTCTTCTCTTCCATCTCGAGATCAAGCACCGTGTCCTGGAATACATCGCCCAGGTACTTGGCCTGATCTTCCGTGCCGCCCTGCGCGATCATCATCTGCCAGTCATGCAGGTTCGGGTAGAAGGTCTGCTTCTTGGCCAGGAACTTGACCCAGCGCTCCAGCTGCTCGGGATCCAGCTTGTCTTTCTCGGCAACTTCTTCCACCTTCATCTTCGGCTTGCCGCTCACCCGCCACGCGCCCACCATGTAGTCCGAGGTCTTAGCCGCCATGGCCTTCGCCAGCTGATCGCTGGCTGTCTTCTGGTACGCCTGCGACTCTTCGTCGAACTTATCCGCCTTGTCGAAGCGCTGCTTCCAGAACGCAACCTCGTCCTCCGGAACCAGGTTGTACTCCTTGTAGGTCGAACTCGCGAAGACCCCGCCCAGCGCGTAATAGTCCTTCGCCAGGATCGGGTCGTACTTATGGTCATGGCAGCGCGCGCACGCGACCGTCAGCCCCAGGTAGCCACGCGTTACCGCGTCAATGCGCTCGTTCCGTTCATCGGCGCGTCCCTGCACCGGCTCCGCCTGATCCCAGATCCAGGGCGCCTCGCCGAGGAACGACGTCGCCGCGAGCTGATCATGCGTCGGGTTCTTCTCCATCAGGTCGCCGGCCAGCTGCATCTTCACAAACTTGTCGTAGGGCAGGTCTTCGTTGAACGCCTTCACCACCCAGTCGCGATAGACGTACGCGCCATCAAGCGGCATATACCCGCGCCCACGCGGATCGAGCCCGCGAATATCGTCATCGGCATACCGCGCCACATCCAGCCAGTGCCGGCCCCAGCGCTCGCCATACCGCGGCGACGCCAGCAGCCGATCGACCACCTTCTCATATGCGTCCGGGCTCTTGTCCGCCTCAAACGCCTGAACCTCTTCTTCGGTCGGCGGCAGGCCCGTCAGGTCGAGCGTCGCGCGCCGCAGCAGCGTCCGCTTATCCGCCTGCGCCGCCGGCTTCAGGCCCTTGGCTTCGAGCTTCGCCAGCACGAGGCGGTCGATGTCGGTGCGCGCCCACGTGTCCTTCATCGTCGGGATCGCCGGAGCCTTCAGCGGCTGGAAGCTCCACCAATGCCGCGTCTCGTCTGTAATCTTGTCCGGCTCGGTACGCACGGCGACGGTGGTCGCGGGCCAGGGCGCGCCCATCTTGATCCAGTCGTTCAGCACGCCGATCTCTTCGTCCGAGAGCTTGCCACCCTTGGGCGGCATCTTGATCTCACCCGTCTGGTGCACCGCCTGCAGCAGGAGGCTCTTGTCCGGATCGCCCGGAACAATCGCCGGCCCGGAATCGCCGCCCTTCAGCAGCGCTTCACGCGAGATCATCTGCAGCCCGCCCGCCGACCGCGCCTGATGGCACAACCCGCAGCGCTCCGCCAGGATCGGCCTGACCTTGCCCTCGAAGTACTCGTCGCCCGCGCCACCCTTCACCGCCGCTGCGGTCAGGAGCAAGCCCACCGGCTTGGTCGCCTCCGCGTCATCCCAGATCGCCCCGGCCTTCACCCAGGCGGTAAGCGCGGCGATCTCGCCATCGGTCAGCTTGTGGTTTTTGGGCGGCATCTTCAGGTCGCCGGTCTGCATCACGGCCTGGATCATCAGGCTCTTGTCCGGGTTGCCGGGCACGACCGCCGCCCCCGAATCGCCGCCCTTGAGGATGGCCGCGCGCGAGTCCAGCCGCAGACCGCCTGCCTCCTCCGATGTGTGGCATTTGTAACAGTTGTTGGCCAGCACCGGCCGCACCTGCGCGCTGAAGAACTCGGCTGTCCCCGCTGCGGCCGGAGCCCCCGCGGCCACCGTCTTCATCTTCGCGCCTGCGCCCGAGCCCGCCGCCGCGCCGGACGCCGGCTTCGACACCTTCTCCTTGGCCGTACCCTTGGCCGCTCCATCGGTCGATTGCGTACTCGACTCGACCGACGCCGCCGCATGCATGTCGACCGCCTGCTTTCCGCCTGCCTGCGGCGCACCCGCCTCCTGCCCACGCGCCGCGGCCAGCACCGTCGCCGACTTGCCCGCCAGGAGCGCCACCACTGTCAGCGTACACGCACCCCACACCCCGGGCCGCCTCATGCCAGATGCCTTCATACCAATTCCCCTAACGTCAGCCCCGCACCCAGGCCGGCTTCCTGCCCCGTTTGCGCACCGCGCGAGCAGTCTTCCACGTGTTCCATCAAGTCGAGAAACGCCTGCCCATCCCGCTTCAGGCTCATGCCCGTCGTCGTCATCCGGTGGTCGAGCGCCACGCTCGCTCCCGCGTCCCCCTGCTTCGACAGCACGACCACCCGCGTACCCAGGTAGAGCGCCTCCGCCGTGTTGTGCGTCACAAAAACCACCGTCGGTTTCGCCTCCAGCCAGATCTCCCGCAACATGCGTTGCAGGCTTGTGCGTGTTGCCGGATCGAGCGCGCTGAACGCCTCGTCCATCAGCAGAATCTTCGGCTTCATCATCAGCGCCTGCGCGATCGCCACTCTCTGCTGCATGCCACCCGAAAGCTGGTGCGGATACTTGTCCGCGTCTCCCGTGTGCAACCCCATCCGTTCCAGCTGTCGCATGGCTTCGGTCCGAACCTGGCGTTGAAACGCGCGGAAGCCCGGCCGCAAGCGTCCGAGGAGGTGAAATCCTGACGTCTCAGGCCCCATCATAAGATTTCCAAGCACCGTCCGGTCGGGGAATAGGGAATACCTCTGCGGCACATAGCCACAGGCCGAACTCACTCGCGTGACCGCCCGCCCATTGACCTTGACCGTCCCGCGTGTGGCCTGCTCCTGCCCAAGAATCATGCGCAGGAGCGTGCTCTTGCCACAGCCCGTCTCGCCCAGCAGCACCACAAACTCGCCCTGCGCGATGTCCAGCTCGATGCCGTTCAGGATGGTCTTCGTCTGTTGCTTGCCGGTCGCGTAGGCAACGGAAACATCCGCAATGTGAATAGCGGTCGCCGGCTTATCCGGGCCGGCAGAAAATGCATGCGGCGCGGCCTCTACGACTGAAACCATGGATGCATCCTCCTGTTCAGCACACGCAAGAACACATCCACCCCAAACAAGAGCAGCGCCACCCAAAGCACGTACGGCAGGATGACGTCCATCCCCATGTGCCTCCGCATGATCGCGATCCGGTAGGCCAGGCCGTCGCTGGCCGCGATCATCTCGCCCGCAAACAGAAACAGCATGATCGGCTTCAGGTTCAAGCGCAGGCTGTTCAGGATCTGCGGCAGAATCTGCTTGAACGTCACCCGGTACGCCACGTCGAAATCGTTCGCGCCCAGCGTAAAGGCCTTCACCACCTGTTCCTGCGGCACCGCCTTCACCATGCCGATCACATCGAGCATCATCGTCGGCGCGACGCCAATCACGATCAGCGCAATCTTCGACCATTCATCGATGCCGAAGACAATGAACAGAATCGGAAGCAGCGACAGCGCCACAATCTTGTCGAAGAACAAGAGGAACCGCATGCCGCCCGCCTGCAGGTACGGGAACAGGCCAATGTGCAACGCGATCAGCACCGGCGGCACCAGCAGGAGCAGCGCAATCCCAAACCGCCGCCCGCTTGAAAGCGTGTCCTTGAGGATCATCGAGTGGCGAAACCGCTCCCACTTCGAAGCCCCGTCCGGAGCCACATAGTCATCTTCCTCGGCCGGCTCGAGCACCGAGGCATGCACGCCTCCGCGCAGCTGCGCCGCATTCGGCACAATCCGGTCCTCCGGATTCTCCGCATGCCGCACCTTGGACGTGTGCACGTACAGCAGCAGACACACCAGAAAAAACACGAACGACAACGCCTGCGCCATCGCACGATTGGGCTTGGCCTGAATATCGAACGGAGCGAAACTCATCGCATCCTCACAGCTTTCCTTGCTGTGCCGCCTGCATGTACCCTGCATCGAAACGAAGCCGCACCCGATCCTTCTTGCCTTGTACCGACCCATCCGGATACAGGATCGCCACGTCGTCCACCGACTTCGTGTCCTTGCCCAGCAGCGCATGGGCAAAGCAGAACTGCCGCACCAGGTCCATCTTCTGCCGCAACATCGGGCTGGTCGTAAAATCCGCCGCAGCCTTTGGCGTCAGAAACAGCGCGGTCGTCTTCAACTGCTCGCGGTACGAATCGACCGAATCCCCCGAAGCCGCCGCGCTCCCCTTCAGCGCCTCGGCCTGCTGCGGACCGCCGCTCAGCCGCTGCATGGTCTCGTACCACGCACCCGTAATCGCCTTCGCAAACTTCTGCCCGGAGCCATCTGGCCGGTTCAGCACCTCGGTCCGCACCACCAGCAGGTCCAGGATCTCGCCCGGAATCTGCGCCGAGGTGAAGATCGGGTGCACACTCTTATCCGCCAGAATCTGCGACACCAGCGGCTTCCACGTCACCACGGCCTCGTTCGACGTGTTGTTCAAAAACGCGGGCGCAATGTCCGAGTCCGACGTATTCAACAGCTTCAGCCCACCCAGCTTCGCCTGGTTGCCGCTCATCACCATCCCGCGCTCCAGCAGATACTCGCTCACCGTCTTCTCGACCAGCATCACCCTGTGCCCTGGCAGCGAGGCAAACGTCAGCCCGCCCCGCACCAGCACTTGGTCGTTGCCGTTCGAATAGTCGCCCATGATCACGACCGTCGAGTCCACCCCCGCCGCCGCCGGCAGGTCGAGCGCCTCCATATTCGTCATCGCGCAGGCATCGATATTCTTCGCCACAAACGAGTCCAGCGACGCCGCGTAGTCGAACCGCTGCACCTTGATCTGAACTCCGTACTTGTCCGCCCACTTCTTCAAAATGCCGGACTTCTGCATGTAGAAGTACGGATTCCATCCCGCGTACACCGACCAGCCCACCGTAAAGCTCGGTGCCTGCGCACCGGCCGTCCCCACCCACAGCAACAAAATACCGGCGACAAGCAGGTACAGCCGAGAGCAAATTCTCGGCTTCAAAACGGGGCCGGAGCAGATTGAGCGCATTCCCTGAATTCTAGGCAGCTAGCCTCCTTCCAAAACCAAACATGGCACACAGCAATCCCGTCCATAGGCAAGATGAATACGGGCAGCGACTATTTCCGCCATAGAGAAATGCCATCCACCTCTCTCCACGCGACGCTTTTTGTTCTAGTGAAGAGACAGAACCCCAAGCCTGAGTGGCGCGTCACGTCCTCACCCCGGACGA
>CAXUEE010000091.1:0-1487 GCA_964249905.1 uncultured Acidobacteriaceae bacterium
GTTCTGACTGCTGGGATTCCTGGTTTTGTGCTTGTTCGGAACCTTCGATCAGGTTGTAGATCGCCTCGGCACTCAAGCCGCGGAACCGGGGATCATTGAGCACCCCGGCTGGTAGGCTAAGCCCCGCGTCAACCAGTATGGGGTTAATCGCGTAGTCGCAGGCCATATTCCAGCGGCGCTGCTCACGTCCTCCACGCCGGGTGTGGTGTTTGAGTGCGGGGTGCATGACCTCGTGGGCGAGCACGCCGGCAAGCTCCGACGTGCTGAGCGTGTCGACGAACGCTGGGTTAAAGAAGAGGGTCACGCCGTCGGTGGCCATCGAGTCGATGGAGCGGCACGGCTGGCCGCCTAGCCGATAGAGCAGCGCGCCGAAGAAGGGGTGGTCGAGCAAAAGCGCGGTCCGGGCTTTCTTGACCCGCACCGCTGCAGGGGTTGTGTGCTTCACGCGGCTGGTGCCTCCATGTAGTCCGACATGTGCGAGAACATGCTGTCCGCCTCAGGTAGCAGTTCCGGCTCCGGCGCGGCAACACGGGCGGCTGCGGCCTGCTCGCGAGTCTCCATGAGGAAGGTCATCTCATCGAGCAGCCGTGATGCGGTCCCCGCCATGGCCCCGCGAAGCCCCTCATCCTGCTTGATCTCCTTCGCGCTGAAGTAGCAGAGCCGGTTCTCCACCTCCGCAGCGAGGCGGTTCAGCTCCGCGTCGCCGGCGACGTTAAGGTCGGGCAGAAGGCGAACGAGTTCGGCGACGTTCGTGACCAGGGACGCATGGTAGCGCGACTCCGGGTCCCCGAGCTTGTCGACCATGTGCGAGACCACTGCGCGCAGCCGGGCCCAGAGATCCGCGGTGCCGGTGCGAAGCGACGCGCGCACGTTCTCGTCGATCTCGCGCGCGACCCTGGCCTGCTCTTCGGACGAGAGTGTGACGCGGAAATCCGTCCCGGTCGGGATCGGCAGCACCTCCAGCTCCAAGCCGAACTTGGTCCGCAGCTGCTCGACCGTCGGGTAGTCCTCGGTGCGGAACAGACCGTTCAGCTCCGGCCGGACCTGCTCGATGTAGGACGGGTAGACGTTCAGGAACGCCTCGACGCCCTCCGAGAACGAGCGCTCGTACTCGCGCATCTGGGCGGTCAGCTCCAGGAAGAAGTGCGCCGGCAGCAGGCGGTAGCCCTCATCCGACCAGGGCAGCGTGACCTTGTAGAAGCCCTGCCGGATCTGGCCCGCGAGCGTGCGCAGCGCGTCGAGCTTTTCGGCGCCGCGGAGCAGCTGTTTGTTGTACCGGCCCGCATCCGCGTGTGCCCCGTGCTTCGAGGCAACATCGCGGCTGACGGTCCGGTCGTGTTTCATCGCGGTCCAAATGCTGATGTGGACTGAAGCAAGCATGGCGCGTTCTGTGATCATTGCAGGGTCTCCGCGAGCTCAACGCCGAAGCGTATGAACGCTGCTGTGTGGGTGATGGCGCGGTGGCGCGCGGGCGCGCACGGGGGGGG
>CAXUEE010000091.1:1497-5777 GCA_964249905.1 uncultured Acidobacteriaceae bacterium
ATACGGCGGTCGAGGCGGATGATGGGAATCTGGTGCTGCGGGCGCGGGCGCGCGCGGCCGCATCCCGGATGGCGGGCACGCGCATGTCGGCCGGCATCCGGTCGAGGTACTGCATGCCGCGCGCGATGGAGCTGTCGGTAAGCACCCGTCCGAGCGCGGTCGCAATCGCGATCTGCGCGGAGGGCTCCTTCGGCACCGGAGTAGTGGTTGGATTGAGCAGGATGGCGTCGATCGATGGCAGCTCGCGAAACAGGCGCAGGAAGGCGACAAGCTCCCCGGCTGCTGCCTCGCCGACCGCACCTTCGAGCATCTGGGCCTCGATCTCTGAGGCGCCCGCGTGGTAGGTGCTCCCGTTACGGGAGGCGAAGCCGCTGAGGATGCGCGAGGCCATCTCCCAGGAGCGCGGCGTCGGCCATGAGTTCACGTCCTGGGTGGGCTGGTCGTCGTGCAGGAGCTCAGGCTTGAACCGCAGGAACGCGATAATCTCCGGGCGGATCCCGGCGCGCACCGCCCAGACGCACCACTCCTGAAAGTCCGCGCTGAGGGTGAGGTGGACGAAGCGGTTGCGCAGCGGCCGCGGCATCGAGAAGTGAACCCCGCGCGCCGACGCCGGGTTGCTGGCCGCTATCACGACCCAGCCATCGGGAAGACGGTACTCGCCCAGCTTGCGGTCGAGCACCAGCTGGTAGCAGCCGGCCTGGGTCATCTGCGGCGCGGAGGTCAGCTCATCGAGAAACAGGATGCCCTCCCCGCTCTGCGGCAGAAAAGCCGGAGGCACCCACTCGGCGCGGTCGGCTGAGATACGGGGCAGGCCGCGCAGATCGACAGGGTCGAGCTGGACGGCTCGGATGTCGAGGAACTGCCAGCCAAGGGCTGACGCCACGTCTGCGACGATCTGCGATTTGCCCACGCCACACGCGCCCCAGATGTGCAGGGGGACGCGCTCGGCGATGAGCGCATGGAGCGCTTCAACGAGCTCGGAAGGTTTCACGGGAGGTGTCCTTGGGTGTGGCCTGTGGAGGGCTTCGGCAAGAAGCGACGAACAATGGAATCGTTCGTCGCCTCACCGGGTACAGCCGAGACTATGCGGCCTGGCTGGTCGTGGTGGGGGCGTTGTTTGCCAATGCTTGGAGAGCCCTGAAGACGTTGATCTCCGCTTGCAGGTTGGGGAACTCACTCATCGATGGAATCCGGTGAGCATCGAGCACCTTGTGAAATGCTTCTGCGCCGACAGCCTCAGCTATGGTGCGGATTTTCAGCAGTCCGCGCTCCGCAAGCTCCAGCATCTCAATAGCCCTCTCACGGGTTTGTTCAAGGGATAGATTCATGCTTTGTTCCTCATTCCTGACCTGCGTGACGATGTCCAGGTACAGCTGAGGTCCCAGCCGCTCCTCGAAGTGCTCGATCCACTTGTTGATCCACACGGAAACAGTTGTCGACGACTTCTGAGCGGGGGCAGGACGGGACGTACTGGTCTGTCCACGCTGGCCACCCGGTGCCGAAGACGTGCTTGGGGCTGATCGAACGGTGGCCATTGGAGCAGGTCCTGACTGATTCGCAGGCTTCGGCAGAGCCCACGACGGGAGCTTCGGCTTCTCGACGATCTTGTTGTTCGCGTCAAGCGCCACCCACTTGCCTTCGAAGTCATAGAAGTAGCGTCCGAGACCGAAGCAGGCACAGCTGCGCTTGAACGCCTGCGCTTCCGCGCTCGTCATGCCGTTGTCGTCGTCAGCCCAGGCCTCGCCCGTGCTGCTGTGCGTGCCGAGTCCCGAGATGGTGACGGTGCCGGTCACGATGATCTTGCCTGTCGGGATGGAAACGGTCTTGCCGTTCTCCTTCTTCTGCCGGGTGAGCGGGGCGACGGTCATGACGGAGAACGACTGCGCCCATCCGCTGATCGTGACCACCTTGTTGAGGCGGTCGGCATAGGCCCGCGGGTCTGCATACGGCAGGACAAGGCCGCTCCGTCCACGATCGTTGTTGGTTGTGGCGGTGACGCGCCACTCCACCTCGCTTGGGTCGAAGGGAGAGCTGAGGGCCTCGAGCTTCGCCCGCTGCGCGTCGGTAAGTGCTTGTTCGGGAGAGAGAATCTCTGCTTGCATGGAGGGAACATCCTTTCAACTCGGGCGGGTGCAATCGTAAAGGAAAACCCGAAACAGAAAGCCCCTCGCAGACGAGGGGCTTTCGTAACGGCTACTGCGGCACAACTCAGAATGGTATGTCTTCGTCCGTGATCGTTGTTCCAGCGTAATCGTCGTAGTACGTGGCTGTGGCTTGGCGGCCGCGTCCTGCTGATGGACTCCGGCGATCCGCGCTGCCTCTGTCGCTTTCACTGTTCCTGCCTTCGTCACTGCCCTCGCGCGCGGATAGGAGCACGAGGTCAATCGCGATCACCTCGGTACGGTACATCTTCTTGTTTGTGTCGCGGTCATCCCAGGATCGGGTCGTGAGTCTGCCTTCGACGTACAGCTTGCTTCCCTTCTTGAGGTAGTCG
The DNA here is from genome assembly GCA_964249905.1 of uncultured Acidobacteriaceae bacterium. Classification (GTDB taxonomy): domain Bacteria; phylum Acidobacteriota; class Terriglobia; order Terriglobales; family Acidobacteriaceae; genus Edaphobacter. The sequence continues at coordinate 3,992 of CAXUEE010000091.1, forward strand.
CGGGCGATCTCGGCCGTGCGGCCGTAGGCGGAAACGTTATGCCATTCGGTCCGGTCGACCCACTCGTCGTTGACCTTGACCGAGTAACTTGTAGCAAGGCTGAAACTGGCTACGGGATCACCGCTGGGCAGAGACTTATAATTCGGGTCCTTGCCGAGATGGCCGAGAAGAGTGACTTTGTTCACACACTTGGCATAGAAATCTCCATCGGTTGAAGTAGGAAATGGAATGGCGCGGGTTGTGGCCTTAGCGAACGACGGTATTGTCTGGCCGCGACCACATGGCCTCGAAGTTGCGCCGGAACTGGGCGATCTGCTGGGGGTCGTGCGTCACGGAAACCTGGTTGTCCTGGTAGCGCGCCGCGGAGACAGACCAGTTGCCGGACCCGTCGCGCAGGATCGATCCGTCGATCAGCATTGCTTTCTCGTGCATCAGATCGTCGCTGCGCTTCACGCGCACCTGGATCGCGGGCTCGCTGAGAAGCAAGGGCAGCGCTCCGGAACGGCGCTGCTGCTCCTCGGTGAACTGGCCGCGGTCGCGGTACACGCGTACATGCACGCCGCGCCCTGCCGCGCGCGCAAGAGCGGCCGCGAGAGCGCGGTCGGTAAACGCGTACATCGCGATGCTGATCGAGGAGCGGGCCGTGTCGATCAGCGCGATGTCGACGCGCTCAAGATCGTCAGCGGGAGCAAAGTAGATGGCCTCTCCCGCGGAAAGACGGGCTGGGCGGCTACTGACGAAGGAGGGGCCGCCGCGGACCAGGTAGGGCTGACGTTGTGCGAACTCGTTATGGCTTCTGTACTGGTTGGCGTTCACAAGAGGGCTGGTGAAGTGACACACTGCGGCACCTAAAGCCCCAACGATGAGGGCGCTGCGAATCAGACCCATTGCTCAAACTCCTTTGCGAGAGCCTGTGCGGTCTGCAGCGGATGAGGCGCTGCCATCAATCCGTCTTCCGCACGAGGCTGCGCAAGTGACCAGCCATGGTGCCAGGCGAAAGCACAGTAGGCTGCCACGTCGATGGGATCGCCCTTGCCGACGTGCTGCCGGAGTTCCTTGCGCAGGACATTCGCCCAGCTGTCTCGCTTCCAGGCTCCCTGCCATCCATACTTCGCCTCAAAGCTGATCAACTTCTCGCGCAGCGCAGCGGCGAAGCGACTCACAAGCTGCGTGATGTCCTGCGCTTCGCGGCTTTCTGTCGTGGGCTGGTTGCGGTCGAGAAACGCGCGAACTCGCGTGAGCCCTTCTTCTGACAGGCCAGACGTTGAGGTGACGGCAAGCAGTGTGAGCGCCTCATCCGCCGTGGCCTTGCACGCATCCCGTTCTGCTTCTGCCTTCTGTGCTCTGGCTATCCAGCCGGCAGTGCTTTCCTCTCGCATTGCTTCTTCCGGTAGAAGGGCGGTGTCCTGGCTCATACGTTCTCCTTGAGGCATCTGGTGAAGTTGCCCCCGGCACCCATCTCGCGCCCTCTTTGTCGGCAGAGCGGGTGGTTCCGGGAGCGCGGTCCTGGCCGATGCTCGGACGACGCTATCGCGGACCAGGAACTCGGTCAATTCGGGCGCTCGATGGGCTCCGGAAGAGGTCTGGCTGGTCGGCTCCGCTCTGCGGTCTCCCCAAGAGGGATACCGCTTCGCAGGGCTTCGACGACGCGCTCAAGACACGCCGCACGCGACCAGCAGCTGTGGAGGCGCGCGCGATGCTTCCCGTTATCGAGGTGCACATCGTCTCCGCAAACCTTGATCTGTTCCGGCCCGCGGAAGCGGGCAAAGCGCACCGGTTGCCGGTC
>CAXUEE010000091.1:5787-10260 GCA_964249905.1 uncultured Acidobacteriaceae bacterium
TTTTGGATCGCGCCACGACGATGCTCAGCACCTTTCCTTCCGCAATCAGCGCAGCGGCGGTCTGCTTTGCCCGGCCTAGAGCGTCATACACCTCCACCTGCCCGGCCATGTAGTACCCATGGTCCGGCTCACCGTTTGCGCGGATGGGGAGACCGAGATATTCGCCCATCGATCGGTTGTATGGATACGGGTTCTGAGGGTGAGCTTCCGCGTAGTCGGCCCTTGCCTGCCGCATTGCGTCGGCGACCGCGGCCAGCTCGCCCTGCAGTGCAGCTGCCTCGTCGATACGAAGCTGCGCGTACCAGTCCTTCGGGGCGGCGCTGCTGTTGCGCGAGGCGATATAGCTCATCAGGTCGGGGTAGCGTGTCTGTGCTTCATGGAGTTCCATGGAGTCCTTTCAAGCGACTCTGTGCCTGCGCGATGACAGGCGACTCGTGTCGGTGGGAGGTGGGTGCGCGCGTCTCAGAAGAGGCTGAGCTGGGGCAGCTGCGGCACCGGTTCGCGCGCCGCGGAGGTGATCTGCACGAGCGACTGCCCGGCTCGCATCGTGAAGCCCATCCTCTGCTCAAGCTCGCTGACGAGGCGGAATGCTTCGGGGTCGTGCTGCTCGATCGCGACAAGGTCGCTGGCGGTCGAGAAAATGCAGACGCGGCAGGAGAACCGGCGCAGGTAGCCGCCCGTCGCGGCGTCCGCATGGAACTCCGGCACGTACACCGGGTGCAGGCGCTCGCCGCGCTCCCAGTGCCAGCGGAGAACCGCAGGAAGCGTTTCCTCGAAGATCGGCTTCCAGTCCCAAACCTCCCTGCCTGCCACGGAGAGACTCTTGTTGAGCGACCAGGACGGCTGCTTCGCGCGCGCGTGCGACTCCTCCGCGCGGATGCCGAGGCAGTTGACGATGCGCTTCTCCGGAAGCGCGCGGATGAACTTCTCGATCGGACCCCGCTTGAGATCGGAGGTGCACTGGCGGGTGTCGGCGCTCGGAAACTTGCCCCGGCGCTCCACCATCTGCAGGTAGGTCTTGTTGGGGTTGCGAACGACTGCCAGCGGTAGTCCGAAGCGCGCTACCTGCGCACGCGACCACTCCATGGCCGGCACAGGAGCAACATGCTCGAAACCTGTGTCTGCCATCACGACATATTTGCTCACCTCGGGAAAGCGCTCGCAGAGGTAGCCGAGCATCCGGTGGGAGTCTTTGCCTCCCGAGTAGTTGATGACAAAGGCCGCGGGAGCTGCGGGCTTCGCCAGCAGATGAAGAGGCCGCTCCGGCACAGCGCCGGGAGCCGGTGTGCCGTTGCTGCTCATGGGCGAACCTCGTAGGGCGAAAAGGAAAGAGCCTGCTCCAAAGGGCAGGCCCGTGCGTGAGAGCGCGGCCAAGTAGCGCGCAGCTATTCGGCAGCACTCTCGATGCTCATGCGGGCGTCGTCGAGCGAGCTGAGTGCGTCATCGAGGAAACTGACAACGTTTTCGGCTTTCTGCCCTCGTTCGCCATTCTGCAGTGACTCGGGCATCTGGTCGAATGCGCTTTGCTCGTCGTCCTTGATCGTTTCAAGGTCGGCTCGCAACTCCTCAAGGCGCGTGTCCAGCCTGCCGAGCTCCGCGCGTCGCTGCTTGTTCATGGCTTCTGCTCCTGTCGGTGTTCAACTGGTTGTTGCAGGGACGCTCCCGGCTTCCTCGCCGGCGCCGCTTGCCGCGGCCTTGGCAGGGTCCGTCTCGGAAAGAATCTGCGTCTCGCCGGAGGCGAACACAAGCAGCAGCTCATTCGAGAAGCGCTCGCACCGCCGTATCGTGGTCACTCCCTCCTCGACCTCGGTGGTTTCGATCACGTGCTTCACAGGGCGCCAGCGCGCGATGTGCCGCTTCCCTCCCGTGCCGAAAACGCCGTTGAGCATCCCGGCCGTGGCGAGCAGTCCGACGTGCCCGCCGTGAAGCGGCGTGATGGGCCGGCCGCCGGCAATCTCTGTTTTCGGCAGCAGCAGCGGCGCGGCCGAGCTCCAGGCCGCGGACGAGGGCAGCGCCGCCTCTACGGCGTCGAGCGGGATGCCGACATAGCTGAGCTCAGGCTCTATACCTGGCGGGACGGTGTAGAGCGCGTCGACCTCGCTGGTCAGCACGGGGAGGCTCGCCTTCTGCCGACAGAGCTGCTGCAGGAAGTGCCGGTTTGCCTCAATCACGTTGCCGTTGTTGCTGCTCCGCACTGCGAGGACGGCGACCTGGTCGTACTGCTCGGACTCGAAACCCTGCAGCTGGTAGGCGGCGATGCGATTGAATCGTGCAGCCAGTACGTCGCTCACGCTCCCAAGCGCTTTGTGCGGGATCACCAGCACGAGGACGCCCTTGTACTGGAGCCAGCTGAAGGTGTGGCTGAGAAATAGCTGCTCCATCCGCTTGTTCGCGAGTGGGCCGACTTCGAAGTCGTATGGCGGGTTGAGGTACAGAAACGAGAGCCTCTCCACGCGGCCCCTGACATCGAATAGGTTACCCTGAATCGTCCGCGGCCCTGCCGCTTCGCATGCCTGGGCGCGCCCGGCGTCAAGCTCGACCGCATACAGCTTTGCTTCTGCGCCCTGGGTGAGCGCCTGCAGTGCCGCCCCGGTCCCGGCGCACGGGTCAAGCACGGTGACCGGTTCTGGTGGGAACGCTAATCTCGATCGCAGCAGAGGGCTTTGATCGGGCGGAAGTGGGTAGTAGCCGAGCTTGAGCCTCGCAACCGGGCGCACGGGGGTCTCCTGATGCTGTCGGGCGAGTACGCCGCAGCGGGCTGGAAAGGGACGATAGATTGCGGGCGCGGTATCAAGAGCGCCGCCCGCATGACTAGAAGAGATCGGTTTGCTTGGCTGGGAGAATGACGTGCTTGATCTGTTCACCCGTGCGGGCGTCAAAGAAGCGAGCAGGATACTCACTCCAGTCCTCGATCAGTACGCAGCGACTGGTCTGGCAGCGCTCGCAAGTGGATACGCCGCTTGGGTGGCAGCCTAGGCAGGCAGTGTAGGTCTTGCTTCTGCCTGCGTAGCGAAAGTGGGACGGGTCTTCCGGTCCAGTGTCCTTCCGCTTGGGCCGGAAAGTGCCTCGGCTGCTAGCGCGTGGGAACGGTGCTGCGAGCGGCTTCGTAGTACGGAGGGACATCACCTCTGCGGCCTCCCAAAGTAGAAGCCGAGCGCCGAGCCGATCAGACCAAGCAGGGCAGGCAGAAGCTTGTCGAGAAGATCGCGGGTACGTGTGTATACCTCGGCGCTCGCAAACGTGGAGCCGAGCGCAAAACTGATTACGCCGAGAAGCACCGTGATCAGGGAGATGGTGATCGCCGCACGGACCCAGTCATGCTGCGGTTCCGGTCGTACGCGAAAGCGGCAGTGGGCTGCTCGGGTTCCGGTGAGACACGGATAGGGGTTTGCGTAGACATGGCTACCTTTCCAAAGCAGAGAGAAGGGCTCCCTTGTGGGAGCCCTGTGGGGTATAAGGACGACGGTTGTTCGCTACTGAGGGTCGAGCGGAAAAATGTCCAGTCTGTAGCGTTTCTCGTTGCGGAAAGCATAGATCTCGGGCCCGGGCATCGCTTTTGCATCAAGGATGACGTCGGCGATGTCGATGGCGCGGCGAAGCGCCGCGTCAAGGGAGAGTCCGTGCTTGGCGGCAAAGGCCTCCAAGCGCGCCCAGCGCTGGGCGCTCACTGTGTCGGCTGGTAGATCTGCGGATGGTGTCACGGACATGACGTGCTCCCAGGAAGGTGTCTTGCGTTAAGGATAGCCCCGTCGCTCTGCGGCTTAGTATCCTGCTTCTTGTTATAGCGGGAGATCCAGCTGGGCAGTGTTGTGGCAGGGGCAGATGCAGCAGAAAACGACGCCGCGGTCGAAGATGGTATGCCGGCACTGGTCGTGGTGCGCCGTGGCGCAGAACGAGCTATGGATCGAGAGGGTGCGCTGCGCGCTCCGCACAGAAGCGCGGGGCAGCCTGGACGCTTTGGGCTGGGAGCGATGCATAGGGGAGAAATCCTGTCAGGCGTGGGATCGAGCGGGTGGTATGCGGCAGCGAGTCAGCAGCAAAGGCAAGCGCCGTTCGCCTGGGTGCAAATCCTCAAATCGGCATAGCTGCGTTTTGTATGGTTTTGCTCAGGAGCCGGAGGGCCTACCGTGCTGCCCCGCTTCCGTGCGCATAGCCTTTGCAATAGACTTCGAGCACAACCTGGACCTGGTGGTCGGTCCAGCTGCCGGGCAGGAGAAACAGGTAATTCACCCAGCCGCCCTCCCACACCTCAATGCCCGCATCGAGCCTCGTCACCTGGAAGCGTTTGTTGTCTATGCTGAACTCGCTTCTCATCGACGCCTCAGGGCCGCGGCGTGAACCATCGTCTGCCAGCGCCTGCGTCTGGAATTGCCTGCTCGCGGGGGCTCGGCTTCAGCTTCTTGAGAATGGCGCCGAGGAGCAATCCAAACATGCCCCCCGCCTTTACGGCCGGGACATACTCGGACCACGTTC
>CAXUEE010000091.1:10270-10696 GCA_964249905.1 uncultured Acidobacteriaceae bacterium
CCATCTTCGAAGCTGGGCGAGGACTGGTCTGCTGTAGCAGGAAGGCGGCGTGAGAAAGGCGCACAGCGATGACCTGCCTTGAACCGAAGAGCCAGAGAAGATTCTGCTTATGGGAGGAGCAAACGATCTCTCCTTCCACGCACCACTCTCCGGCTTGGTCGCAAAGCAGGCACTGCTGGTCGATCAACGCGCGGCTCCGGCGCCTGGTCAGGCATAGCCTCAGTATGCCCTTTTCCGGGGTCCCTGGGGTGTGCCGCGTTGTGCGACAGTGTTTGACTTGGATACAGAATCGGAGTTCGTGCTTACAGCAGAGTGCGCGCCAGCAGCTGCACAACAGGGGTGAGCAAGACGTGCAGGCAGGAGAGCGTCGGCCGCCTACGCCGGCGGCAAGGAGCGATGACGTCGTGCGGCAGATTTCTCCAGAAC
>CAXUEE010000091.1:10706-13514 GCA_964249905.1 uncultured Acidobacteriaceae bacterium
ATGGGTGCGCCTCGCGAGGGAGTGGATGGGAATTAGGCGCGGGCAGCCGCGGGATGCAGCTGCCCTGTTCGAAGGCGTCATTCAGGCCGAGTACACCTTGCGATCGGAGAAATCCGGGTGGACCGCGCGCGTATTGCGGTCGCGGCTGAAGCTGCCGGCGAGCAGCGGGGAAGAAACCGGCAGCGACGGCATGCAGGCGTTTACCAGGCTGTCCTGAGCCTTGTTGTAGCGGTTCCAGAACGAGGGCGAGGTACCACGGCGGCGTGAAGTGGAGATGGGCATGGAAGTGTGTCCTTTCGTGGTGACGGTGGGCGCCTGCGCGCTTGTTCGGAACGTAAGAAAGCCCTCTCTGGCGAGAGGGCTACGGGAAGAGCGGCAGTAGGTTTCCTGTTGCCAGTCAGTCCTACGGTGCTAGAACGTGTGAGGTTTGTTCAGTTGAGCAGCCATCGATGAGGCGCGAGGTTGTTGGGAGGACCGTCGATCGAGATCGAGATCTGGTGGCCGAACAGTTCGTAATAACCCTGGTCGTTCAGGCTGGTAGTCAGTTGAAGGGTTGCGTGGAGGGTGCGTATAGCTTGCGGGGTGGCGTCGCCGAGCAGCGCAATGCCCTCGGTCAATACAGCTGAGGCGGAAAGCTCGTCGCCGGCCTCGAGCAGGCACAGTGCAAGCTCAAGCACCGTCGCGCCGCACTGGACGACGTAGACCGCGTCAGCGCGCAAAGGTGCAAAAGCCCCGTTCATGGGAACCGACTTTCCTGCGTGAAGTGCATACCTTGTGGGTTGTAGCCGGGGGAGTGCGAATGAGCCTGCCGGAAAGTCACGCGACCGACGGTACAGGGCGTATCGCGTCAGAACGTACCGCGGCCTTCGGACCCCGTTTCCGCAGCTTCATAAGGGCGAGATGATCAAACACCAAGCTAGGAGCGGTCTCGCCGGCGGTGAGGTGCCGGACCTCGGCGCTCAGCTTTCCTGATGGGAACAGGCTGTATGGGTCGATGACCAGAACCGGGCAGTCAGCAGACGAGCTGACGGTCTTTATGTCTTGAAGTAGTGCAGCATCGTTGGGCGTAGCAAGGCAGACAAGAACAAGCCCGGCTGGATGGTCCCTGTAGGTCGCCAGATCCCGCTCGGCATCCTCGACGCGGTAGGCGCGGTAAAGATCGGCGGGAAAGCGTATTGTCAACCGGAAAGCCAGCAACGCGCTCGCCTCCGGACTCGCACTGAAGAGAACGATAACCATAGGCGGTCTCATAGCAGATAGCCTCCAAGCAAGAAAGAGGTAGAACTTCTCCGTGTGTGTTCTGAGCACTCTTCGGATTAGTTGAACAGCTAAGAATGACACCAATCCTTACAAGCGGGATCGGCAAAATAGTAACTTCGGCAGTAACTGACGACCAGGGTATGCTCTAAGACTTAACCCGCAGACGTAACATCGCTTCGGCTTGCGAGATCCCGGAGTAACCACTCCCCGCGTCTGTCAGAAACATGCCTGTGCTCGCATCGATATGGAGGTAGGTCCGAAAATCCCGATGTTTATAGTGCTGAACGGTTCCGGTACGGCCCATATGCATGTAGTCATGACATCCCGCTTGGCCAAGGGCAGCCTTAAGCGGCTTCCAGTTCGGTGACGCATCGACAGTCCATCTAAGAGTATTCATTTGATTCCTCTCTCCGCTGCGCCTGTTCGCGCGTCCAAACTTAGGAAGGCAAGTTACTGATTCCCGTCCCTAACAGGGCGGTATGCAAGTACCTGCGCCTGCTTCGCTACCTCACTGTTGGCGCTGACTCCGGCATCGCCGAAGTTCGAGTCTGGCAGGATGGCTCTGTTGCAGTGCGGACAGCATGGGACGGTCTTTCTCCGCCTCCAGGCGTCCTCTATCTTCTGCGCGGCACGAAGCGTCACCCCACGGTCCCGCTCAAGCTCGAGGCTCCGCTGCTGAAACGTGAGCCTCTCCTCATGCTGGCGGCACTGCTCTATGTAGCGGCGCAGCGCCCAAACAGCTGAGACCTGATCGCCGCACTCCTCACACTTCAGGATGTCTCCATGGGTGAGCAGGATGAGCTTGCGGTGGCCGCATTCTGCAACCTTCTCGGGCACCTCGCTCAGCCTGCTCTTGTAGACCGAGGTCGGCATCGTCAGCCGCACCCGCTCTGCTGTGAACTGAATGTCGCCGATCTGGATGACGTCGCTCATGCGCTCACCCTCTGCCTGATCCGCGGAGCGCGCCTTTCATTCGACCGGCCGTTCGCGGCGCGGCTCCATGCTGGTTGTCAGGCTGCTGCGAGTGAAGCTTTGCACGCCTCGCCGCACTGATCTTGCGGAGTGCTTCGCTGCTGACGCTGTACGGCACGACTCCCCGGCCTCCACATGCTTGGCAAAGCTGCACGACGCCATCGGCGGAAGGCGCCATGCCTGCGCCCGAGCAAGTCTTGCAGCCCTTGAGTCCACCTCCGCCCTTGCAATCGGAGCAGGTGACCTTGGCCGCGCCGGAGTACCCGACGCAGGGGCAGACGGTTGGCTGCTGCTTAGTGTTGATCCTGACGATCTCCTCGACGCTGAAGCCCATCGGCCTGCTCCTTTTCCCGCCTGTTCGGATGGTGAGGAAGATACCGCGGAGCCCGGACTCGCGCAAATCAGAGCGGGTCCCCTAGGGGGACCCGCTGGGACCTGCGATTCGGGAGCCTAGCTGCTAATCGAAGTCCTCGAGCAGCAGCGTGAAGTGCTCTGGGCCTCCGTCGGCGATGGCCCGGAGCAGGGCCTTCTGTTCCGCGCGGCCGATCCAGCCGAGAAGATCGCGTCCGCTCATCT
>CAXUEE010000092.1:0-10567 GCA_964249905.1 uncultured Acidobacteriaceae bacterium
CCTCAACAGCAAGCTCATCCGCCGCCACCCCCACATCTTCTCGACCGCCACCGCCACCACCTCCGAGGACGTCAAGCGCACCTGGGAGGCCGTCAAGCAAAGCGAGAAAGCCGCTCGCGGCGAACAGCGGAAAGCCTTCCTCGACGACGTACCGCGCCACCAGCCCGCCCTGCTCGAAGCCCAGAAGCTCGGCAAGAAAGCCGCCAAGGTAGGCTTCGACTGGCCGGACCCCGCTGGCCTTCTCGACAAACTAGCCGAAGAAACCACCGAGCTCCGGGCGGAGATCGAGCGCGAAGAACTCAACCGGGAAGCCGCCGAGGATGAACTGGGCGACGTGCTCTTCACTGCCGTTAACCTGGCCCGCCATCTCCAACTCGAACCGGAGTTCGCCCTCCGCAAGGCCAACCGGAAATTTCGTATCCGCTTCAACCATATGGAAGCCGCCGCAGGTCTCGAAGCCCTCAAACAAGCGGACGCCTCAGAACTGGACCGCCTCTGGCGCCAAGCCAAACTCAGCGTGTCGGTAGAGGAAGCGAAAGCAGCAGATGAATGGCATCCGCATAACTCATCTGCGGCACCGCGGTAAAGTTGCTTCCATCGATCTCCGAGTTCTGGTGAATCGTCTTGAAGACCACGCGCACGTTCAGATGCTGGGTGAAGTGCGTAAAAATCCATCGCTGGCCGCTTACCTGTTCCTGTTCAAAGGTCACCTTTCCGCCCGGATCCAGATGGCCGAAGATCCCGAAGCCGAAATTCACTCCACGGAAGATGTCCCCTTCCAGCCGCGTGACGTAATGCGTGCGCGCGTCAATCCACAGGCGCCCCTCAAAGCCGGAGAGCACTTCCGCAGTCATATTCGGCGGCGTCCAGTTTGGGTCCGGCTTGAAGTCCAGCACGATCTCTGCCTGGTCGTCCGGGTGGCTTGGCACGCTCGCTCGCTGGGGCTGCCCGGGGGTATAGCTGAAGATCATGGCGGAAGGCATCTGGCGCAGCATGTCCGCGGCAAAGCGCTTGCCTGTCTGGTCGTTCTTTACATGTCTGGCGAAGGCTCCCGGTGAATCCAGCATCGCCTGCAGGCGATCACGTTCCGCCGCGTCTTGCTCCGGAGTCAGGGGACGATTGTCTACCCGTATCCGCCGCGCTACCGTCCCATCCCTGGACTCAACCACCTCGCGCACCTGATCGCCCTTCGCATCCACCTGGTGGATCTGATAACGCAGGTACGCTTGCTCATACTCGAGCACTTTCACCTCGTTCTGCGCCGCATCCACCGCCCACTGCTTGGGCGAAACCGAAGATGGAGCTTGTCCAGGCAAAGACAAAGCTGCGAACGGGAGCGAGAAACAAGCTGCAGCAGAGAGTCGTCTCTTCATGGAAAGCATGGGTCGCGATCTTTCCTTTCCATGTAGGACGTTTCACGCATTTGCAAAGTTTGCCCGTTTGCCTCACCGTAAGTGAGATGGGTATAGTTCGCATCATAGGCTGAGATAGCTCAGCTTCTCCTCACACTCACAAACCAGAACGGCAGATGCAGCAGCGAAAGGATTGCTTTAGATGACGCCAGCGGAAGGTTCCACGCTAATCGGGAGGTCGGTCAGTATCCGCGGAGAGCTCTCCGGGAGCGAAGATCTGTTTCTCGACGGAAAGTTTGAAGGAACGATCCACTTGGCCGAGAGCCGCTTGACCCTCGGACCGAATGCCCACATCACAGCCGATCTCCATGTCCGCGACCTGATCGTCTTCGGCCTGGTCGATGGGAACGTGCAGGCCTCCGGACGCATCGAGCTGCGCCAAACTGCGGTGCTCAATGGCGACATCGTTGCCAGCAGGCTTTCCATTGAAGAAAGCGCGTCGATTCGGGGCCGAGTGGAACTGACCGGGCAAACGTCCGCTCCGGCGCAGCTCCAGAAGTAGCTCCGGAAAGGGTTGCAAAGAGTATGGGCTTGTTTGGAAGGGGAACGAGCGCCTCGGGGGCGGGCGCTAGCGCGGTTCGGACCATGCGGTATTCCAGCGGATGGTCGCATATGTCGAAGTATCTTAATTCGCGAGAGTCTCTGCGCCTATTGGATATAGGACCCACCTCCGCTGGAAATATCAACTTTGTTACTCATCTCGGACACAGTATTTACATGGCCAACCTGGTGGAAGATTCCGCGCGGCCGGACTATCTTGTGCCGCATCCGGACGATCCGGCCAAGAAAATCTACGACGCGCGGCGCTATCTCGACGAAAACCTCGACTTCACCGGACGAGTCTTCGACGTGGTGACCTTCTGGGACACTGCAGATTATCTTCCTCTCACCTTGCTGCAGCCGGTCATCGACCGCATATACGAGGTAATGGAACCTGGAGGCCAGATTTTGGCCCTGTTTCACGCCAAAGTGAACGGCGAGGCAAATACGTTTCGCCGCTATCATCTAACGGCGACCGACCAACTCGAGCTCCAATCGGTGGGCGTCCATCCCATCCGGCAGACCTTCACAAATCGCCAGATTGAGGGTTTGTTTCACCGCTTCGCCAGCTATCGCTTCTTCCTTGCCAAGGACACGCTGCGCGAAGTCATTGTTACTCGCTGAAGAACTTCCTGCTACCGTAGAGCTTCCGCGTAGGGCGTGTACAGGCACATCTGCTCCACCTGCAGAAGAAACGTCCTCCCAGAGATACTTATCGCAAACAGAAGAGCTAAGCACGCTGGTTCATGCGTGAAAGACTACGTATGGAGTCGAGATCCTAACTCCACCCATACCTTTGCGTTAGGGCAAAAGCAGGGAAGCGAGCTTCTTACAAGCCCGCCTCCCTCTCATCAGACCAGCTTCGCCTTCGACGACTTACTTTGCGGGCTGCTTGCGGCGTTCTGCCCAGCGGCGCTTCATCGCTTCCGCAATGGCTTTGCGACCCTCGGGGCTAAGTTTCCGTTTGGTCACAGCTTCGGGCTGCGGGGTCTCAGCTACCGCGTTCTTGCTGCCCTTTGGTCGCCCCCGGCCAGCCTTCTTTTCCGCGGGAGCAGCGCTGCTGCCGGAAAGCAGCGCGCGCGCCTGTTGCAGGATCGAAATTTCAGAGTCAATCTGTGCAATCACGTCTGTCAAAGCCAATACTCTACCTCCCAGTGTTGAGCTACGGGTCGATGTTAATGTCCAACAAAAGGTCGTTGGCGCAAACTCATAAGCTCGAAGATACGCGCATTTTTTACATTACTCCAGAAATAAACATCTAAAGTAGGGTCCTTTCAAAAAAAGGAACCATTTCTCGAACCCTCCGCCTTTTGCCAAAAGAGTCACCTTACTTTTAGCCCGTGAGAGCCTCCAGCCATTGCAAATTACGATGCTAGAATCGCCCCTGATGCAACCTATGCCGGTCCGTATGTGGTGTCTTGTCTTTGTTTCCGCAGTTCTGCAGGTGCTATGTTTTCCAATTTCAGGCCCGGTTCCTTCCTGGAGAGCGTGTCTCTGTTGGATTGCTTTGTCTCCGCTGCTTCTCGCCTTACTTCTTCCGGAAGCAAAAAAACCGCTGACGATCGGTGCTGTCGCCGCACTCGGATATGCCTGTGGCGTTTCTTGGTACTTAGGAAACTGCGCCTGGATTTATCAGACGATGTATCTATACGGCGGCTTATCCAAGCCAGTATCCCTTGCGATCCTGATCTTATTTGCTCTGTATTTAGGTCTTTATCACGCCTTGTTTGCTGTTTTGCTCCTCTGCGTGCGGCGTTCCCGCTGCGGCCTTTCCGGAGCGCTGGCAGCGGCTCCCTTCCTCTGGGTGGCTGTCGAGTTAGCCCGCGCACGCATCACAGGCTTTCCCTGGGACCTGCTCGGGAACGCGCAGGTCGACAACTTATTGCTGACCCGGCTGGCGCCCTGGGCAGGCGTGATGAGCCTCAGTTTTGTCGTTGTCGCGGTTAATGCGTCGATCGTCTGGATGTGTCTTCGCCCCGGCCGTACGGGAGTGACGGTCGGCCTGGTTGGAATCGGCAGCGCACTTTTATTACAAGCAGGCGGTAACTCTTCGCTCTCAACCAGCGGCATGGCGAGACATACCCTGCAAAATACGCCCGAGACCGCGGTTCTTATGCAGGAAAATCTTGAGGTCGGGGTGCTCGCACGATCCTCCCAGCCTGTCTCCGCCGGCCAGGAGATGCAACTCTTCTCAGCAGACAGCCTGCATCCGCAATTGTTCGCACCGCGCAACGCGCTTTCCCCGCAAGCCTCTTCTCAGCCCATGCGCCCAACCTTGATTGTCTGGCCGGAAGCTCCCTCCCACCTTCAATCCAGTGACCCGGCTTTTCGTGCCGCGATGGCCGACCTTGCTCTTCGCGCCTCTGCGCCGCTCGTCATCGGCTCTCTGGGTGTGGATTTCAGCCCCGTTCCGGCCCGAGGATACTATCTGTATGATTCCGCCTCTCTCTTTCAGGCAAACGGGAGCTACCAGGGACGCTATGACAAAATTCACCTGGTTCCCTGGGGGGAGTACATCCCCTTCAAAGATTTTTTTGGCTTCGCCCGCAAACTTACCGAAGGCGCCGGAGACATGGACCGCGGAACAAACCGCAGCATCTTTCTTAGTCAGGGCCATCGCTACGGATCCATCTTCGGCGACGAAATACGGCAATTCACACGCAATGGAGCAGAAGTGCTTGTCAATATCTCCGACGATGGCTGGTATGGCGATACCGGTGCACCCTGGCAACACCTCAATATGGCTCGTATGCGCGCCATCGAAAATCATCGCTGGCTGCTTCGCTCGACCAACACAGGCGTAACTACCGCGATCGACCCGGAAGGAAGACTCGAAGCCCAAGCGCCGCGACACGTGCGCGGAGCCTATGCCTTTCCTTTCGCCTTTCAGCAGCAAACTACTTTCTACACCCGCCATGGCGACTGGTTCGCCTACCTTTGCACTCTAGTTACCTTGCTTTGCCTGAGCTTTCGTCTTCAGCCCAACCGCAGCCCGGAATGAACTAAAATTGCGGAATGCTTTCCGATCTCGAATACAACTACTCCCCGGTTCGCGACAAGATTCGCGATCTGCGGGAGTATCTTTGACTCGCCTCGCCTGCGCCGGGACCTCGCCCACATTGAAGAAGAGATAGCCGACCCGTCGGTCTGGTCTGACGCCACCCGCTCCCAGCCGCTGATGCGCGAGCGCAAGCGCCTGGAGACCTTACTCGCCGATGAGGCCGAACTGGCTCGGCGCGCCGAGGACGTCGAGGCCTACTTTGAGCTCGCCCGTGAAGGGGAAGACACGGAACCGGACCTGCTTCGCGAAATTCCCGCGCTGGTCGAGTATGCCGAAAAACTCGAGTCGAAGACCATGCTCTCCGGCGATACCGACTTACTCAACGCCATCGTTACCGTGCATCCAGGCGCCGGCGGCACCGAAAGCCAGGACTGGGCCGAGATGCTGATGCGCATGTATCTCCGCTGGGGAGAGCGCCAGAGCTTCAAAGTCGAAATCAACGAAGTTCAGGACGGCGATGAAGCCGGCATCAAGTCGGCAACCTTCACCATCTCGGGCGAGTTTGCCTTCGGGCTGCTCTCGGGCGAAACCGGTGTGCATCGCCTGGTGCGCATCTCGCCCTTCGACTCCGCCAAGCGCCGCCACACCAGCTTTGCTTCCGTCTTCGTCTCGCCGGAGATCGACGACACCATCACCATTGACCTCAAGCTCGAGGATCTGCGCATCGACACGTACCGCTCCGGAGGCAAGGGCGGCCAGCATGTGAATACCACGGACTCGGCCGTACGCATCACTCATCTCCCGACCGGCCTTGTAACCGGCTGCCAGAACGAACGTTCCCAGCACAAAAATAAAGATCGTGCCATGAAGATGATGCGCTCCAAGCTCTATGAGTATGAGCTCGACAAAAAGAAAGCAGCGACGCGCAAGATAGAAGATTCCAAGCTCGACATCGGCTTCGGCTCGCAGATCCGAAGTTACGTGCTCCAGCCGTACAGGATGGCCAAGGACCTGCGCACTCGAGTCGAAGTAGGGGACGTCGACAAGGTACTCGATGGCGATCTCGAGCCATTTATCCGGGGATTTCTGCGCATGCGCCGTGAAGGAAGTTTGCTGGCCGCGAGCGACACTGCCGAGGAGTAGACATCGCCGAGCAGCATCAGGCCTTCTAACACTGGAAGGAGTCGCAGGATGCCTGAAAAGTCCGACGATCTTTTAGTAGCACAACTGCTGGCTCTCTTGCGCGGCGGCCAGGCCCATATCGACTTCAACACAGCCATCAAAGATTTTCCTGCGGAGAAACGAAGCGTCGTGCCCGACCATCTGCCTTACTCCGCCTGGCAGATCTTGGAGCACCTACGCATCACCCAGCGGGACATCCTCAACTTCTCATCGCCACCCACGGGCGGCTACCAGCCCATGCTTTGGCCGGATAGCTACTGGCCCCGCGCAGCCGAACCGCCAACGCCGCGCGCCTGGGAAGAAACAGTGGCAGCTATCGCCGCGGACGCGGCAAAGTTTGAAGCTCTGCTGACACGACCGAACGTGGATCTCTACAAGCCCTTTGCGTGGGGACAAGGACAGAACCTGCTGCGGGAGGCCCTGCTGATCGCAGACCATAACGCATACCATCTAGGGGAGCTTGTCGTCCTGCGGCGCATCCTCGGAATCTGGGGCAAGCGATAGGAGCGCCATGAACGACGCTGATCTGATCCGGGACTTACTCGGCGCACGGACCATCGCGGTAGTCGGCTTATCGGACGATGCATCCCGGCCGAGTCACTTCGTCTCCCGCTACATGCAGCAACACGGCTACCGCATCTTTCCGGTCAACCCCACGCTTGCTTCGGTTCTCGGGGAGAAGAGCTACGCGTCGCTTGCGGAGCTCCCGATCCAGCCGGACCTGGTCAACGTCTTTCGCCTGCCACGCTTCCTCCCGGCGATCGTGGACGAGATGATCGACCTCCATCTTCCATCCCTCTGGCTGCAGCAAGGCATTGTGCACGCGGAGGCGGCGGCAAAAGCGCAGGAGCACGGCATCCGTGTCGTGATGGATCGCTGTCTGATGGTCGAGCATCGCTCCGCAGGCCTCTCATGAGGCCAGGTTGTCCCCCCATCTGTCACAAAAAAACCGGCTCGTTCATCGAAGCTCTACAATTAAGACGATGACTGCTCGCCGCCTCTTCTCGCTCCTCACCTGTTTCTTTTCTCTGCTCCTGCTGCTGCCGCATACGGCGCTCCATGCGCAACTCCAGGAAGTAGGCGACGGGGGTCCGGGCCCGTTCAAGGCGCAACACCTTACGGTGGAGCTGGTCTCGCTCGCGGATGGCATCGATCCTGGAGGAACACAGCAGGTCGGGCTGGTCATCACGCTCGAGGAGCACTGGCACGTGTATTGGAAAAATGCCGGTGATTCGGGGGAACCCCCCTCCATTAAGTGGACGCTGCCGGCCGGATTGTCCGCCGGACCCATGCAGTTCGCAATCCCGCAGCGGCTTCCGCTCGGCCCCTTGATGGACTTTGGGTACGAGGATACAGCCGCTTTCCCGTTTACCATCAGCGCCGCGCCGACCGCCAGACCGGGGCCCGCGCACCTCGACGCCAAGGTCACCTGGCTGGTCTGCAGAGAGGTTTGCATCCCCGGTAAAGCGCATCTCGGTCTGGACCTCAAGGTCATGCCGGGAGCTCTCCCCGGAGCTGCCGTTGGCGCGCTTGGCGAGGCGATCCACCACCTTCCGCAAGCGTTGCCGCCACGCATGCACGTCACGGTGCAGGGCGGTAAGACCGACCTGGTACTCACGTTGACCACAGGTACAGCGGAGGAAGATGCTGAGTTCTATCCTCTCGATCAGGACCTCGTCCTGAACGCGGCCGACCAGGATACACAAACCCTTCCGGATGGCATTCGACTCTGGGCAAAGCGGGTGCCGGACAGCACTCCACTGCCCGCTTCGGTGCGCGGCGTCATCAAGATCAACGAGGACGAGGCGTATGAGATCAGCGCTCCCGTCGTTACCGGCGAGGTCGCGCGTCCAGGGCCCGTCAGCAGAGCTCCGGCGGCAAGCAAGGTCACCGCACTCAGCGCCATCGGGCTCGCGCTGGTAGGCGGCGTCATCCTGAACCTGATGCCGTGCGTCTTCCCCGTGCTCTTCCTCAAAGGCCTTGCGCTCGTGCAGTCCTCCGGGTCGGAGCGGAAGCACCTGCGCAGCCACGGCCTCGTTTATACGCTGGGTATCCTGGTCTCGTTCTGGGTCATCGTGGGTGTGCTGCTTGCGCTGCGCGCGGGAGGAAGCCAGGCCGGCTGGGGCTTCCAGCTGCAGTCGCCGGTCTTCGTCGCGGTGTTGGCCGCCTTCCTGTTTTTCTTCGCGCTCTCGCTCGCCGGACAATTCGATCTCGGCCTCTCGCTCACCAGCGCCGGCGGGGAACTCGCCAAGAAAGAAGGCTTTACCGGCAGCTTCTTCACCGGCGTACTCGCTACTATCGTTGCGACCCCCTGCACTGCGCCGCTGATGGGTGCGGCAATCGGCTTTGCGCTCGCACAGCCGGCCTCCATCACCTTCGCCGTCTTCACCGCGCTCGGCCTCGGCCTTGCTCTTCCTTACCTGCTCCTAACTCTGCAGCCGGCCTGGACGCGCTGGCTGCCCCGGCCGGGAGCCTGGATGGAGACCCTGAAACAGCTCACGGCTGTCCCGCTCTTCGGGACGGTGATCTGGCTTACCTGGGTCTTCGGCAGCCTCTACACGGGCGCCGGCGTGGACCACATCGCGCGTCTCCTCTTCGCCTTCCTGGTCCTCGCCATCGCTGGCTGGGTGCTCGGCCGCTGGCCCGCGCGCACCTACGGCACCATCGCCGCCGTCGTGCTTGTCCTTGCAGCCTTAGCCATCCCGCTGACTGAGGCGAAAAAGTCGACCCTGAACTGGCAGCCCTACTCGCAGGCCACGCTCGACAGCGCCCGCACCGCCGGCCATCCGGTCTTCATTGACTTCACCGCCGCCTGGTGTCTCTCCTGCCAGGTCAACGAAAAAGTCGTCCTCCAGTCCACCGACGTCGTCCACCAGCTCGCCTCACGCAACTTCACCCTTATGCGCGCGGACTGGACCCAATACGACCCCGAGATTACCCGCCAGCTCAAGTCCATCGACCGCAGCGGCGTCCCCACCTACGTCATCTATCCCGCAAGCTCAACCGGCCCAGCGGACGTACTTCCGGAGCTCCTGACCCAGTCCCTCGTCCTCAAAGCCATCGAGCGCGACGCCAAGTAACTCTTCTCTTGCTCTGCTCCGCGCCCTCCGCGTGCTCCTCCTTCGCGTCCTCTGCGCGAACGCCGTTGCCTCTGTCATTGCATTCGTTCTGTCTCAGCAGACCCACCCTAAGCCGCAGCCTCACCCATCAGCGTTCCTTTCTCCTCCAGCGCCGCCTGCGCCGCCCCGCGCATCTCCTCATCCGACAGCACCTTCAGCGTTTGCGAGACCGACCAGCGATGCCCATACGGATCGGTGAACTGCCCGTAGCGCTCGCCCCAGAACATATCCGCCAGCGGCATCGTTACCGTGATACCGCCGGCCACGGCCTGCTCCCAGAAGCTCCGCGCATCCTCCACCTGCAGAGCCAGCACAACCGGCGATCCGCCCAGCTTAGGAGGCGTCATGCACGCCCCGCCCATGCTGTCGGAGAAGTCATCCGCCATCATGATCAGGCCGCCGTGGATGCGCAGCCGCACATGCATGATCTTGTCCGAGCCCGGCATCCGGTGCGCCTCACCATCTACCGTCGCGCCAAGAGCCTTCTTATAGAACTCAACCGCACCGGCAGCGTCAGAAACGGTCAAATACGGGGTCAGCGGGGGCAAAGGCAGCATGGCGCACTCCTTATCCACATGGATTGGCAAACACCCACTTTTTACCACGATCTTTAGCCGCGCTGCGAGCCCCTAATCCGTGAAATCTCTTCCATGCGTGTCGCCAGTTGCCGCTCCCGGCCCTGGTCTGTCGGCTGATAATATCGTCGCCCCGCGAGCGACGGCGGCAGGCACTCCATATCCGCCACCCGGCCCGCCACATCGTGCGCGTACTGGTAGTCCTTGCCATAGTCCAGGCTCTTCATCAGCTTAGTTGGCGCGTTGCGCAGATGCAGCGGCACCGCTTCCGCCACGGTCTTCCGCACATCCTCGACCACCGCCCCATACGCCTTGTAGACCGCATTCGACTTCGGCGCGAGCGCCAGATACACCACCGCCTGCGCCAGCGCCAGATCGCCCTCCGGCGACCCCAGAAAGTGCATCGCATCCCGCGCCGACAAACACAGATTCAGCGCCTCCGGAGCCGCCAGCCCGATGTCTTCGACCGCCATCCGCACAATCCGCCGCGCGCAGTACATCGGGTCCTCGCCCGCTTCAAGCATCCGCGCCAGCCAGTACAGCGCCGCATCCGCATCGCTGTTGCGCACGCTCTTATGCAGCGCGGAGATGATGTCGTAATGCTGCTCGCCGCGCTTGTCGTAAAGCAGCATGCGCCGCTGCATCGCCTCCGCCGCCAGTTCCGGCGTGATCGTCTTCTCCCGTCGCCCCTGCGCCATCTGCGCCGCCACCTCGAGCGCATTCAGCGCCGTACGCGCA
>CAXUEE010000092.1:10577-11205 GCA_964249905.1 uncultured Acidobacteriaceae bacterium
CGCATATGCAGCCATCGCCCGCAGAACATCCTCGCTCGCTTCCACACCACTCCCGCCCAGCCCGCGCTCCACATCCTCGAGCGCCCGCCCGAGCAGCGCCACCACCTCGTCCTCCCCGAGCGCCACCAGCGTATACACCCGGCACCGGCTCAACAGCGCGGCGTTGATCTCGAAGGACGGATTCTCCGTCGTCGCCCCAATCAGCCGGATCGTTCCGCGTTCCACATACGGCAGAAACGCGTCCTGCTGCGCCTTGTTGAAGCGATGAATCTCATCCACAAACAAGATCGTCCGCGACCCGAACTGCGCCGCCTTCTCCGCCTCCACCATCACCTGCTTAATCTCTTTGATCCCGCTCAGCACCGCCGAAAACTCAATGAAATTGGCCTGCGTGCGCTGTGCGAGGATCTTCGCCAGCGTCGTCTTGCCCACGCCCGGCGGCCCCCAGAAAATCATCGACGACGGATCGTCATTCTCAATCGCCAGCCGCAGCGGCTTACCCGCTCCCAGCAGATGCGCCTGGCCGAAATATTCCTCCAGCGTCCGCGGCCGCATCCGTTCCGCCAGCGGCGTCTGCCCCCGTCCCACGAGACCCGGTGAAACATCGCCCGGCAACGTCGTATCGAAC
>CAXUEE010000092.1:11215-11800 GCA_964249905.1 uncultured Acidobacteriaceae bacterium
GAAAAGCCCGCCTCTGCCGAGAAGCCTCGTACAGCAGCAGGCTCCCCGCCACCGCCGCATTCAGGCTCTCCACCCACCCAGGGCAGGGAATCGTCACCCGCTCGTCCGCCATCGCCACCCAGCCCTCCGCCAGTCCCGCGCCTTCATTGCCCACCAGAAACGCACAGCCCCCGCGCAGATCCATCTCATCCACCGCCGTCGCGTCCTCCTTCATCGCCGCGAACAGCTTCACCCCGGCCTGCTCCAGCCGCTCCATCGCCTCCGGCGTCGCCGCCGCTACCGGCACCCGGAATACGCTGCCCGCCGAAGCTCGCACCGCTTTGCCGTTCCAAACACTCACCGTCCCTGGCGTTGTTAGCACACCGGTCGCCCCAAACGCCTCGGCCGAGCGCACCAGCGTGCCCAGGTTCCCCGGATCCTGCAGTCCCACCGCAATCAAAATCAGCGGCACCCCCAGGAACATCTCCTCCACCGAACCCACCGGAGGCACCAGTAGCGCAGCCACCCCCTGCGGGCTCTGCGTCTCGACGCAGCTCGCGAAGACGTCTTCCGCCAGCCACACCACCTTGACGATCCCGGGCCCCC
>CAXUEE010000092.1:11810-13498 GCA_964249905.1 uncultured Acidobacteriaceae bacterium
CGCCGGCAGCGCACGTCCCTCGCTCACAAACACTGTCTTCAGCGCCTGCCCGCTCCGAAGCGCCTCCTCCAGCAGATGTTCGCCTTCGATCGCGATCAACCCGCTGGCCAGCCGAGCCTGCCCCGCGAATGCCGCCCGCAGCTGCTTCACCCGCGCGTTCGCCCGGCTGGTTACGACTTCCGCACTGTGCGCCATGCTCCGCAGTGTACGCCGGCGGGCTGACCGCCGGGCCGCTCAGGTTATCCTAGTCTGACCCGAAGGAGTCCCCTTACGTTGACGGCAGAGATCCTCCGCATTCATCCTCTTGAGCCCGAGCCGGCCCTCGTCGAGTTCGTCGTTCGCTCGCTCAGCACGGGCAACGTCGTTGCCCTGCCGACGGACACCTTCTACGGCCTCGCCGTCGACCCCGTCAATCTCGCCGCCGTCGACCGCATCTACGACATCAAGAACCGCGCCCGGCACAAGCCGCTCTCGCTCCTGATCGCCGACGTCGCCCAGGCCTACACCCTCGCCCGCTCCTGCGACCAGGCCTTCGACCGCCTCGCCGAGCGCTTCTGGCCCGGACCCCTCACCATCATCGTCAAAGCCGGCTCGCGCCTCCCGCTCCGCGTCACCGCCAACACCGGCAACGTCGCCCTCCGCGTCCCCGACGCCGCCATCGCCCGCGCCGTCATCACCCGTCTCGGCCTGCCCATCACCGCCACCAGCGCCAACCTGCACGGCTTTCCCGAGTGCACCTACGCGCAATCCGTCCGCGACCAGCTCGGCGACCAGATCCCCCTCATCGTCGACGGCGGCCCCACCGGAGGAACCATCGCCACCACCATCGTCGACCTCACCGCCGGCGGCAACGAGTGGTCGATCCTGCGCGAAGGCGCCATCCCCACCCACGAGATCGCTCTCTGCCTGCAGCGCTGAACAATTGCTTTACTACGCCTTTTCTCTGTCATTCGCGAAGGGAATCTGCGTCTCGCTTCGCCCGCGCGGCCGCACTGAAAGCTCGAGCAGACAAGCCGTCCATGTCCGTCTTCCAGTCGTCCTTCCCGCAAACCAGAGCTCGTAAGCTTTCGCTGCCTCTTCAGAGCTATAGCGATTCCCGTCCGGGCCGGAACATACTAGAGTGCAGGCATGGCTTCCGCTTCCCGAGTCCGCGGCGTTGCTCCCCGAGCCTCCTCGCAGAGCTACGCTCGCACCCGCCCCCACCCGCGGTCCGCGCGCCCGGTCCGCACGCTGCTCCTGCGGCTGCTGGGACTCATCCTGCTCGCCGCCCTGGCCTGGACCGCCTGGGTCGTGCACCGCATTCACCAGGTCGGTTCCGAGGACCAGGCGCAACCCGCCGACGCCATCGCCGTCTTCGGCGCGGCCGAGTACTCCGGCCGTCCCTCGCCTGTCTACCATGCCCGCCTCGATCACGCCCTCGCCCTATACAACCGGCAGATCGCGCCCATCGTCGTCACCCTCGGCGGCGGCGCCGATGAAGACGCCGGCCTGACCGAGGGAGGCGTCGGCCGCGACTACCTCCTCGCCCACGGCGTCCCCTACGCCTCCATCATCGCCGAGACCGAGTCCTTCTCCACCCGCCAGCAAGCTCGCCGCCTCGCCAACATCGCCCGCGAACACAACTTCGAGCACATCGTCGTCGTCAGCGACCCCACCCATCTGCTGCGTGTCCAGCAGCTCTGCTGGAA
>CAXUEE010000093.1:0-5005 GCA_964249905.1 uncultured Acidobacteriaceae bacterium
ACGACCTCCCCCTCGGGTCCGACCGCCAGCGAGCTTCCATCGAAGATCAAACTGTCGTTGCCACCCACCTGGTTCGTCATCGCCACCACGGCCCCATGCCGCCGAGCCAAGGCACCCAGCATCTCGCGCCGTACCGCCCGCTTGCCTTGCCAGTAAGGCGAGGCGGACAGGTTCACAATCACCCGTGGCTGCGCGCGCAGCTCATCCAGCTGGGCGTCCCACTGGTCCATCAGCCGCTCGATCGGGTCGACGGCATACCTTCGTCGCGGCCAAAAGCCCTTGTCGTTCCACGCGTCCTCACAGACCGAGATGGCAATCGGAACCTCTCCCCGGGGCGTGCAAACGACGGCCAGATGCTGTTCGGCGGCCGGCTCGAAATAGCGCTGTTCATCGAAAACGTCATAGAACGGAAGCAGCGTCTTTCCCTGCACCGCCGTCCGCTGTCCGCGCTGCATCAGGACGGCCACGTTCCGCACCCGCTTGCCGGCAAGCGCGTCGTCCACCGGCAGGACGCCGCCGCAGAGTACGGCCGGCTTGCCCGGCTCGCGCGTCCAGGCACAGACCTCGTCGAGCGCCGCTCCCGCGCGTTCCACAAAGGACTGCTTTTCCAATAAATCCGCCGGCCAGTAACCGCACACCGCCAGCTCCGGGAAAACCACCAGATCCGCCGCGAGTTCCTGCGCCCGCTCGGCAAACTCGAGGATCTTTCGAGTGTTCCCCGCGAAATCCCCAACCGTCGGATCGATCTGAGCCAGCGCAATCTTCACAGAGTTAGTCTATCAATCCTGATCGTGCCTACGACGAGGGCCGGCATGGTGCGTCAACAACGCTCTTTCCACCTCGCGCACACCACGCTCCAGTAGAGCGTCTTCCGGTCCGGTGGCTTCTGCCGGCACGATCAGCGGAGGAAGCCACTCCTGCCGCGGAGTGCCATTTACATGAAAGAGCTGTTCGGTCGCATACGCCACGTCAACCCTGGTCCTCGGCAAGACAAAGTCCGACACCGCACCCGCAAGATGCGCCATTGGCGTCCCCAGGACAAGCGCGCGGTGCATCGCATCCAGCCCGATCGCCATCCCCTCCCCCATGCTTCCTGTCCAATGATCGACCAGGATCACGACCGGCGCGCCGTAGCGGAACGGGCCGCGCGGCGCAACCAGCTCCATCCAGTTCCGTTCGCCATCGGCCTGTCCATAACGGGGAATGCGATGCCGCTGGTAGGGTTCCATCCTGGCAACGAATCGCCCCAGAATGCCGAGCGCGACCGAGCTGTCTCCACCGCTGGGCACATCGCGCAGATCGAGCACAAGCCCTCGCGACTGCCGAAGTTGTTCGAGAGCCTGGTCGAACGCCGCCACCGTCTTCTGCTCTCCCAGTGAGTTGTTGAGCCGGATCACACCAATTCCACCCGGTAGCATGTGGGCGGTCAACGCTCCCTCCGGGCGGTCGGACCTGCGCTGCACCGCAAGCACGACGGTCTGCTGAAGCCCACCACGATCCAGAGTTGTAAAACGCCTTGCCTCCTCCGAACGGCCCGCGAGAACCAACAGAAGCGCCCAGTCTCTCGCCGCGATCTCGTCACGATCGGCCACAGGTCCAAGCCGATCATCGACCGCCTGTCGCACGGAGAGATCACCCACCCGGAGAATGCGATCTCCGGCCCTGATCCCCGCACGTTCGGCGTCGCTCCCATGTCGCACCGCAACAACGTCGGCGTCCTCACCATGAAACTCCGCCCATACATCGGCAAACGTCGGAACCGGTAACCACCGGTCTGCCACGTGCGAGCGCACCTCAGCGTGAAAGTCATGCAGCTCGCTAAGCGCAGCGGCTAAAACCGCATCGTACGCATCCTTGGACTGCGCGGCAGCGGCAGCCTCCCCGTAGCGTGCTAGCCAGGTCAGCCAAGGCTTCGCAGCACGATCCGCGTAAGCGTAATTCCCTTCAAACTGCTGGACGAAGGCAGCAAAGTCGCTCTTTCGCGCCACCTCCGTAAAGCCCTCCGTCTGGCAAGAGGCGGGCGAAGACAGGACTAAGAAGGCCAGGATTGAGAGGGCCAGGGTCGAGAAGGCCAGAATCAGGAAGGTCGAGCAGGCTCCGGCGGCGCGATGCCTGTCGCTTCGTCGAACGTTCAAGACACTCCTGTCAAAAGTCAGGTGCATCGTTCTTTGAAGGAAAGCCCGTTCTAGACCCGTTGCCCTCTTCGCCACGGCTAAGCATCCGCCTGCCGTAGCCCAGGGCAGCTCAGGAAGACAGAAGATGGTCTACGATCCCGTCCCAGAGAACACCACCCCGATCGTGCGTGCCAGGATCTTCAGGTCGAGCCAGAAGCTCCAGTTCTCGACATAGGCGGTGTCAAGCGAGATATAGCTGTCGAACGACGGATCCTGCCGCGCTTCCACCTGCCACAATCCCGTGATGCCGGGCAGCACATCCAGCCGGCGAAGATGGGCCAGATCGTACTGCTCGACCTCGGAGGCGATGGGCGGACGCGGCCCCACCAGACTCATGTCGCCGCGCAAAACGTTATAGAGCTGCGGTAGCTCGTCGAGAGAGTACTTGCGCAGCACACGCCCGATCGGCGTGATCCGCGGATCTTTCTCAATCTTGAACAGGACGCCTTTGCGCTCGTTCAGGTGGGCGAGGTCGGCCTTCATCCGGTCCGCGTTTGGAACCATGGTTCGGAACTTGTAGCAGGAAAAGGTGCGGCCCTTGCGCCCGATTCGCGCAGCCCGATAGAAGATCGGCCCGTGCGACCCGAACTTCACCGCCAGGGCCAGCACCAGCATGATTGGCGACAGCGCCAGCAGCGCCAGCACCGCCACCACGATGTCCAGGCTGCGCTTCATCAGAAACGAGCCGATGGGAAAGTCTCGCCGATGCAGCGGAATGGTCGGAAACTGGCCGATGTACTCGACCGGCGCATTCCACGCCAGCCCGTCGTAGAGATCCGGAACCACGCGCACATCGATGCCGAGCGCACGCGCCTCTTCGACCAGGCCGATGACCAGCTTTTTCTCCGCCGGAACCGAGAAAAAGATTTCGTCCACGAACAGTGAGCGCGCTAGCTGCACCGTGTTGCGTACGTCGCCGATCACGTCGGCGTCCCCGCTTTCGGACTCGCGCTCGGTTAGGGCAACGAATCCCTTGAAGCGGAAGCCCAGGTGCCGCAGCGACTCCAGGTGATTGCGCAAGGCATGCGCGACCCGGCCCGCGCCTACGATGAGCACGTTGCGCGTCTCCAATCCTTCCAGATAGCGGGCGTACTCCATCTTTCGCCAGATGGCCCGGCGCACGGAAAGCAGCAGCGCCGTAATCACCACCAGCAGCAGCACCACGATGCGGGAAACGTCGATCGCCTGGCGCAGGTACAGGAGGCCGCAGAGCAGCAGCCCGGCGGTCAGCGTCGCCTGCAGGGTCATCCTTTGTTCATGCAGGCCGCTGCGGTTCTGGATGGATCCGTAGAGACCGGAGGACCGTGTGATGAAGACCAACGCTCCGCCGTACCAGACAAGGTAGAGCAGCCACTCCTTTGGAGTGGTGCGCAGGATGGTTGGAATCATCGAATATTCATGGGTTCCCGGCACCGAGGTCATGCGGAGGCGCACTGCCAGAAGAGCTGCCACCGCGATGGTTACCAGGTCGAGCGACGCCCAGACTAGGCTTGTCACCGACGGCCGGCGAAACACGCCCTGTCGTGCGGCGTTGGCCCGTCCGCTCCCGTGTCTTCGGCCCGAAATAACGACCTGCTGAAGATAATCCGGTGTTGCCATCGCCTGTGCTCCCCACCCTCTAACCAGAGTCATTCCACGGCTGCATGCAAACGTTCGGCAGTTGGTCCCTCTTTCCTCTGCGGCGGGGAGACCCTGCATCAGCTCTTCTTTACAGCACAACCAGTGTCACAAACAAATCCTGCAGCGGTGGGATCACTCAAAAGAATGTGTTGCTCTACTCTACCTTCGTGGGTTCTTCGGCGCAAACCCACACGGATCGGGTAAGTTGCGCCGACGTCAACCTATTTCTAAGCCGGTAAGACTAATTCATCCAGCGAAAGAAACTCTCGTAAGACGTCGTCGTTACTCTGCTCCATCTCCTCCATCGTCCCGAAAAACCGTGCTCCGCCTTCATGCAGAAAGACCACGCGGTCGGCCAGTTTTTTGGCAAAGCGCATGTCATGCGTCACCACAATACTCGTCAGGTGTAACTGGTGTTTTAATCGCTCGATTAAATTGCCGAGCAGATGCGCCATCAGGGGATCCACCATGGTCGTCGGCTCGTCGTAGAGAACCGCCTCCGGCTGCGCGGCCAGGGCTCGCGCAATCGCCACGGAACGCTTCATGCCGGTAGAAAGATCGCTCGGCAAAAGCTGCTCCATGCCCGCGACACCGACCATTTCCAGCAAACCCTTTACTACCTGGAAGATCTGATCCTCTTCCATGTCCCCGCGCTCGCGCAGCGGAAAGGCAACATTCTCGCCGATGGAGATCGAATCGAAGAGGGCGCCGCTCTGGAAGACCATGCTCACCTTACGCCGGATCGCCTGCAGCTGCTTTTCGCTGAATCCGCAGATATTTTCCCCGGCCACCATGATCTTGCCTGCGTCCGGCTTCAGAAATCCCAACAGCATCTCAAGCGAGACCGACTTACCTACGCCGCTTCGGCCCAGGATGCATAGCGTCTCCCCGGCGTTGACGCAGAAGCTTACCTCTTTCAGCACATCGAAGCTGCCGAACGATTTCGAGACCTTTTCGAAGGCAATGTACGCGCCCGGGGTGTGCTGCTTGGTCTCGGGAAGATCCCCCGCGGCCGCTTCATTCTGCGCCGCGGCCTTCTCCATGAAGTCGCTTACGGTCGCCGCTACGTCCTCAGAGACCTCATCGGTCAGCGGCTTGCCGGCCGGATTGTCCGGCGCATGCGGCTCGTCCGCAGCCGCATGCGGCTCGGATTGCTGCTGCTTGTATGGATTTTGCCACTCGTGCTGGTCTTAGGCGGCCATCGGTTTGCC
>CAXUEE010000093.1:5015-6648 GCA_964249905.1 uncultured Acidobacteriaceae bacterium
AGCAGATTCCCTGCGAGGATGACAGCCAGGAATCGGCTCTAAGGATCGAGCAGCTGCTTTTCCTGCTCCGCCCGGCGGAAATCTTCCGGCGTGTTCAGATTCAGGAAGAACAGGGCCATGGCTCGCTCCTGCTCCGGGCTCGGCGTCGTCCGTGCCGGTCCGGACAGGAGGCAGGACGTGTCCGGCCACCCCCATTGCCGCAGGACCTCTTGGGGATCCTGCCCTCGCTTCGCCGCCAGGTCCCCGGCCGCGGCCACCAGTTCTGGAAACAGCTTGAAGCGGCCCCGAGCCAGGGACGCCGTCAGATACGGAGCGATCTCCTGATGCAGCATGATCAGCGTAGGCTGCGGGACGCCGTCTACTGTAAACAGCGCCACCCGCGTTCCGTGCCGGTCCGCTTGCCGCAGCGTAGCGTGCGCCCAGCTGTACAGCATGCCGGACGGCACAAACGGCACATCTACCGGCAAGACCAGGCTCCAGTCGTGGCTCGCGTGGGCCAGCGCCGCCTCCAGGCCGCCGATCGGCCCGCATCCCGGATGCAGATCCTCCACCACCGGCGCGAACCGCTCCATGCCGGCACGGTTACTCAGGATCGCAACCTCGGTACAGATCCGCCGGAGCTTCGTCAGCGCGTGCTCCACCAGCGGCTTGCCCGCCAGCTCCAGCAGCGCTTTGTCCCGGCCCATGCGCGAACTTTGTCCGCCGGCCAGCACATATCCGCTGATCGGCAGCGGCTCGAGCACGTCCTACGCTCCCACCAGACTTAGCCAACGCACAATGGACTCGATGCCGCGATGGAAGTTGCTCAGGTTGAACTTTTCGTTGGGTGCATGGAGATTGTCATCCGGCAGTCCGAAGCCCATAATCAGCGCCGGCATACCCAGCACGCGAATGAAGTCGCCGATGATCGGGATCGACCCGCCGCCGCGCACGTACACCGTTTCCTTGCCAAAGACCCGCCGCATCGCCTCGGTGGCCGCGCCGATGAAGGGATTGTCGGTGCTCACCACGAACGCCTCGCCGGAGTGAATCAGGCGGACCTCCGCCGTGCATCCCCGGGGCACGATCGCCTCGACGTACCCCTTCAGCTTGGCGAAGGTATCCTCCGGCGTCATCTCCGGCACCAGCCGCAGACTCACCTTGGCCACCACTTTGGCCGGAATGACGGTCTTCGCCCCTGCGCCGATGAAGCCTCCCGGCATCCCATGGACCTCGAGCGTCGGCCGCGACCACAGCCGCTCCAGCACCGTGTACCCCGGCTCGCCGACCAGCGCCGTCGAGCCTACCTGCCCGCTCAGGTAGGCCGCCTCGTCAAACGGCAGCGTCCGCCAGGCCTGCAGCTCCGCTTCTGTCGGCTTCGCAACCCGGTCGTAGATGCCCGGAATCAGAATTGTGCCGTCCTCATCTTTGAGCTTGGCCAGGATCTGCGCCAGCGCCAGAAACGGGTTTGGCGCCGCCCCTCCGTACATGCCCGAGTGCAGGTCCGTGCGCGCGCCGCGTACCTCGATCTCGGTGTAGATCATGCCGCGCATGCCCACGCACAGGGTCGGCAGGTCGGGCGCAAACATGTCCGTATCGCTGATCAGGGCGACATCGGCCCGCAGCCGGTCGGCATGCTCACGCACGTATGCGG
>CAXUEE010000093.1:6658-9069 GCA_964249905.1 uncultured Acidobacteriaceae bacterium
GATCAGCACCTTCACGTTCACCGGCAGCTTTCCGGCGCCGGCGACAAACAGCGCCTCGAGCGCCTTCACGTGCATCCACATCTGGCCTTTGTCGTCCACCGCTCCGCGCGCGTAGAGGTTTCCCTGGCGCACCTCGGGCTCAAAAGGTGGCGAAAGCCACTCGTCGAGCGGCTCGGCCGGCTGCACATCGTAGTGTCCGTAGCAAAGCACGGTCGGCCTGGGCTTAGCGTTTGCCAGCGGCGCAGCGTGCAGCCACTCACCGTACACCAGCGGATGTCCCTGGCGGGTCGCGGTTGAAGTCTCGACCAGCGCAACGTTCTCGAGCCCGATCCGCTGGAGCTCCGCCGCCACAAACTCCGCCGCCCGCCGCACCTCGCCCGCCTGCTCCGGGTCGGTCGAGACCGAGGGAATCCGGATCAGCGCCTTCAGCTCTTCCTCAAACCGTGCGCCCTGGTCCTTCGCAAACGCTGCTGCCGCTTCCACCGCCATCCCGCACCCTCTTCTGTTCTCTTTACGCGTTGCGACGCTTCCATCCACTCGCGTCGCTTCTCTTCACTATATGACCCAGCAGCAAGAGGGCCAGGTCCTCGGGCACCTCGTCGAGCAGCCAGTGCGATCGGCCCGTGAGCCGGTAAAACTGGTACTCGCCCGTACAGTACCGCGCCGTGCCGAGCGCCGCCGCCTCGCCCAGCGCCTGGTCCTGATCGCCCCAGATGTAGATCGTGGGCACCGTCACCGGTCCGATGCGCAGCCCGACCGGAAGCGCTCGGTACCAGTTCAGCGCCGCTGTCAGCGTTCCGCCCTCGCGCATCCGCCGCACGTTCGCCGCTACCTGCGGCTGCGAAACTTTCCCCGCATACGCCTTGCGCAGCGCCCGTGCGTTGCCGGCCAGCAGCATACCCTCCGGGACGCCGCGCGGCAGCTTGAACAGGAGGATGTACTTCGACCGGTTCATCTGGTCCAGGCTCGACCGCAGGGCTTCCTGGAACGCATCGATATGCGGCGTCGAGACCACGCTTACCGTCAGGAGCCGCTCCGGAAACGACGCGGCGAGCGTCCAGGCCACGAGCCCGCCCCAGTCATGCCCCACCAGGTGAAACCGCGCTGCCCCCAGCTCTTCCGCGAACCCGAGAGTGTCTTCGACCAGCCGGTCGATGGTGTACGCCGCGACCCCGGCCGGCCGCGCGCCCGGCGTGTACCCGCGCTGATCCATCGCCACCACCCGCAGTCCGGCGGCGGCGAGCAGCCGCATCAGCGGGATCCAGGAGTCCGCGAACTGCGGAAAGCCGTGCAGCAGCAGGACAAGCTCGCCGTCCCTTGGACCTGCCTCGAGTCCCGTAAAGCGCAGGCCTCCTACGGAGAGTTGGATCGAACGCAACGCCTCCACCCGGTCTTGCGCCACCGCTTTCCTCCTTCGCCTGAGTGTAGAGGCGATTCCTGCATCGTCCTTAAGCCTACGGGAAGAGAGCGGCTCTTGAGCCGTCGGGCATGGATTCGGTCTGATTCCCAAGCTTCTGTCATGAGCAGGAGAGAAACGCAGATTCCCTGCGGGAATGACAACAAAGATGTAGTTGCCGCGAGAGCGAGAAGCAGATCCTCCGCCCTTGGCGAAGGATGACAGATTCTCGGCCGAAGACCATGCGGTTTGCATGGTCTCCGGCCGAGGGGAATGACCGCTAGGGTTTTGAGAGAAGCGGGTGGCGCCAGC
This sequence comes from uncultured Acidobacteriaceae bacterium, assembly GCA_964249905.1. Lineage (GTDB taxonomy): Bacteria > Acidobacteriota > Terriglobia > Terriglobales > Acidobacteriaceae > Edaphobacter. Next base: position 8,367 of record CAXUEE010000093.1, read on the forward strand.
AAGGGCGCCTGCGCTCTAGAAACTGAGACGTCCGGAGAGCTGAAAGTCCCGGCTGCCGGTGTTGCTGGTGGCGCTGCTGAACGTCCCAAACGAGGCGCTGTCGACCGCTCCGTTGAGACCGGCGAAGGTGACGTGATTGGTGGCGTTCTGGCAGTCCGCACGGGCGACGAACTTGAAGCGGTCCGAGCCCAGATTGAAGCTCCGGAACAGGCTCAGGTTGAGGTTGTAGGTGCTTGGGTTGCGGAGATTGAAGGCGTTGGTGCGCGGAGCATCGCCGATCATGAACTGGCCCGGGTTGCAGAAGGGGCCTGCGCTTGCGGCGCAAGGAACGCTCCCTGTGCCATCGCCCAAAACGGTGTTGCCGACTGCCCCTTTCACATACGAGATGCTGCTGATGGTCGTGGCCGTCAAACCCTGGCCATACCTTCCGTTCTGCCGGATCGAGCTCGAGCTGTAGCTGGAGTTCAGGTCGGGCATGCATGTTCCCGCTGTCGGCTGGTAGGTGCTGGTGCAGGAAGAGGCCGTGATCAGCACCGGTGTTCCGGATACGAAGGTGAAGATCTCCGACAGCTTCCAGCCGCCCGCGAGCTCTCTGACGACCCAGTGGTCGTTGCCGATCTTGCCTTTGCCGAACGGCAGCTCGTAGGTCCCAAAGATGGACAGGTTTTCTGGAACGCTGTTGGCGCTCACCGAGCGGTCGATC
>CAXUEE010000093.1:9079-10243 GCA_964249905.1 uncultured Acidobacteriaceae bacterium
ATCCGGTTCTGCGCATACGCCCGGCCCGTCGCGATCCGGTTGGCCGGAATGGCCCAGCCGCTGCGCTGCGTGCCCGCGTCGTCGAGGTTCTTCGCGTAGGTGTAGTTGACGTTGAATTGGAGGCCGTGCGAAAGCCGCTTCGAGATCGAGATCTGCGCCGAGTGGTAGCTGGCGTTCGCCGAATCCAGGCCGTAGGTATCGGTGGTTGAGGAGAACTGCGGCTTCCAGGTCAACGCCTGCTGAATCGTCGCCTTACCGGCTCCGGCGGTGGTCGCAGCCGCCTGCCCGAAGCTGGCATAAGGCAGGTTGACGGCCGGGATGCCGTTCGCCGCCGCGATCGCGTTGGCTGCCGCGATGTTGGCCGGTGTCGCCGGGTTCTGCAGCGCCGTCCCCAGGCCCCAGTAGATCGGATTGATCTGCCCGGATTCCAGCCCGCGAATGTTAGCGGCGCCGGCGATGAAGTGGCTCTCCGAGCCGGCGTAGTTCAACACGATGGTGAGGTCGTGGGTAATCTGCTGTTCGACGCCGAAGTTCCAGAAGTTGAACTCGGGTGTGCGCGCGGAAAGGTAAGGGTCCTCAAAGCCCGGTGCGCCGCTGGCCGTAACAAAGGCGCCTGTAGACGTCACGGTGTTGCCGACGTTGAGGGTCTGGCTGATCGGGCCGGGCGCGGTGATCGGCGGAACCGTATAGCCGGGGCCGCCGAAGTTGGCATTCGCCAGGCCGAGCGCGGTGAAGGTCGTGCCGGTATTCAGGTAGAAGGCCGGGTTGGCCGCGGGTCCAGCCGTCCCGGGAGTAAAGCTGGGCGAGCTGGTAAAGCCGAGCTGCGAGGGCCCGTTGTACGCATTGCCCGCGCCGCCGGTGCCTCCGCCATGCGAGTAGAGCGTCGAGAACGCGCCGCGCACCACAATCTTGTCCGTAGGGGAGTAGGCGAAGCCGACCCGGGGGCCGAAATTCTGCTTATAGTTGCTGACCGGCGTATTGCAGCCGCAGCTGACGCCGGCTCCGCCGTAGTTGCCGGCAAACTGCAGCGTCCCTGCATTCCCAGTCACCGGATTGGTCAGGTTGGCATTCAGGAAGGAAAACCGGTTAAGCGCCTCCTGGTAAGTCGGGATGTAATCCCAGCGAAGACCGAGATTGATCGTGAGTTTGGAGTTCACCTTGTAG
>CAXUEE010000093.1:10253-13454 GCA_964249905.1 uncultured Acidobacteriaceae bacterium
GTCATCGGCAATATAGGGTGCAAACGGCCGGTAACGCCCGCCGAGCACGGAAAAGGGCTGCAGGGTAATCCCGGAGCTGTCGACCGCACCGAGCAGGTAGCTGGCATAGGAGTAGCCAGTACTCGCAACAAAGCCTTCGGCTCCCTTGGTCAGTGCTTCCTGGGCGGTCTCGTTGACCGAGTAGTTCAGCGTGATCGGCGACGTCGGTCCGTCATAAGCGTCCGCATTGTCTTCCAGCCATTGGAACTGGCCGCCGATCGTAACGGCGTGCTTGCCTTTGATGTAGAGAAGGTTATCCACCAGCGTGTAGGTCTCGGTCACGGTGGTGGATGTGGTCCCGGAGGTGCCTTCGCCCCACTCTTCCTGCGCGTTGCTGCCGTTGAAGATCTGGGTGGGGAACTCAGTCGGGGCTTGTCCGTTGGTGGGAACACCGGCGAAGGTGATGCCCTGCGCGGTGGCCGCATACTGCGTGTTCTGGGTGACGTTCTGCGCCGGCGGCCCGCCGAAGTTGCTGAAGCCGAACTTGAACTGGTTCACCAGGTTCGGCTTGAACGTGTACGAGTCCGAAAAGTCGGCCCAGTGTCCGGCCACCGTCGTGTAGGCCGTCGCCAGGTACGGGAAGCCCACCACGTTGCCAGCCGCGTTGGTCGTGGTAATTGCGGTGAAGGGATACGCTTTGCGGTTTCCTCCGGTGACCGTGGCGCTGATGGTCTGCTTGGGAGAAACCGTGTAGTCGATGCGCCCGGAGTAGATCCAGTTATCGTATCCGCTCGGCTGCCCGCCCAGGAAGTTGTTCTGGATGCCCGCAACCGTCGGCGCCGGCAGGTAGGACTGCATCTTCTGCGCGATCGGCGAGATTTCCCCCTGCGGAATGACGTTCTGGGTGGCGACTCCGTTCTTCATACCCATATACGGCTGGCGCACGCAGTTGACCGGCGTGCCGGTACAGGCCTGGGTGGTTGGATCGTAGATGTTGTAGCCGGGGCCGCCGTTCTGGGTGAGCAGCTCGGTAAAGTCGCCCTGCCGCATCAGCAGCGTCGGAATGGTCTGGGTCGTGTACGTCGGGGCCGATCGCGAGTGCGTCCGGTCATAGGCGAACTCGAAGAACAGCTTGTCATGCCCGTTGAAGAGCTTGGGAATCTTGATCGGTCCGCCGATGCCGAGCGAAAGCTCATTCTGGTGATCCGCCGGCTTGCCGATCGGCACCTGGACCACGACGCCGTTGACGATCTCGGGCTGCGTGGCGTACGCGGCGCTGAAGCCCCAGGTATCGAGCGCCCGGTTGCGGATATAGTCCGCGACCACGCCGTGGTACTGGTTCGAGCCGGACTTCATCTGGTAGTTCACCGAGCCCGCGCCCTGGTACTCGACCGACTGCCCGCTGGTGAGCGCGCCGACTTCGCCGATCCCCTCAAACGGCACGAGATTGAAGATGGGCCGGTTGTCGCCGATCTGGCTGATGGTGGTCAGCGGCAGGCCGTCCAGGTAGACCTCCTGCACGCGGTTGGCCGTACCCGAAAAGAGCGAGGAACGCGATCCGGGCTGCGCGCCGGGAAGCAGGTTCGAGAAGGAGGTGATATCCCGCTGCTGGCCTCCCGTGACCAGCAGCGGCAGGTCGGAGAACTCCTGCGAGGTGATGGTTCCGCCCAGCACGGCGTTGGCGGTGTCGAGCGCCGGCGGGGCTTGGGTGACGGTGATGCTCTGGCCTTCGTCTCCCGCTTCGAGCGAAGCATTGAGGCCGAAAGTCTGGTTTTCGTTGATGGCGATCTTCTGCTGCACAAAATTCTGAAAGCCTTTGGCGCTGACCGTGACCGTATAGGTGCCGATGATGAGCGGGCTGATCTGGTAGACGCCGGCGCCGGAGGTGGCACGCCTGGTCTCGACGCCGGTGGCGTCATTGCGGGCGGTGACGGTGGCGTTCGGGATCACGGCTCCGGTCGAATCCTGGACCGTGCCCGTGATGGCGCCTTCGCCGGCGGTCTGGGCGATGGCCTCCGCGGCATTCCAGGACAGGCACACAGCCAGCGTAAGCGGAGCGACGCGCGTTCCGGAAAGGTTGCAGCCGGCGGCGAACAGTGCGCCGCGCAGCTTGTGTTTCACTTCACCCTGCATAGTTGGTCTCCCGGAAGGTCGAACGGTTGGCATGGCGATTGGCATCTGCCTTCTGCCGACTCCGAGGACCTTATCCATTCGGGCGCGTGGCTGTCAATAGGAAAATGATTTCAAGCATCTCTTCGCGCGAGCTCTCCCAATCAGGCTTCTTTCGCGACCCCGATGAGCCCCATGGCGCGTCCGGTGTGGCCCTGCTCGGCGCGATGGGAGAAGAAGCGGAGGCGGCCGTTCCATCGGGCGCAGGCAGTGCACTGCTGGGTGAGGAAGATGCGCTGCGGCGGCAGTCCGGCGGCGAGAAGCTGGCGGCGGTTGGCTTCGGCGAGGTCAAGGTGGGTGGCGCCCGCGTGCTGCTGGACGAGATCCGATGCGTACGGGAACGCGGCCCGGAAGCGGGTCTCGACCTCTTCCCCGACCGCGTAGCAGCAAACGCCGATCGCCGGGCCGATGGCCGCGGTGAGGTCTTCCGGGGCGGAGCCGAAGTCGGCCCGGAGAAAGGCGATTCCCTGCTCCACGATGCCGGCCAGCGTGCCGCGCCACCCAGCGTGGAAGCCGGCGACGACGCGGCGGCGGGTGTCGGCGACCAGCACCGGCACACAGTCCGCGGCCTGGATGCCGAGCAGGAGGTTGGGCGCCGCGGTAACCAGCCCATCGGCCTCGAAGCTGCTCCGGACCGCGGACGCTTCCGGGGCGGCATCCTGTTCGCGCACCCACTGTATATGGGTGCCGTGCACCTGGCGGGCGGTCACCAGCCGGGCGGGAGCTTCCCCGGCCAGCGCACGCACGGCTTCCATGCGGTTCCGGCTGACGATGGCGGGATCGTCCGCGGAGGTGAACCCGAGGTTGAGGTCACCCTCCGCCGCACCGGAGGTGCCCCCGTGGGGGGCGGAGTAGACGGTGGAAAAGCCGCCGCGCCGTTCGGTAAAGCCGTGCCGGAGCCAGGGGTATGCGCTCCAGGCGGCGATCTGAATCATGGGCAACTCCTCAGAAGTTCCTGCTTCTCCGAAGATTATGCCTTGTGCCCAGGACTCTTTCCGGGCGTCTTGCGTCTAAATCACCGGGAAACGCTCTTCTGAAGCCTCCCGCGCCGAA
>CAXUEE010000094.1:0-13391 GCA_964249905.1 uncultured Acidobacteriaceae bacterium
CACCAAACTGGAGGGGTCCGGGGATAAGATCCGAAGCGAAGTCGTTTGGAATGAGCTAGCAGCCAACGAGGGCGCGACCGGCGGCGGCGTCAGCGCGATCTTCCCGCTACCCACCTGGCAGGCCGGCGCACATGTACCAGCCGGTGGGCGCGGCGTGCCGGATGTGGCCGGAGACGCCGATCCTTCCACCGGCTACGAGGTTCGTGTCGACGGAAAAAATATGGTCATTGGAGGAACCAGCGCGGTGGCGCCGTTGTGGGCGGGGCTGATCGCCCTGGCCAATCGGGCCAATGGGCGGGATGCGGGATTTGTAAACCCGCTGCTTTACAAGGCTCCTTCGGCTTTTCGCGACATTACCAGAGGCAACAACGGCGGGTTTTCAGCCAAATCAGGCTGGGATGCCTGTACAGGCTTGGGAAGCCCCATTGGAGCCAGCATCATTGCGGCCTTGCTCTCCTAGCGTCACACTCTCCACACCGCGAGCGAGTCAGGTGAAGCTCCGCGGCTCTTCGCCGGGAGGGGAAGCGGCCTGTACCATGGTGTTTGGTCCCGAGGAACACTCTTTCTCGGGAGAACTTATCCTCGCTTGCGAACGTCTGATGTAAGAAGCCTTGACGCCTCCACTAAAGGTGCGGGCTGGACGTTATGGCGAACTGGAGCAGCATGAACTGCTCCAGATGCTCGACGCGATCGATGACGAGCGCGCGCGTGGACGGTTTCGCGAAGCCATCTATATCTCCATCTTTGTGTACCTGGCACTGACCTGGTTCTTGTTCTACGGGCCGAGGGTGCTGTTCCACCAGGGAAAGATTGTGATGCCGGCGGATGCGATCCGTCAGCACGAGAAGGAGCTGACCTACCTTGATTTACCAAAAGATCTGTCCAAGGTAACGACGCCGAAGTCGGCAAAACCTGTTCCGCAGAAGAACGCTCCACGCCAGCTCGACCGCAAGACGCTGGAGCAGCTGCAAGCGATGCGCCGGGCCACCGAAACGCCCAAGCCGCCGCAACGCCCTTTGCCGGAAGCGCCTCAGCCCCAACCGGTTACGCCGCCGCAACAGGCACGTGTCGAGCCGCCGCCCGTGCCTAAGCCGGTTCCAGTGCGCCCGAGTCCGGCGCCGTCATCTGCGATCCCGGAAGCGCCCCGGCCCAACTTTTCAGCCCCTTCCTCCGCATCGCAAAGCATGCGTGATCTTGCCCGTGGAGCTGCCGCCAGCCGCGGAGCCAGCAGGGGTGGGGGCTTTAGTACCGCCGTCGGACATACCGGTGGAAGTGGTCAGGCGGAAATTCTTTCCGATACCATGGGCGTCGATTTTGGACCATACATCAATCGCCTGCTCATACGGATCAAGGCTGCATGGCTTCCATTGCTTCCTGAAGAAGTCGAGCCTCCCTTGAACAAGGAAGGAAGTACCCTGATCCGCTTCCGTATTGAGCCGGACGGCCGCCTGAGCTATATGCACCCGGACGCGCTTTCCGGTGATCCGGCGATCGACAAGGCTGCATGGAGCAGCATTACGAGTCAGGGACAGTTCCCTCCCCTGCCGGCCGAGTTTAAAGGACCGAATCTGGATTTGCGCATTCAGTTCATCATCTCGCATAAGTATGCCCAGGAGCGCTGAACTTGCGTCTGGTGGATTCCGCTCCGGGTGGAAAATGTCGGACAATGGAACTTGAGGTTGCAGCCTGTGCTGAAGAACGTCGCCGTTTTCTCCCTGACCACCGCCGTGCTGGCGTGTGCAGGTTGTCATCCGACCCACTCGGCAGACGTCGTTGCGACCGTCAACGGGCACCCGATTCTACGCGCGGAGCTGGACAAGCGGTACGAGACTCAGCGTGGCGTCTCCGAACAGCAGGAAAAGCCCGCTGCCGAGCCTGCTGAGCAGGCCGACGCGCTTCGTCTCGGGCTCCTCGATGAGCAGCTCATTCCGGAAGAGATCGTTGAAGAGCGGGCAGCCAAGATGAACCTTACCGCTACGCCGGAAGAGGTAGACGCGAAATTTGCCGAGATGAAGGCGCCGTACACAGAGGAACAATTCAACCAGCGCCTTGCGGAACGGCATACCAGCACCGACGAGATCAAGCGGGATATCCGGCGTACGATCACCATCAACAAGCTGTTGAATAAAGAGATCAACTCTAAGATTACCGTCTCCGATGGAGACATCGCCAGCTACTACGCGCTGCACAAACCGGAGTTCAACAACCCTTTTCCCATGTACCACCTGGCTCAGATTCTGGTGACCACGACTCCTTCCGCCCAACCGAGCAACCTGCAGGGAAGTAAAGCGACCTCCGATGTGGAAGCACGCAAGAAGATTCTCGCGCTGCGCAACCGTATCGAATCGGGTGAAGACTTCGGTTCGCTCGCGATGAATTTTTCCGAAGACCCTAGAAACTCCGCTTCCGGAGGAGACATGGGGACGATCGCGGAACCGGATCTGATGAAGACGCCGCCGGTCTACAACGCTGTCGCGAAGCTCAAACCAGGGCAAGTGACTGACATCATTCCCTTCCCCGATGCAGAAGATCCAAAAAAAGCAGGTGGTTACGTCATCTTTCAACTGCTCTCGAGAGATCCAGCCGGCCAACACGACGTATCCGAGCCACAAATTCAACAGCGGATCCGGCAGGAGCTGCACGACAATCGCTCGCAGCTTCTAAAAGGCGCTTACTTCGAAATGCTTCGAGATCAGGCGAAGGTGGAAAACTTCTTTGCCGAGCAGATCTTCAAAGCGGATGCGCAGTGAGAACCAAAGGCCATGCTCAGCTGGCTTAGCTTCTCTCGCTCATTTTGTCGTAAAATGACAATTAGCAAATGGCATTCGCACATGTTCATTTGCCCGGAAAGTTCTTGAATCACCAGAGGTGGGGATGCGTAAGCTCGGTCTTGCAAGAATCGGTTTGGCGGCTGGAACGATGGTTCTCCTCACGTTGGGCGGCGGCCACGCTTCTCAGGCCAGTGAAAATGCCGTGACGACGTCCTCGGGATCGACGCAACGCTTCATGTTGCACCTGCACCACCTGCATACAGGCGAAACGCTCAATGTGGTGTACCGCATTGGGGACGCGTACGTACCAGCCGCGCTCGAAGAACTTAATCACTTTCTTCGCGATCATCGCACGAACGATGTAAGCCACTATGATCCAAAGGAGTTCGACCTTCTGCACGCTCTGATGACGAAACTGGGAAGGGCAGACGGTGTAATCGATATCGTTTGCGGCTACCGTACGCCCTGGAGCAACAATTTTCTCCGGACGCGTTCCGCAGTCACGGGCGTGGCCAAGAACAGCCAGCACATGCAGGCCAAGGCAATCGACATCCGCGTTCCAGGTGTACAGACCAGCACCCTGAGGGACATCGCACTTGCGCTGCATGGAGGAGGCGTGGGGTACTATCCTACGTCGCAGTTCGTACACGTCGATGTCGGCCCGGTGCGCAAGTGGACGTTTCGGGGGTCCGGCGACTGAGCGGTACCTTTCGTGAGGGCGCCGCTCCGTGCGTACCGGATTAGCTGGTCAACGGCATCCGCATTTTTATGGTGGCGCGCCGCATAATCTCGACCTCAGCCGGAGCAAACATATCCGGGGTCACCTCACCTACGGCAACATAGCCGGGCGCATCACCAAGGGCGGCGGAGATTTGGTTCCAGCGCAGGAACGGGGAGGTGGTCGGCAGGACGATCATGCGCCGCTTCGGCTCCGGAACCACGAAGTAACCCGCCCAGATAACAATTCCGAGCAGGATCGCCACTGCGTTGATGATGTTATAGGCCGAGTACAACGACTTCATGTGGGACAGCCAGGCTGAGCCGACGAGGTCGGAAGTAGCCATCACTCCCAAACCCAGGCAGACTCCAAAAATCTTGCTGCGATGCGACAGTCCCATCGGCCTAATCGCGAGACACACAAAAAGGAGCATGCAGAGGGTAAGGACGCTCTGGGTTTGCTGGAATTCCGTCACAGCTCTCATCATCAGGGTATTTGCCGAGACGTGGGGTCCAGTGGCAGTCGTGACTGCCATTGCGATTGCGATTCCGCCAGCCCAGCGAAACATGAGCCGGCCGAGCCGCTCGAGTCCTTGGAGCGGTGCCATTGCCAAGCTGTAGACGCGAAAGATGATGAAGAATCCGAGAACAGCCTCAACAGCATAAGTCAGCCAATATACATAGAAGTAGACATGATAGATGGACCTCTCAAGCTCGGGGTGGCGCCGGCAAACGTAGAACATGGGTGCGGCGATGAAAAAAAAGGTCAAGCGAACGGCAAGCAGCAAGGACAAGGGTCGGTACTGTATCAAGAGACGCCGCCAAAACATAATGCCTAAGGCAATCACGCAGGCGAGCGGCTCAAGATACATCAAAAGGTCGAGAAAGTTTGTCTGACGCATGCGAAAGCCCTTCCACGCACCACAATAGCGCAGGGGAAGGGCTTTCCGGCAATTTATTTTTACGATCTTGGTTACTTACGTGTGCGAGCTACTGTCCGCTCATTCCGCAGCCGCCACTGTTAGGATCGCACCCTGCAGCAGGCATCATGCTCATTCCCGCGCCTACGACCGGCTTAGCATTGGAGGCATGAATCTGGGTGGAGGCAACAGCGCCAGTGACAACAAGGGTAAGGGCGAAGAAGCGGGCAATGAGGCTCATGGTTTGGACCTTTCTTGGTACGTCTTTTGGAGTATTTACAAAGTCGTTCCGGTTGAACCGGATGTCGTAACCATAAGTTGGCTCAACCACTAAGTCCATAGGAATCAATAATCTAAGTACGTAATAAACAGCTATTATTACTGAGGTAATCATCAAAGTTGATGAATAAGTAATTAGGACCAAAGTTGGATGCGCCCTGTTTTTGGACCGTGACCTGCCCAGGCTTTTTCCCTTCGTTCTCTCCATAGAAAACCAAGGAGAGCTGCCCGTGAAGCAAAGCTTGTCCGCTCGTGAGGCATCGTATTTTATGACCGTACGTACAGCTTTGGAGCTGCTTACGGTCGGCGGAAATCTCCTCTGGAGGTGAATCGAATGTTGCGGTTGGCAGTCTGTTTCGTGTCTTTGTGCGGGGTCTGTCCCGCGGTCGCCCACGCTTCCTTGACTGTTCTGGTTGGAGAGCCATTTGGAAGCTGGGGCACCATCATGCCGGTGGGGCATGTTTCGCTTTATCTTGATCGCGTGTGCGCGGATGGTCCGGTGAAGCTCCGGATGTGTGCTCCGAGTGAGCCGCAGGGCGCGGTGATTGCGCGCCTGGATAAAATCGGACAGCTGGATTGGATTGCCTCGCCGGTGATGGATTTTTTGTATGGCACCGATCAGCTGGATCAGATTCTTACAGATACGACTCCGGGCACGGTCGAGGCGCTGCGCCAGAAGTATCGGCGGGAGCATCTTGCGGCGTACTTTCCGGACGGGACGGAGACGATCAAACAGGATCGAGAGTGGTGGGAGACGGTTGGGGTGCTGTACTCGCGGAAAGTGTATGCGTATCAGCTCGATACAACGCAAGAGCAGGACCAGCGTTTTGTCGAACTGATGAATGCCGACCAGAATCGCCATGCGTACCGGCTACATAAGAAGAACTGCGCGGATTTCGTTGCGGAAGCCGTCAACTTCTTTTATCCAGGAATTGTGCGGAGTAACCATGTCGCAGACTTCGCGCTTATGACGCCAAAGCAGGTAGCTCGGTGCGTGTGGACCTTCGGCAAGCAGCATCCGGAAGCTCATTTCAAGATGTACGAGATGCCCCAAGTACCGGGAGCCTTGCGGCGCAGCCGTCCGGTGCGAGGGAGCGCGGAGATGGTTCTCAAGACGAAGCGCTATCTGGCGACCTTGATGGTGATTCAGCCGGAGCTCGCTGCGACGTGCTGGATTTTGTATCTGCACCGCGGTCGCTGGTCGATGGATCAAGGCGGTCCGGAGGAGGGTCCGCTCGCCTTTGTCCAGAAGACGGAACCGGCTACACTTGCCTCGCGCTAGTGCTAGGTTTGAGGAATGAAGGTTCTGGTGATCGGCGGAGGCGGCCGGGAGCATGCACTGGTTTGGTCTTTGCGGCAGAGCGCACGGGTGACCGAGGTTGTTTGCGCACCCGGAAATGCCGGCATTGCAGCCCTTGCCCGCTGCGAAGCGCTCGATGTGGCGGATGTACCGGCGCTTGAGCGGCTCGTAGTTCAGGAGCAGCCAGGGCTGGTGGTGATCGGACCGGAGATACCGCTGGCCGCTGGTGTGGTGGACGTCTTGCAAAGGAGTGGTACGCGGGTGTTCGGGCCGACGCAAGCGGCGGCACAACTGGAGACCAGCAAGGCGTTTGCAAAAGATTTCATGCAGCGCTGGTCGATTCCGACAGCAGCATACAAAGTCTGCCGGTCGCCGGCGGAGGTAGAAGCGGCGCTGCCTGGGTTTGCCGGCGGGGTCGTAGTGAAGGTGGATGGTCTGGCTGCGGGCAAGGGCGTCGTTCTTTGCGCGGGCAAGGAGGAGGCGCTGCGTACGGCGGAGCAGATGTTCTCTGGGGAGTTGCTGGGAGTGGTTGCGGGCAGCGTGGTGCTTGAGGAAGTGCTGGCGGGGCTGGAAGTCTCGTTTTTCGCGGTGTGCGACGGAATGAGAGCGGCGACGCTGGGTGTAGCTCAGGATCACAAGCGGATTGGCGAGGGCGATACAGGGCCCAATACCGGCGGGATGGGGGCTTACTCGACCGACGACCTGGTGTCTCCGGAGGTAAGTGCGTGGCTGCTGGAGCATGTGGCGCAACGCGTAGTCGATGGAATGCGCGCGGAAGATAGGCCGTTTGCGGGCGTACTTTTCATTGGGCTGATGCTGACGCCGGATGGGCCCAAGGTGCTGGAGTTCAACACGCGGTTCGGAGATCCGGAGACGGAGGCGCTCGTGCTTCGGCTGGACATGGATTTGCTCGACATTCTCGAGGCGTCGATCGCGGGCCACGTGGGCTCGCTTGCGATCCGGCTGAAAGCTGGGGCCAGTGCCTGTGTGATCGCCGCAAGTGCCGGCTATCCCGGGAGCTACGAGGCAAACCAGCCAATCGTCGGAGATTTGAGTGGACCTGCCGATGTACATATTTTTCATGCCGGCACGAAACTCCGCAGCGATGGTCAACTCGTTACGTCCGGCGGTCGCGTGCTGGCGGTTTCTGCGAGTGGCGCAAATTTGAGGGAGGCGCTCGCTCGCATCTACACCGCCCTGAACAAGATCGAATTTCCCGGGATGCAGTTCCGCCGCGACATCGGCTGCCGCGCCTTGGACTCCGCGAACTAAGTGGATGGGATGAAGCGGGTGGGTGCCCTTGATTGCGTCGCGTAGCAGGGGTGGCGTAGGCTTTTATTGACAAACGAAGAAGTCTCGTCTGCTCCGGCCTATCTCCCTCCCGCCCCGGTCTATGCTCCACCCGCTTCAATGAGGAGACTTCTCATGCTCTTTCCGTTCCGCCTTGCCTCGCGACTCCTTCCGGCGTCCACGCTTTTCATTGCGTTCTGCCCGCTACTCGCACAGAATCTCCGTCGCCCAGCGGTCACCGAGAAGGTAGAGGACACCAAGTTGGTGACGCTGCCCGGCAACGTGCGCTCCGCGGCCCTGAATCCGGCCAACGACCGGGGTGCCGTGAACGGCGCACTGCCGCTGGATCACCTGTTGCTCCAGTTGAAGCGGTCCGACGCCGCCGAAGCTGCGCTGAACAGCTATATCGCCACACTGAACACGGCCAACTCCCCGAACTACCATAAGTGGTTGACGGCAGCGACGCTCGGCCAGGAATATGGGCCGGCTGCATCGGATCTCTCGGCCGTAGCGGCTTGGCTGACCAGCCATGGGCTTACGGTGAATGAGGTTTACGCGAATGGCATGGTGATCGACTTTTCCGGGAACGCGCAGCAGGTCAACGAAGCGTTTCACGCGGAGCTGCACCAGCTTGAGGTGAATGGCGAACCGCATCTTGCGAACACGCAGGATCCTCAGATTCCGGCGGCACTGGTGGGCGTCGTTGCCGGCATCAGCAGTCTGAATGATTTCCGCCCGCATCCGATGCACAGCAATCTTCCTCCGAGCCACATCGACGTGCATACCGGCGCGCAGACAACGGCGTCGCCGAGCTACACCTTCGGCTCCGGCACGGGCACCTATGAGGCGGTGGTGCCGGCCGATCTTGCGACGATCTACAACCTGAACCCCTTGTTCTACTCGGGCCTTTCCGGGCAGGGGCAGACGATTGCCGTGATTGAGGACACGAATGTGTACTCGACCGCCGACTGGATGACCTTCCGCAACACCTTTGGGCTTTCCGCTTTCAGTTCAGGTTCCTTTACGCAGGTCCACCCGGGGACGAACTGCACCAATCCGGGCGTGAACGCGGATGACGGGGAAGCGATTCTCGATGCGGAGTGGGCGAGCGCCGCAGCCCCGTCAGCAGCTATTGTTCTGGCAAGCTGCGCGAGCAGCCGGACGACCTTCGGAGGACTGATTGCGCTGAACAATCTCCTCAGCGGAGCGAATCCGCCGCAAATCGTAAGCATCAGCTACGGCGAAAGCGAAAGCGAGAACGGCGCGGCAGCTAACGCCTCTTACTATTCGGCCTACCAGACGGCGGCGGCGGAGGGTGTTTCCGTTTTTGTTTCTTCCGGCGATGAAGGCGCGGCCAGTTCCGATGCGAACGCAAATTACGCAACCCATGGCATCACGGTGAGCGGATTTGCGAGCACTCCGTACAACGTTGCAGTCGGCGGCACCGACTTCGGCGACACGGTGACCGGTACCACGGGTAACTACTGGAATCAAACGAACACGAGCGCCTACGGCTCGGCAAAGAGTTATCTTCCGGAGATCCCTTGGAATGATTCCTGCGCAAGTTCTTTGCTGGCTACCTTTTACGGCTACAGCACGACTTACGGCACAAACGGTTTCTGCAACTCGTCGACTGGGCGGTCCTATCTGACGACTGCTGCCGGTTCGGGCGGTCCTTCCGGTTGTGCTACCGGTTCGCCGTCCATCGCGGGCGTCGTGAGCGGGACCTGTCAGGGGTATGCCAAGCCGGCATGGCAGAACGTGCTCGGTGTGCCCCAGGATGGCGTGCGGGACCTCCCGGATGTGGCGCTCTTCGCGGCCAACGGAGTCTGGGGACATTACTACGTGTTCTGTGACACGGATACAAAGAACGGCGGAGCCGCCTGCTCCGGAGCGCCCAGTACCTGGTCCGGCGCGGGCGGAACGAGCTTCGCCTCTCCCATCATGCCTGGCATCCAGTCGATGATCACCCAGTTCACCGGGTCCAGGTGGGGCAATCCTAACCCGACCTACTACAACCTTGCAGGGTCGGAGTACGGAAACAGCGGAAGCAGCGCCTGCAACTCCAGTAACGGAAACGCTGTCGGAGGAAGCTGCATCTTCTACGACGTCACCGTGGGCGATATGGACGTGGTCTGCACAGGAACCCACAACTGCTACAGGCCTTCGGGCACCTATGGTGTTCTTTCCACTTCGTCTTCCGTGTACCTGCCGGCCTACGCTTCCGGAATTGGCTGGGACTTCGCCACTGGCATCGGCTCGCTGAACGCCACCAACCTCGCTCTCTACTGGAACTACGTCTCCCACTAAGGAGTTTTGCTAGCGGCTGGCAGTTGTGCTGGTTGAAGGGCGAGGCGCGGGAGGCAAGAGCCCGGGAGCGGGGCGGCGTCCGGTGTGGATCCAAAGCACCAGCTCGTCAAATGTGCGCCCGACCTCATCGGCGGTGAACGTGCAATGGCCGTCCCGGTGAACGTACTGCTGCACCAGATTTTGCGAGAAGCCGGCGATCGCCACCTGCTCGTTGTAAACGCTCAGCGTACTCGTCGGGATGCGCGGGTCGTAGGTCGTATGCAGCGCCAGCATAGGCCGGTTCAGCCGGCCGGTTGGCGTGTAATGCTGCAGGAGATACTCGCGTGCATGCGGATCCGCCGTGTAGCGGTGAACCCCGTCATTCAGTGCGTTGTCTGAGCTGGAGCTGCCCGGGCTGGTGCCGGCGTAAAGAAAATTGCGATTATCGAAGGGATTTCCGCCCCCGCGGCGCTGCATGTCTGCAATGACGTAGGTGAAGTACACCATCGCGTCGGCGACTTCCGTATCCGTGTGTAAACCGGTTAGATTGCGCAAGGACGTGGCCGCAAGCGGATTTGTTTTCAGAGCGTCTTCCGTGCGCCGGCGGAGACCGCGGGACTCCTGGAAGTCCGGCGGTGAGGGAACAAGCGGCGGCATGAGTCCGGGAAAGTAGAAGTCAAAGGCAGCGCGCCAGGCGAAACGTCGTTGAAAGGCAAGATCGGTAGGTCCCACCGAGCCACATAAGTCGAGTCCCCCGGCGTACGGCTTGGGGTTGAGTTCGAGCTCCGCGGTGACCAGTGCACCCCCCATCGAGCCGCCTTCGACAATCGTCTCCATCTGTTTTGCCGCCTTCTTTCCTTCAGCCGGCTGACCGTACCGTTTCAGGAAGTACTGGCGCAGCCGCTCCGTCTCCGGGTAGGCCTCCGCCACGGCCCAACCTGGGGCGGAATACCCGGACTGAAGAATGGCGTACCCACGGTCGAAGATGGGCTGTGTTTGTTCGCTGAGCGGACTGCCCACCCGATAAGTAAACGGACCTTCCGCGTAGCCATGAAAATAAACCACCAGCGCGTGATTCCACCCGGCAGGCACATCGATCCGGTAGGGAACCGTCGCCAGCGTGCCGATCTCGGTAGTTCCGGCGAAGGTGCGTGTGATTTCGGGCTCAGGTCCGCCGGCCTCCTGCGAAACGGCTGCTCCGATCCGGCTTGCGCCTGGCACCCACGCCAGCAGCAGCGCGGGTAGGCAGCCCCGGGAAACGTTAAGAAAAACGCGCGACAACGAGCGTTGCATCCTTAGCATGGCGTGGTGTAGCGCTATTTTACCCGCTGGCGTGCTTGCGCGCGATACGGACCGCGTCTGTCCTCTAAAACAGCCGCAGCATCCAGCCTGCCTGCCGCAATCAGAGGTTCAGGGACCGAGACCGATTTACCACGAAAGGTGAAGTCTAAAAACTCATGAAATGGAGCACACTGCCGATAGATCCTTCAGGAGGTGCACCGGTATGCGGCGTGCTTTTGTTTTCCATCTGCTCCGAGACGACGAAGGCCAGGACATAGTGGAGTACGCACTGGTTGCAGTCATTCTCGGCTTGGGGACGATCGTTGCTCTCCACGGAATCAGCGGCAAAGCCGTCAATATTTTCAGCGCGGTCGGAAATATCATGACCGGCAGTGGTTGACGGAGCGAAAAGTGGGACCGTCTGGGACGAGTCAGCGACGGGGCGGAACCAAAGAAGAAGAGCTTGACCGCAGTTCTTCTCTTCCCTAGGTCGTATTGTTTGGAATCAAGCGGGATTGCGACAGCTCCGCCGCGATCGCCGTAAAGATGCTGTTCAGGGACGTATAGGGCTGGCTCGCGATACATGAGGTAGTCTGCCCATATTTTTGATTGTCCGAGTAAAAGTACTGGGGTGCCGAAGCCATGCCGGCCATGGTATTGCAAGGTGTGATGTTGGGGTGATTGCCGGCATTGGAGTCGGTGGTACATCCGCTGGTCTGGGCGCCGTAGGCGATTGAGAAGACGAGCGTCCCGCTATTCGTCGCATACTGTGCGGCGTCGACCGCCTGGCCGCACTCCCCTACCCATGAGGGATAAGAGCCGTTCGCGGTCGCGGTCATATAGCTTCCGCTGCCGGTGGGCGCAGGAGTAGACATGTTGGTAGAGTTTGGCGGCGGCCCACCGAAAGCCTGGTTGATGACGGTGTTCCCCGATTGGAGGGCGTTCGAATCACCGTCGCTCAGGATAATCATGACGCTGTCGGCGCCATTTGCCTGATGCTGCGCAGCGAGCGAGGACTGGGCAGCATAGAGGACGCCTGCATGAAACGTCCCGTAATCGGCTTCAAAGTTAGGCGGCGCCATGCTGCCGCAACCGCTCACGCCGCCGGCAGCCTTGACCAGGGCCGAGTTGGTGTTGAGGGAAGTCGCGGTATCGGACACACGGTAGTCCGTCAGAAAGCCGGTCACCTGGTAGGTCGGATTGGTCGACCCCGTAGGCGAGTAGGCGGCTCCGGGCGTCGGAAAAGAATAGCCCAGCCCGGTAGGAAGACCCGCAAAGGGGGTCGCGGCCGGAGAAGTCTGAAGATCGAAGTTCCCATAGGGCGCGTAATTGTAATAATTGCTTCCATATGACGGGCCGGGCATAGGACTCGTGCAACTGGTGTACAGGCCCACCGTGCCGACGCTCACGTTGTCAAAAGTAAACAGGCTCACTTCATCAAATGGACTGTTGCTGCTGCCGCCGGCACAACTGCTCTGGTAAGAAGCACATGGGGATAGATTCTGCAGCAGGATCTGGAAACCGTTCAGGGCACATTGCATGGCCGTGGTTCCGCAGTTTGAATCGGTGATGTTCATCGACAGAGTCGTGTCGATGATGACGGCGATGTTGGAGGGCCGTGGTGAGCCTCCGCGTGTCGACGCAGTCGAGGTCGTCGATATGGTGAGCGTCCGATGGCCGAGGATGCCGGCGAAGTACATGGGCAGCACTGACGATGCAGTTACCTGCACTGCGTTGTAGGGAAGCGTACCGATACAGGCGATCCCCTGATTCTGCAAGGTGGTCAGGCATTTGAGGGTGCTGGTCACATTGACGGACGGAAGCGTGCTGCGCTGGTTGTACCCGCCCAATCCGGCACTATAGGTTGCGGCCACGCCGGTCGGCCCGGTAATCTGTGCGACCGTAGTCGCCGTGCGCACAGCATGGGCTGCTGCCAGCGCCGCCGCGTCGGTGGTCGCCTGCAGCTCCCGTGAACTGTAGATGGCCCGGCCTCCGTCGAGCGCCAATGCGGTCATGCTGAGCAGCATGGTCATCATTAAGGCGATCACCGGGAGCGCCTGCGCGCGGTCGTCCGACCAAAGGAGGCGAAGACGGCACGGTTGGATCATCGTAAGCTCACTGGACCAGCTCGGTCGTCTTTGCGGTCAAAATGCAGTTGGGCGCGTAGTTGACGCCGTATACCTTCAGAACGCAAGGATAGGTGACGGTGATCGTCGCGGATTGACCTTGAACCAAGTCTCCTGCGGCGCCTGTATTCACGCTGGGGCTATTGCAGGTGGACCCGTTGAACGCCGCTCCATTAAGAACAAAGCTGTAGGTCAAACTGGCTGGTTTGAGAGAGGGCGCTACACCCTGGACGGCGTTCGAAGCCGTGGCACACGGATCTAGAACCTGCTCACGGCTGATGGCGAGTGCCCGTCCCCCGACACTGGCCGCTTCCGTCAGCTCCACGTAGTTGATGATCGCCACTGATAAGGTTTTAATCGAGTTAAAGACTATCAAGTGGTTCGGCAGCGTCAGCGCGAACTCGATGAAGAGCTTGCC
>CAXUEE010000095.1:0-602 GCA_964249905.1 uncultured Acidobacteriaceae bacterium
AGGATCCAGCTGTAAGCTCAAACAGCGGCGAAGCCCCCAAGGAAAGCGATGTCCCCACCGGTCCGGACATCTCCGAGAATCTGGGCAAGGTCAGCCCCGCGCCCACCTACGAAGACATGCTCAAGACCACCACCGATGAGGCAATCTTCGAGTGCTACTCCACCTCGCAGCTTGCCGTCATCCCGCTCAACGGCGCGCCGAAACTTCTATCCGTCAAGGGACTGCTCGACACGGTCAGCCCATCGCCCGACGGCAAGTATGCGCTGGTCTCCATGCTGCATCGTCCTTTCAGCTATACGGTTCCCGACGAGCGCTTTCCACGCAAGACAGAGATCGTCATGCTAGCCTCCGGCGAGGCAAAGGTCATGCAGGATCGCCCGCTCGTCGATACGCTGCCCATCTCCCGCGATGCCGTCGAGCCCGGTCCGCGCGACTATCAGTGGCGCAGCGACGCCCCGGCCACGCTGGTCTGGGTCGAAGCCGCGGACGGCGGCCGCCACCTCCGCGGCGAGGCCGGGGGCGAAGAACTCCGCCGGGACACCGATCCGCAGCCCCTGCACCGGCTCGTTCAACGACCGCGTGTACGCCGGCACCGGCCGGTC